>DXCW01000038.1 GCA_019115805.1 Candidatus Sphingobacterium stercorigallinarum
ACCTTTTCCGAATCGCCGCTCTTATTCCCAGTAAGATTGGCCATATCGCCATAGTCGTCGACCACTTGTATCTTCTCTATAATGTTCGCTGGCAAATTCTGGGTGGCTGTTTTCACATCGCCACCGAAGAAATCTTTCCCATTGATGCGTACTTTGGTGATACTCTCGCCTTGTGCTGTTACATTTCCATCCTTATCGACTTCTACCCCTTGTAACTTCTTTAACGCCTCTTCGGCAACGGCGCCTTCTCGCAATTTCAGATCTTTAGTCGAGTACTCCACGGTGTCTCCTTTTACTTGCACCGTCAACACCCCATCAATCACCACCTCTTCAATTTGCTCGGCATTTACCGCCAATACGAAACTGGGCACACGCAAATTCACCTCGCCTTCGGGGAACTCCACTTGCTTTTCCGTAGCCTGAAAGCCTAGACTACTGGCTACAATTTTAAACGAGGTGGCTCGTACGTTACCAAAAGTGTAAAACCCGGCCTGACTCGAGCTTGTCGCCATCGTATCTGCCGCGGTAATCAGCCGCACCAAAGCGCCAGCGATCGGCCGAGACTCCGTATCCATAAGCATACCTTGCACCACCCGTCCCGATTGGCCATAGGCGCTCACACTCCAAAGTAGCACACCTAGGCTACCTAATAATCTAATTACTTTATCCATTTTTCTTTTTAATTCTCATTCAATGTGGTCACCACCCACATCTCGGTTGGCATTCGATAGGGGCTTTTCACAGTAGGCCTCCTATTGCCGTATACGCCAGCTCGTGTACTGGGGCGATCCTTCAAGGCTTGCTTTAGCATCGTAAACCGATTATTGAGCAGGCATTGAATGGCAACTTTTTGTTGCGCATCGGAGAGACCTAAGGCCTGGATGGGTATTTGCGACTCATAGACCAAGACGTCTTGATCGTCTAATCGAGCCGCTGCGCGCACTCCGTAACGATTATCGAAAGACAACCTTCCGTCCACAATCCGAGCAAAACCATGCACGCCATATCCTCGGCTCCTACGGATCAATTCTTCCCGCACATTCATCTCCGGCAAATTCTCATCGTTGATCATCGCCCGAATCGATTCACTATCGGGAATTGGGAAGATCAGCTGCGCGCCATCTCTTTTTTTTCCGTCTGTGTTGATGTTGATGATGACGCCATTGCGCGCTGCCTCCTGCTGTAGCGCGATATCTTTAATCCGCACTGCGGCATAAATAAACGTTGCATCATTGCTAACGGCCACACTCCAACTGGAGTCCTGATCTACCGGCATGAGCCGGTCCGCCCATTCGGTCAAATCTCCATCCACTTTCACCTCAAAACTCGGCAACAAGGTTAACTTTTCCTTTCTACGCTGCGCCGATAGCGACAGCCCCATACAGATTAACACGATAATGCAGATGTATCTTTTCATAGCAACTGGTTTTCTTTAACTACTTAGAGTACATAATAAGCAAAAATGATTGGTGTTCCATATAGACGCAAAGAAAATAAGAAGAAGTGTAAATTAATGTAAACGAAAAAACATAACAGAGAAGTTACATTTTCAGGCTCTCTCAAAAAGTTTACCTTTGTGTATGCTAAAGCCTGTACCCTTACTTTCGTGCTATCAAAATCAATGGATCGAAGCCGGCTGCGATGAGGCCGGTAGAGGATGCCTCGCCGGCCCGGTGTTTGCTGCGGCAGTCGTTTTTCCATCGGATTACTGTAATCCCACGCTGAACGATTCGAAAAAGCTGTCCGAAAAGAAAAGAATGGAGCTTCGGGGAATTATTGAAAGCGAGGCGATCGCGTTCGCTGTATCCAGTGTGTCGCCCGAGGAGATTGACCGGATCAATATCCATCAAGCCTCTTATCTGGCTATGCACCAAGCCCTAGATCAGCTTAGCGTACAGCCTGAATTTCTTTTGATCGACGGCAACCGATTCATCCCCTACAAAGACACCCCGCACGCCTGTATCATCAAGGGAGACGGAAAATACCTATCCATTGCCGCTGCATCGATTTTGGCGAAGACCTACAGGGACATGTACATGGCTGAAATTGCGGCAGAATATCCAGCGTACGATTGGTTAAGCAACAAAGGTTATCCTACCGTCAGACACCGAAGAGCGGTTTTAGAACTAGGACCCAGCCCTTACCATAGAAAAACCTTCAGAGTGACCCAGCCGCAACTGGAACTTTTCTGAAGGTTTTCGAACCCCTTTCATCGGTGTTAGCGCATTGCCCCTTTGGAATCTATTTCTTTAAGCGGACATTTCGCTGTCGAATCGACAGCCATATCGCAAGACCAATACCAATCACCAATATAATGGATGCAAGCAAGGACACGGTATTGCTGATCCGCATCGATGACGGCGCAAATATAAACTCCACCTGATGCTCACCCTTAGGCAAAGCCAGTCCACGAAGGAGATAGTTAGTCCGAACGATCGGCACCTCTTGCCCATCCACATAGGCCTTCCACCCCTTATCGTAATATACTTCAGAAAATACAGCAAACAAATTACTACCTGCTGTATACTCATAGCGCATCGTGTCCGGATGGTAGGAAGTCAATGAGATGGATGAAGCACTGTCCGGCTGACCGAGCGACATGGCACCAAATTTAGATTTCTGCCCTTGACTAACTACCGCATCTCGTTTTGGGTTAAACGTATCAAGCGCGTCCATTTCCGTGCGGTTTCCATTGACGAAATTGATATTGCTCACAAACCAAGCATTGCCCAAAGCGGAACTCCGCCGCTGAATTCTTTCCGAATTATTTTCCTGATCACGGCTGATGAGATACCGAACGTTGAGCATATCCAACACATCCTGATTCAAATTCCCGTCAAACTGATGCTCCAAGAGCTCTTGAAAACGCATCAACTTAGCGGCATGATAGCCGCCAATACTTTTGTGAAAAAACGAGGTGCTCGCATCCTGAAAAGGACTTGTGGTCAAGTCCAGTACCCGGTAAGACAGGTCCTGATCGAGATGAATAAGCTGATCCACCTCTCGCTCGGGAATCGGCCGATCATATACACTTCTATCGACAAACGAGTCGGCATTTAAATAACGCTTATCAACGGCCCATAAATCCACTAGTGTCACCACCCCAACGATCGCAATGACCCAGCCTAAAGCGATCTTCTTTTTCACATAAAACCATATAGGCGCAAAGGTCAAAGCCACAATCAACAGCGATCGCCAAGCATCAGCGGATGCCATCTCGGCGCGGTCTTTCAACAACGCATTTACCAATTGTGTAGCCATACCTTGATCCCCGACGTTTTGTTGTAGTGCGGCTACGAAATCTTGGTGGGAAGAGCTTCGCAGGGAAAGCAGGCTCGGCATCAAGGCAATCAGTAGGCAAATCGCACCAGTGCCCGCTGCGGCATAGAGCAGCTTTTTATCCAAATTCGCAATGTCCTGTTTGCGAACAAGGATTTCATTTAGTCCAAGAATCGCGAGTAACGGGATCAAGACGGATGGAATGACCAAAATAGATTCCACTGCCCTGAATTTGTTATACATTGGAAAGTAGTCAAAAAACAAGTCTGACACCAATGGGAAATGTCTCCCAAAAGCAAGGAACAACGTCAATATTGTCGCCGCTAATATCCACCATTTTATGCGGTCTTTTACAACCAGCAAGCCCACGACAAATAGAAAAACAATTCCAGCTCCGAAATACCAGGGGCCTGATGTGAAGGATTTCTCCCCCCAATAGGTCGGCAAAACACCGTTGGCGAACTGCAAAGCCTGAGATTCAGGCAAACCTAAACCGGTCAACACTTTCACCGAATTTGATTCCGCATCCAGCGTACCTCCCGTTTTTCCTCCATAAGCATTCGGAATTAAAAACGTAAGATTCTCTCCAATCCCTTGGCTCCACGCATAAGCATACTCTTTGTCCAGTCCGGCGTCGCCTTCTTCCGCTCCGCTCTTGGCAATATTCGCTTCTCCGCGTATCGTCAATTTACTGTATTCATAGGTTGGAAACAATACCGAAGCATTCACCAAAACCGCGAGTGCAACGCCAATTGCCTGTATCCCCGTAGCCTTTAAGAATTCCGATATCTTTTTTTCTCGAATGGCATAATACAACTCAAAACCCACCAGCACCAAAAGCGCTAAAAACAAATAGTAGGTCATTTGAATGTGGTTAGCCCGAAGTTCTAGAGCCAAGAATAAAGCGAGTAACGAAGGTCCCCAAAAACGGCTTCCTCGGTAACAAAGCATCACCGCACCTATGATGGGCGCCATATAGGCAATGGCATAGGCTTTATTCAGGTGACCCGCCTCCACGTAAATAAAATTGTAGGACGAAAAAGCCAGTGCAACCGCTCCAATGGCCGCTAACCAAGGGCGAACCCGAAACACACTGAACATGAAATAACCGCCAAGCAAAAACAGCAACAACACGTCCGCTGGAGGCGGGAAGATCGCCCGTATGCCGGGCCCAATGTAACTGGTGATATTGCTGGCGTGTTCGTACCAGATTTGATAGGTCGGCATGCCGCCAAACATCGAGTTGGTCCACAAGGGAGCATGTCCGTCTTGCTCCTTGAATTCAAAAATTTCTTTTTGGCTACCGCGAGCCTGCATCACGTCACTCTGCAGCAGCGTTTTTCCTTGCCAAACGGGGGTAAAATAAAATATGACTAACAGCAGCAAAATCCCAATGATGATCAGGTGCTGCTGATTTTCTTTAAACCAATTTTTCATCAGCGCAATACGGTTTTTAAATGATGTAGCCCCAAAAATATACAAATGATTTCAATAATTCATGGGAATTTTGATTGTCTGGTCAAGCGGCAACAAGAAACGCCGCTTCGGATTTCAAATCCGCAGCTGTGGCGTCATCAACCGCGTTCAATCAAATCTTGAATATTGGAAAGCTCACCGAATAATACCAAGAGATCGTTTTCTTGGAGCACCGTGTCCGAGTGGGCGATACCTGAGGCTTCTTTGCGTGCTTCTCCTTTCCCGTCTTTCGCTTTCTCATTAGGCAACTGAACCGTGGTCAGCACAATGACTTTATACCGATTGGTTAGATCCGCATCTTTCAGGGTCATACCCGCATAGCGGCTGGGTACCTTCGTCTCCACTATAGAATAGTTATCAGATATCTTGAAGGAGTCGACGATATCGATATTATCCAACCGCATTGCTAAGCGCTCTGCCGCGTCTTCCTCGGGCATGATGTACTCATCTATTTCCATAGCCTCTAGCACGGTTTTCTGTAGATCAGACACCACCCGACCAATAATCCGTTTGACGCGAAGCTGTTTCAAAAGTGCCACCGTTAATAAACTGGCTCCTTCTTCCTCGCCGATGGCTACAATAACCGCATTGGCGTCCTTCAATGGCAAGGAGCTCACGGCTTCTTTATCCGTACTGTCTAGGCATACGGTGTGGGTGATGCGATCTTTGTTCTGTTCGACGATGGCCATCTTTTTATCAGCTGCAATCACCTCGTGCCCCTGTTCTGTTAAATGTATAGCGAGTGAACGTCCGAAATGCCCTAGGCCTAACACGATATATTTCATGAGCGGTAGATTTAAAACATAATTTTTTCCGTAGGATAAATATAACTTTTGTTTCTGGTATTTTTAATGAAAGCGACCAGCAGCGTCAACATGCCTACTCGCCCTACGAACATGGTGAACATCAATATAATTTTGCTTGTCGAGGATAACGAGGGGGTTATCCCTAAAGAGAGACCCGAGGTAGTATAAGCAGAAATCGTTTCGAACAGCAAGGATACCGTTTGTTGATTGGGATCTGAAAAATTCAACAAAATAAAACTAAACGTAATCGTGACGACGGACAACAGAATAATCGCAAAAGCTTTGTTTACCGACTCCGAAGCAATTTTCCGCTTATATATCTCAATGGATTCCTTTCCCTTGGCTAAGGCAACAATATTCATCAGGGCAAGTGCAACGGTTGTTACTTTCACCCCCCCACCGGTAGAACCTGGCGACACACCGATCCACATTAAAGTAGACATCATAATCAAAGTCGGCATCCCCAGGAAACCGATCTCCAAGCTACTGAACCCCGCGGATCTCGATGAATTGGCCATGAAGATAGAGCTCACCCATTTCCCCCACTCCGACTGATCTTGCAATAAGCTGTTCTCTCGCTCCATCAAGAAATAAGACACCGTTCCGATGACGATGACCACTACATTACACCACACCACAAAACGCGAATGAAATGTGAAGATCTTGGGCCGATGCCTATAGCTCTTTTTATACAGGTATTTATTCAACACTTGTTTGGCTTTCTCCTTAATAAGCGTGTATACATTGAAAATGGTACCAAAACCTAAGCTTCCTAACACAAACATGGAAGTTAACACCAATTGAAAATGATAATTGAACCGATACGCCTCGTGACTCATGCCCTCTTTGATGATGGTAAAGCCCGCGTTACAAAAGCCTGATATCGCATGAAAACAAGAGAAAAACACCCGCTCACCTACCGAATCGAAAAGTCGGGCGTCCAACGATGTAAAAATCAGCACCGCACCTATACCCTCAAACAATAGGGTGATAAAAATAATGGTTAGCAAAGTAGAAATTACTGAGTTTAGCTTGTTCTCTCCCAATATCTCACCGAACATCAACTGATTTTTATACGAGAATCCTCCGGAAAAAAAATAGCCAAAGAAGCCGGTAAAGGTCATGATCCCCAATCCACCGATCTGAATGAGGATCATGATGACTGACTGTCCGAAAAGCGAAAAGTTTGTTGAAATGTCGGTCACTGCTAATCCGGTAATACAGACCGCGCTAGTCGCCATAAAAAAGGCATCCACGAAGCTCAGGGGGGCTTGTATAGTGGTTCTCGGCAACATCAGTAGAAACGCCCCCAATACGATTAAGCCCAAAAAGCTCACTACAAATAAGATGGTGGGATTGAAGTACAAACTATCGAAAAACAGGCTGTTGCGGGACAGTTCCGATAAAAAGATGATGGCAATACCCAAATACAACCATTCATCGCTACTGAATGTCTGCAACAGCCCGCCACTCAAACGAGCGACAGTAATAAATAAAAAATAAAGGGAAACCAGCACTCCCGAGTAATGGGAAACGTTCACCTTTCGATCGACAATAATGGAGGAAATCGTTCGAATGGTCTCAAAAAGAAATAAACCATAGTACAACCCCACAACCACCCGGCGCGACTTATCGGCTAATTCAGGATTACTGATGTAGCCCACATGGAGTACCATCACGATCGCACTGATCAAACTGATATAAAAAACAATTTGATCGACCGTCTTCTTTTTGTAGTGGAAGATATATTTGAGGAAGCTATTGATAGACTCCATTAAAACAAATATACAATATCAAAAGAAAAAAGTATCGCCCGACTTTCACGTGAAACACCAGCTATTGTTCCTGCTTGTCATCCTTTTTGAATAAGTTTTTAAAGAAACGTCCTGTTTTTTTTACGACCCCTTTGGTTTCCTCTGTGGCCTTCTTCGCCGTCTCAGCGGTGTTCAACAATTTGGCCTCCCGCTCTTTACTGATCCCGGCGCATTGCTTGATTCCCTCCAACAAACTTTCCCACAAAGTTTTAAAGAACGTATGTTCTGCCACTCTCCGGTAGTTGACCTGGCCAATGTGGTGCACACCGTTGGCATCAGGGTTACTGTCGTTGATTAACACGTTATTCACCACAAAAGAGAGCACCCCCTTTTTAGCTTTGTTCATCTCCTGCCCTGGAGGAGCGAGCAAATTCAATTTGAGGTGATCATACTCAAAACGGAATTGTCCCCAATTTCGACGATCGTTCCCCTGCATATTAAAATGAATGCTGCGTATATTTCCTGATCCGATTTCCACATTCAACAAGGGCTGTAGAATTCGGTTAAAAGCGGTCGCTTGCATACGTCCTAAACTGCCCTTATAGGTGTGATAACCGTTCGCACTCCTCATATCGAAACCAAAAGCAATCTGTAGCCGGCCGGCACCCATGATTTGTGCTTGCAGATCCGCTCTCATGATAGAGTCCCTTTCCAAAACGGTGTGGTCATTGGTGACATTCGTTACTATTCCCTTCGCTTTTTCAAAGGTGATGCTGCCCGAGCGATTGTATTTCGCACTATGCTCTCCATACAACACATCGACTTGGTCCACTTGAATGGTATCGATGCGTATAAGCTGCTTTAGTTTCAACAATTGCTGATGAGGGGATTGGCCTATCTTTGAGCTTACTTTTTTGGGATAGCGTTTATCGTTATACAGGGAGATCGATCCGTTTTTTACTTGGGCGATCTGGGCAATCGTCTGCTGGTTATCAATCAATTCTTGAAAATTCAACTTCTGGAACCGCAGGGTGTCAAACTGCATGTCGATCATCGTTTTATTTTCGTTTCGAGCTTTGAAATAGGTGGATTTATCCATCTTCGGCGCATAGCGCACCTGGGTGAGCAATACATTTTCTTCTTGCGTATTCAATACCAGCCGGTCAAATGACGCTTTGTAAAAACCGTCCGATGTCTCGTATTCGAAGCCCGGAATGATCACTTCCACTCGTTTAGTGTAAAAAAGGCGAGTTGTATCGTGCACCGATGCCTCGTCCAACAGCACATCATGCACCTGGATTCCTACGCTGTCCAAAACCAGATCACTGCTGCGATTCTCCTCGATTCTCGACAATTTAAAATGCACATTATCGACTTCAATATCCCGCACATTTATGGCGCTAAAAACATTTCGAATATTGTCGTATAGCGTACCGCTATTATCGGTTCGGAGGGTATCATTAAAAGCATGCCGCTCGGAAATCATATGAATATCCGGAGATTCAAAGGTTATCTTTCGAATAAATAAGGTTCTATTCTTAAGAATGTCCCAGATATTGAAACGCTCTACTTTTAAATTAACCACCTTGATGTGATAGCGACTATTCGGTGCGGTTTGATTCTCAACCATCTGGCGATAAACCGCGGAATCTGGTATCAGCTCTGCATGCTGCAATGTCGCATTGCCAAGGGTGACATTCAAATACAGGTCGTCGTAGCGCAAGCTATACAAACCATCTGTAGCGGTGGTCACCGTCTCTTGCAACTTTTCAGCGATCAATGGTTTCCAATTGCGGCTGAAATGCCATCCAATCGCCAGCACAGCGATGATCAGCAGCAGAACAATGCCGATGATCCATTTCCATATCGATTTCATTTGCGTTTCATTAAGTCGAATTAGCCAAATTCAAGCGTACCCTAGCCAGTAGCACGCCATTCTTCATACAAAAATACGTTGGTTTAGGCGCAGTTCGTGCCCTATCGCCCTTGCGTGGCGCACTGTTATTCAAATTTGTAGCTAACCATCGGCAGTGAGATGGCGCTACTGCTTAAAAACCTGTTTATGTATGAAACGAAATTCTTAGTAATTGGTTCGGATCTCTCTACACATTTTAGATCCTATTGTTCTCATTCGCAAATATACTCAAATAACTATCGTATCGTGATGGGTCGATGTCCCCCTGTTCTACCGCATCCAATACCGCACAACCCGGCTCGTTAATGTGCCGACAGTTGTGGAATCTACATTGGTTCAGTAGTGCCCTCATCTCGGGAAAATAATGTGACAGTTCCTGCGGTTCCAGATCGACAATGCCCAATTCACGTATCCCAGGGGTATCGATTAGCTTACCCCCGAAAGGCAAGTCAATCATCTCGGCAAACGTCGTGGTGTGTTTACCTTTATCAGACCAATCGGATATGTCTCCCGTTTTCAAGTCTAGGCCCGGCACTAGGCGATTAATGAGTGTGGATTTCCCCACCCCAGAATGTCCCGAAACCAACGAAATTTTATCTTTCAAAAGGTCTTTTAACCCGGATATATGCTCGCCCTGCAAAGCAGATATTGCCAAACAAGTATATCCAAGACCCTGATAGAGGCCCATATAGTCGGACAAAATCTCCAGCCCCTCCTCTGAAAACAGATCGAGCTTATTGAACACCAATAACGCCGGTATGCCGTACGCTTCTGCAGTCACCAAAAAGCGATCAATAAAACCCGTTGATGTGGGCGGCGAAGCCAATGTGATCAGCAGTATCGCCAGATCCAAATTCGCGCCGATGATTTGCGTCTCCTTGGATAGATTCACAGCACGACGGATGATATAATTTTTACGGGGGTATAGCTTCTCAATGACAGCGCTTTGCTGTCCGGGTTCCGTTTCGAACTCGACCCAGTCACCGACGGCAATCGGATTGGTCGTCCGTATGCCTTTTGTACGAAACCTACCTTTGATTCTACACGAGTGCTGGTTCCCGTTTTCATCCTCGACCACATACCAACTCCCTGTAGATTTTCTGACTAACCCGCGCATGCTTTTTAAATCTTTACCGTTTTACTTGACGCCACTTCTGCTGTACCAAGACGTATCTCGATGTACAATACCCTGTCTCCATTCTCCCGTTAATGTACTGGATATAATTCGCAAAAATGGAAAAAAATAATTAATCTTCTCTCAATTGCTTTAGTTCTCTAACTTTGTTATAGACTCTGGAGAAGATATGGAATCAAAAAAACTATTTTTACTTGATGGAATGGCGCTTATTTATCGCGCCTATTTCGCACTTAGTAAAACACCTAGAATCACCTCATATGGACTGAACACAAGTGCCATTATGGGGTTCACGAACACCTTACTAGAGGTGCTGAATAAGGAAAACCCGACCCATATCGCAGTGGTGTTCGACACGGCTGCTCCTACACAGCGTCACATCGAGTTTGAAGCCTATAAAGCACAGCGCCAAGCTATGCCTGAGGATCTTGCAGCCTCCATACCTTATATATTCCGGCTTATTGAGGGATTCAATATCCCCATCATTACTTTAGATGGATATGAAGCGGATGACATTATAGGTACTTTAGCAAAAAAGGCCGAGCAGAAAGGGTATACCGTGTATTGTATGACGCCGGATAAAGACTTCGCTCAGCTGGTTTCACCGAATATATTTATCCACAAACCGGCCCGAATGGGGAACGGCGCAGAAACACTGGGCGTAACGGAGGTTTTGGAAAAATGGGAGATCGACCAGGTCGAGCAGGTCATTGACATCTTAGGTCTTTGGGGCGATGCGGTAGATAATATTCCGGGCATACCTGGAATTGGCGAAAAAACAGCCAAGAAACTCATCAAGCAATTCGGTTCGATCGAACAGTTGGTAGAAAGCACCGACCAGCTCAAAGGGAAGCTTAAGGAGAACGTCATTACCTACACCGAGCAAGGACTCATTTCTAAAAAATTAGCTACGATTTTATTGGACGTTCCGGTGGATTTGGACGAGTCTTTACTGGCCTTTAAAGAACCTAGTAAAGAAGTGCTTGAACCGCTTTTTGTAGAATTGGAATTTCGCACGCTGGGCAAGCGGGTATTTGGCGAGAACTTCAGTCTCGGGGAGACCAAGACGAGTAACTCGGGACAAATGGATCTATTTACACCCCATACGGATGCGAATGCCGAGGGCGCCAGTACTGCCGTGGAGGCTGCGCTAGAAGCCCAACCTTTTGCGACGATCCACACGACCCCACACGAATATCACCTTGTGGACACAGCCGAAGAGAAACGTCAACTCGCAGCGGCCTTATTGCAGAGCAAGAGCTTTGCTTTTGACACCGAGTCCACCGGGCTCGATCCCCATGCTGCAGAATTGGTCGGCATATCGTTTGCTATGGAGTCGGGAAAAGCGTTTTACGTACCCGCGGACCCAGAGCGAGAAATCGCCATGGAAATGATTGACTTATTCAAACCGGCATTGGAAAGCCCAACTATTCAGAAAGTCGGACAAAACATCAAATACGATGTGTTGTTATTGGCGCGATACGGTGTTCAGGTTAGGGGTGAGTTTTTTGACACCATGATTGCGCATTACCTCTTAGAGCCAGATAGCCGTCACAACATGGACTTGATTGCCGAGACCTACCTTAATTACTCGCCAGTTCCGATTACCGAACTGATTGGGAATAAGGGGAAGAAACAAGGAAATATGCGTGACCTGGCACCCGAGTCGATTAAGGAGTACGCTGGCGAGGACGCCGATATCACTTGGCAGATGAAGGAAAAGCTGTATCCACTGCTTCAGCAGACCGATACATTGGCGCTGGCCGAAGAGGTCGAATTTCCATTGATTCAGGTATTGGCTGAAGTAGAAAAAAATGGCGTGATGATCAACGTGGAAACCCTAAAACAGTTTTCCGGTGAAATCGAAAATGACCTCCGTAATTTGGAAGAACAAATCTATCAAAAAGCTGGAGTTACCTTCAACATTGCCTCTCCTAAGCAACTCGGTGAAGTTTTATTCGACAAATTACAGTTAGATCCCAAAGCAAAAAAGACGAAAACGGGACAATATAAAACGGGAGAAGACGTCTTATTGGCCTTAGCCAACAAATCAGACATCGTACAGGATATTTTACAGTTCCGGCAACTTCAGAAGCTGAAATCTACCTATGTCGATGCTTTGCCTGCGTTGATCAACCCGTCTACAGGCTTGATTCATACGTCATTTAACCAGGCGGTTGCGGCAACCGGTCGTCTGAGCTCGACCAATCCCAATTTGCAAAACATTCCCATCCGGACGGAACGTGGGCGCGGCGTACGAAAAGCATTTATTCCACGGAAAGAGGGCTGGACTTTGCTGTCGGCAGACTACTCTCAAATTGAACTGCGCATTATGGCAGAACTCAGTGGTGATGAAAATATGTTAGCGGCTTTCGAACAAGGTCTGGATATTCACCGAGCTACTGCCGCGCGTGTGTATGGGGTTTCACTGGACCAGGTTACATCGGATATGCGCCGCAATGCCAAAGCGGTCAACTTTGGAATCATTTACGGACAATCGGCATTCGGGCTCTCTCAAAGTTTGGGAATACCCCGTAAAGAGGCCGCCAATATTATTGATCAGTATTTCGCTCAATATACCGGGGTACGAGATTACATGGACGACATCATCGAAAAAGCGAAAGCAGCGGGCTTCGTGGAAACCATTTTGAAACGAAGACGCTATCTACGGGACATTAATTCAGCGAATGCTACGGTGCGTGGTTTTGCCGAACGAAATGCGATCAATGCGCCTATACAAGGCTCGGCGGCGGATTTGATTAAGATCGCTATGATTCACATCCAATCCGATATCGAACAGCAAGGACTACAAGGGAAAATGATCATGCAGGTCCATGATGAACTCGTCTTCGATGTACCTGAATCCGAGAAAGAACAGTTCAAAACGCTCATTGCCCATCGAATGAAAACGGCTATTACGCTACGGGTGCCTATAGAAGTTGAAATCGGAGAAGGCCACAACTGGTTGGAGGCACATTAATGAGAGCAGTTATTCTTCTGTGCTGGATGACCCTGGGCACGCTATCGACTATTGCCCAGCCATCCCAAACGGTATTCTTAGAAACGGTCAATGCAACGACCGTTCGATTCTTTTTTGACGAAAACTATTTTTTGGTCGACAAAGATTGCGTGTTCAAATCAGTGGAGCGTGTCGCTGGATTCGACGTCACATCAAGTCAGTTAAACGGTCGCTTTACCGATTTCGATCAGCAGGGAAATGTCATTTTGGAGGGCAATTACCGTAACGGAAGAAAAGAAGGACTGTTCCAGGCTTATCATCCGAATGGTGCTAAAAAATGGGAAACCCGATTCCTCAACAACCTTCCTGTGGGATTATGGGAGTATTACTATCCCGACGGGCGTCCGATGCTCACCCTAGAGGTGGACAGTACCCAAACGCAAATCCTATCCTATACCGATCGGCGCGGTCGACCGCGCGTGAAGAATGGCAGCGGACTTTATGATTTCAAGGTCCCTATACAGGGTTACAACCCTTACGGCTACTCCTTCCTGCGGTATCGCGGCCGGTTGAAAGATGGAAAGCCGAATGGATATTGGGAGATTTTCTTTCAATCCGAGGATCAGCAAAGTGAACGCGTAGCCGAGGAAGAATATAAAAACGGGCGCTTACAAAGTGGAATGGACCTGATTCAACAGGCCCCGTACCGTAGTCTGCGGTATAACTTCCTTCCATTCGAATCTTTCGTCAGAGGGGAAACCCTAATTTCGAAGCAGTGTAGCTACGATGACTTTTCTGGTTTCACACTTTATCTGGCGAATCACCTCACCACTGCATTCGCGCAAGCTACCACTCCGCCGGAGAACGAACAAACTTTCGAGCTCGTCTTTCAAGTCAGCGCTTCGGGAGAAACATCAAGCTGGCTCACGACCAAATCGATTAATGAGGAAATGGATCAGGCCATATTGCTGGTTTTGCAAAGCGTAGACTATTTCGTTCCTTCGGTAAAAAACGATGTGTTGATCGACGATACCATCACCCTTTCGGGCGTCGTGAGTGCCGATGAGCGGGGCCAGCTGGAATTCCACAGTCTTTCCATCGGTCGCGAAAACGGATCGTAGAAGATTCCCCAGATATCGTTATATTTGCAGAAATAATTCACCGACATGAAATTCCATAAAGAAGGGTATACCAGCTTAGCCTTAGTTGTGCTACTGATTTTTATCATCAATGCGATTGCCCACTATTATGATGCAGGACCGGTCGTCCAATGGGGCGTCTATATCCTTTCCGCGTTCCTTTTAATCACGATTTTACAGTTTTTCCGCAGCCCCAGCAAAACCATCACATTGGATGAGCAGGTGGTCCTCTGTCCGGCCGACGGAAAGGTGGTGGTCATTGAGGAGGCGCAGGAAGTGGAGTATTTCCAAGAAAAAAGACTACAGGTGTCCATTTTCATGTCGCCGATTAATGTGCACGTCAATCGGAATCCCATTTCGGGAGTGGTCTCTTTCTTTAAATATCACCCCGGTAAATTTCTGGTCGCCTGGCACCCGAAATCCTCTACGGACAACGAGCGCACGACTTTGGTGGTCAAAAACAAATCGGGGGTAGAAGTGTTATTCCGCCAGATTGCCGGAGCAATGGCTCGACGGATTGTCTGGTACGTTAAAGAAGGTCAACAAGTGCAACAAGGCGAGGAGTTCGGTTTCATCAAATTTGGGTCTCGCGTGGATTTGTTCTTACCCTTACACGCAGAGGTCATGGTGAATATAGGCGATAAGGTCATCGGTGGAAAAACCGTTATCGCAAAATTGTAAAAGAAAAACGGATAGCGTAATGAACTTTAGATCTTTAGTATTAGCTATAAGTATCTTGTTCTCGCTCAGCCTCTCGGGATTGAGCTATTACTATCA
>DXCW01000216.1 GCA_019115805.1 Candidatus Sphingobacterium stercorigallinarum
CAAGTATCGTTGGGAGGTATTGGATGCAGAAAGTAAGAAAATACTGGAATCGCGAAAGCGGGGGAACCTATATGAGCCTGAGTTGTTGCCCAATGGAGATACGCTGAAACAACTATTAGCCAGATCGAGACGTCTCTTGTTCAAGCATCCGAGCAGATGGTTCGAGAGCCAGAAACACCGGGCTGAATTGTTGTTCATCCGGTTTCCCAAGCTAAAGCTGGTGTGAAATTTAAAGCCGCTTTGTGTTTTCGTTAACTTTGTTGTTCTTTTTGTTTGTCGATATTCTGTTCTAGATGTCAAGTATTATGTTTCATTTACTTGACATAAAAATAATATTCACTATCTTTGCAGAGCAATGGGAGTTACACAAAACATACAGAAACAAATCAGTACGTTGGCTGACGGAACTACGTTCAAATACGAGCAATTGGATATTGAACCGCAGGAGTTTTCTGCGGCGGCCAAAGCCATTGAACGACTGATTGCCAAAGGGGTTATCAGAAGAGTTTCGACAGGTATGTTTTACAAGCCCAAGAAAACCGTTTTTGGCGAACTGAAACCCAACGAAGAAGAAATTTTAAAACCTTATCTTTTTGAAAAAGGCAAACGTATTGCCTACATCACAGGAGCTTCGCTATACAACCGTTTGGGTTTAACAACACAGGTTCCAAAGAGCATAAAAATTGCAAGTCGGGATAAACGGATTACCGTTTCAAACGGCAACGTAAAAGCAAGCCCTGTAAAAAGTTATGTGGACGTAACCGATAAAAATTTTTACTTGTTGGGGTTATTGGACGCATTAAAGGATTTCAAAAAAATTCCTGACTTGGATAAAAGTTCTGCAATCAAAATACTTTTAACAAAACTGAAAGAACTCAATCCCACAGAAACAAAACTTTTGATAAAGTGCGGTTTATCTTATCCACCACGAGTACGGAGTTTTCTCGGTGCGTTATTGGAAAATATAAAAACTGAAAGCGATTTAACTGCATTAAAAATAAGTTTAAACCCGCTTTCGAAATACGAATACGGAATTAGCAAAAAACAATTAGCAACCGCAGAAAATTGGAATATAAAATGAAGTTACACGAAAATAAAGAACTGTTTCAAGATGCCGTTGTTGCTACATCACAGCAATTAGGCATAAAGGAAATTTATATAGAAAAGGATTATTGGGTAACATTCGCTTTATTCAACATTTTCAAAAATGACATTGGTAAAGAAACCGTCTTTAAAGGCGGTACAGCATTATCAAAATGTTTTGGAATGATACAACGTTTTTCGGAAGATATTGATTTGGTGGTATTGAGAAATGAAAGCGAAACGGAAACCAACTGAAAAACAAAATCAAAAAGATTTCCAAATGCGTTTCAGACGTACTTCGCGAAATAGACATTGACGGAATTACGAATAAAGTCGGAATGATACGTAAAACAGCACATCATTACCCACGAACTTTTACAGGACATTTCGGGCAAGTGCGAGATATTATTATTGTTGAATCTACTTGGTTAGGGAATTTTGAACCGTACACAACCGCAAATGTGAGTTCGTTCATTTATGAAATGATGTTGCAGAATAGTCAGCAGTTACTCATTGACGAATACGGAATGAATCCGTTTGAAGTTTTGGCCTTGAACCCGAAAAGAACGTTATGTGAGAAAATGATGAGCTTGGTGCGTTTTTCTCAAACACAACAACCCATTGCCGATTTACGGAACAAAATCCGTCATACTTACGACATTCATTTGATGCTGAAAGATGAAAATCTGAAATCATTTTTTCAATCAGACGAATTTGAAACAATGCTTTTGCGTGTAGCAAATGATGACATTACAAGTTTCAAGAACAACAACGAGTGGTTAGCCAATCACCCTACGACGGCAATTATTTTTTCTGATACGGCAGACACGTGGAATAAAATCAAAGATGCTTACACAGGAAGTTTCAGTGAATTGGTATTTGGCGAACTTTCACCCGAAAAAGACATACTAAAAACTTTGACAACAGTAGCAGACAGATTGAAGCCAATAGAATGGGACATAGAACCCTAAGATTAAAGCCAGAATGAAGCCACGGGTTTTCCTCCAGCCGCTTACTAGTGACTTGCGAAACCCGGCCGCTCTTAGCTCTTGCTGTTCTTAATGAAAACTTTAAGGTGGAAATCCCTGTCTTCTCCTTTTGAGGAAGTTGGGCTATACCTATATTCCATTAAGAGAACACATCCACTCGATCGCTCCGAAAATCCAGAAAACCTTTTTCACTCTTTATTTTTATTTTTTGTACCAATCGTTTTCGGTTTGATGAATTTGTGCCCGCTTTTTGCTGATGATTTAACCAATTGTGATTGGAATTAATTAGTTTTGGTGTAGCTACTTAAGCTAGGATTATTTTATCCTGCTCCCGACGAAGAACCGTTTGGAATAGCTCAAAAACACGAATTAGCGATGAGATTAAATGAAGGGATCGGTTATAATACGGTGAAATATTTGCTTACCTGCTGCGTCTCAGCCGGACTGGTTGTTGGATATGCGCAGGAAAAGGAAGGGCTTTTAGAAGAAGAATTGTGGGAGGAGACGTTACAAGAAGACGGACAGCCTGCACTTCTAGATTCTATCGAGATCGTGCGCGATTACCGGCCCATGCTGGCCGATGCGGTGAAGATTCGCCGGAGTCCCGATATGGATATCGATCGGGAAGCACTTGAAATGGACTTGCGCCGGATCGCCATCGACGGCTATTTTACAAGGACCAAATTCAAAGAAGCGTACTATACGCCATTATTAAAGCGGCATCCCGATGCTTCTCCAGACAATATCGATAACCATAGAATCGGCATTTTAGCTTATCGTGCAGGCGAATACGAAAGAGCGGCCACGATTTTATCTAAATTGAAGAACACGGATGCCTTTTATCAGAGCTCGGTAATTGCACTCGGCCACATTGCGTTAGAGACGGGGAATAAGCAAGGGGCACGGGATGCGTTTTTCAAGGCATCTAAACTCGGTTTTGATCCAGTGTTGCAATTGGACGGACTGTTTAACTATGCCAAAGTAATATACGAAATGGACTCTGTGCAGATGGCGCAGAGCGTTCTACAAGAATATATTGTTCGTGAGTATGCCGATAGGGAGCTTACAGCTGAAAACTCGCAGAAAACCGAGAGACTAATCGTCGAAGTTTTGTTGGGTACGAGCAATTTCCATGCAGCAGTTGATATGCTCGAGTCGTTCGGTAGCAGAAGTCAAGAAGTTGATCAGGTGTATCAACAAGTTACCTATTATCGCGGTTTAGAATTTTATAACGAACGGGCTTTTGAGAACAGCATATCGATGTTCATGCGATCAGAAAAGTTCCCAATTGATGCAGAGATGGCGGCTTTGGCCACGTACTGGAAAGCCGAGGCAATGTATGAGGTGCGTAAATACGGAGAAGCGGTGGAAAATTTCTCCCGATTCTTGCAATTGCCTGCTGCACGAAACACTGAGGTATACAGTTATGCCAACTATGGTCTGGCCTATGCAGCGTTTCGTAATAATAGATTCGGTATGGCGGCTGATTATTTTGAGCGCTTTATGACTACCGAAGGGAGTGCAATGGAAGAAAAGGTACGTCATGACGTGATTGCACGTTTAGGCGATTCGTATTTGTCCCTGCGCGATTACCGCAGAGCGAACCAATCGTATGATCGGCTGATTAGTATGGGAGCGTCTAACCAAGACTATGCCTTATTCCAGCACGGTATTATCAAAGGACTGCAGGGGGATAATGAAGCAAAGATCAACACCCTACGATCCGTTGTTGAGCAATTCCCCTCCTCGAACTATGCCGATGACGTGGCTTTTGAGATTCCGTACACGCATTTCATTACTGGAGATTACGAGACCGCGATTGAAGGATTGCAACGGATGGTTGACCAATATCCTCGTAGCAGCTATGTGCCCCGGGCGCTGGTGACCATAGGGCTTGTCCAATACAATAACGACGACCCTGAAGCGGCGAAAGTGACGTTTCAGAAGGTGGTGGAGGAACATCCTGAGACCAACGATGCAAGACAAGCACTGCGTTCTCTGGAGAACATCTATTTGGATCAGGGAGATGCCTCCAGTTATATCCGATACGCGACCAACGTCAATATTCGCGATATGAGCGTTGCGGAACAGGATAACTTGACATTCCAGGTGGCCCACTCCTTATTTGCGAGAGGTGAATATGAACCAGCTGTGGAAGCCATCAACGCATATTTTGATAAGTTTCCAAAACCCGCGCAGGAAAAACACGCTCGCTATATTCGCGGGGTAAGCTTGTACCGCAGTGGTCACTCCAAGGAAGCGCTGCACGATTTGAACATCATTCTGAACGACTGGACCAGTAAGTATACCACCAATACCTTGCTGACGGTGGCCGCGTTATACTTGGAGTTGGAGGAATACAACGAGGCTATTGTACACCTTAAAAAACTAGAAATTACATCAGAATATAAAGAGCATTATGGGTACGCTTTAGCCAACCTGTTGGTTTGTTATTTCGAACTTGGAGATCTGGATCAAGTGGCAAACTATGCGAACCTGATCAAAAATTACGACCGATCATCTGACGAAGAATTGGCCGTAGCACATTTGTATAGTGGACGTGCCCTATTACAAGAAAACGATGTGGAACAAGCCATCAAGGAACTGAATCTGGCGGCGCTGAAGAGCAAAACGGGGGTGGGTGCCGAAGCCAGGTATCGTGTGGGACAATTGCAATATGATGCGAAACAGTACAGTAAGGCGCAAGAAACGGCTTTTGACGTGATCAATAACATGGCGACACACGATTATTGGGTAGCAAAGAGCTTTATTCTGCTCGCGGACACCTACGCCAGAAAAGGCGATGCGTTTCAAGCAAAGAGCACATTGACGAGTATCATCGAGAATTATGAAGCAGACGATGACGTCATCCCTTCGGCAAAGGCGCGATTAAAGAAATTAAAATAGTCAATCGAGCAGTACTTATCTGATGCTCTGCAATCGACAGATCACGTTTTAAAGCGTTCCTATCTGGTCTCCTGGGAAGAGAGCCGGGTATCGTGATATCTAAACATTACGTATAGTAGAGCGGTTTGACGGTGGTGTCTTCCTCCACGTGATTACCCTATTATTTGAGGGTTTGATAAACCGCTTTCCGACACGATTATTAACGACAATGTCAATGAAATTAAACCTCATTCTGGCGATAGCTGTATCCTTATTCAGCTCTACAGTGTTTGCTCAAGATATCGATTTAGAGAAGATCGATAATTTCGTAAGCCATATGGAACACAACAACCGAGGGATCGGGAGCGTTTCGATTTTTAAAGACGGTGAAGAAGTGTACCATAGGAGTTTTGGTCAATCTCAACTTTCAGATATTCAGTACGATCATACAACCAAGTATCAGGTGGGCTCGGTCACCAAAATGATCACAGCCACGTTGATATTTAAACTTATCGAAAATAATGCGTTAAATTTAGATGACCCCTTATCTAACTTTTACGCTGAAATTCCGAATTCTGATAAAATCACCATCAAACATTTGTTGGAACATTCTAGCGGTTTGGGCGATTTCACCATAAAAGACGACAGTGTAAGTTGGTTGACGCAGCGCGTCAGTGAGGAAGATGTTTTTAATGAGATCATCAAACAAGGTGTTGCCTTCCAGCCGGGCGAAGAAGTTAAATATTCGAATTCAGGGTGTTTTTTATTGACGAAGATATTGGAAGAGATCCACGATCAAGATTACCCTAGGCTCGTTCACGACTATATCTCCCTGCCGCTGGCTCTTGAAAACTTTTCCTCGGTAACGCCCACTTTAGAAAATGTTTTCCCGTCCTATCATTATACCGGGGATTGGCAGAAAATTACAGATTTTGACTTCGCTAATGTAGTGGGTGTTGGAGACATCGCCTCAACAACAACGGACCTTAATATATTTTTACACCATTTATTTCAACACGAGATTCTGGAAAGAGAAAGTGTCGAGCAGATGAAACCTCTACTCGGTGAAAAAGAACGTTTCGGACGCGGATTAATGGTTGTGCCTTTTTATGAGCACGTTTTTTACGGTCACGGAGGGAAGACCTACGGTACGCAGACCATGGCTTCGTACAATGAAAAAGACAAATTAGGGTTGAGTTATGCGTTTAACGGAGAAAGGTTTCCGCACAATGATTTTGCCATTGGTGTTTTGAGCATTATATATGGGAAAGATTATAGTTTCCCCAATTTTGAGACGATTACGCTTAGGCCCGAAGAGCTCGATCAATTTTTAGGAACGTATTCAAGCCCGGGTTTCCCGTTAAAATTAACCATCACAAAAGATGGGCACACGCTCAAGGGGCAGGGGACGGGCCAACCCGCATTTCCGTTGGAATGCTATGAGATCAATGAGTTCAAATTCGAACCCGCAAAATTAACACTTGAATTTATCCCGCAGGAAAATAGAATGATATTGAACCAGCGTGGTATGAAGGTCGATATGAAGAAAGAATAGATTTTACTTCGAACGCTGGGAGAGGTGCAAATCGCAAGCGGCTAATGTTAAGCCCTGTCTGGTACCGGTATGCAAACTGAGGTCTCAAAATATTGCCCCAAGGACAGTTAAAGACGAGGGGCTACAGCGAATCATCCCGTTTGACCAATTTATTTGCCTACCAGGATGGGCGTGTCGAGGCTCGAGAGCTTGCCGGGATACAAGCAAATGAAACGTCCTCCCGACAAGCAGCATTTGTCATTCATCCCTTAAACTATCGACCGGATTTGCTTTGGCCGCCTTAAAGGAATGATAGAGCATCGTAAGAAAAGCAATGATCAGTGTTATCATCGCAGGTAAGATGAACATCCACCATCTCATTTCAATTTTATACGCAAAATTATCCAGCCAGTTGTGAATGGCCCACCACGCAATAGGCGAGGCGATCAAAATAGAAATAAGAACCAAAATAAGATATTCTGAAGACAACAGGCGTATAATCCTCGACACAGAACTACCCAATACTTTACGTATCCCAATTTCTTTTGTGCGCTGGCTAATACTGATCGTAACTAACCCCATCAAGCCCAAGCAGCTGAGCAATACGGTAATCCCGGAGGAAAGATTAATGATGCTGGCAAACCGATAATCGCTCTCGTATAAATCCTTCATGTTGTCGTCAAAAAATTTATATTCAAACGGATCGTTAGGGTAAATTTTCTTCCATTCGCTTTCAATAGATTTAAGGGTTTCCTTCCAAGCGCCCGTATGATGTGCCAGTTTCACATTGATGTGGTTTAGCTGGCTTCTGTCTTGACTGGGAACGATTACTAAAGCATCGGTTTTATTGTGCAGTGTTGAGATATTGAAGTTTTTAATGACACCAACGATAGACGTCGTTTTATCATGCATGATCAACTCTTGACCAATAGCCGCCTCTGGTGACCTAAGTCCAAATTGCGTCAACACATCCTCGTTCGCTAAAACTCCAGAAGTACTGTCCGAAATTCG
This sequence comes from Candidatus Sphingobacterium stercorigallinarum, assembly GCA_019115805.1. Classification (GTDB taxonomy): domain Bacteria; phylum Bacteroidota; class Bacteroidia; order Sphingobacteriales; family Sphingobacteriaceae; genus Sphingobacterium; species Sphingobacterium stercorigallinarum. The sequence goes on from DXCW01000216.1 coordinate 7,504, forward strand.
CAAATCTCGTCCTGCAAGCAATTTAAAATTATAGGTTTTCAAGTAATCTTGATCCGCATATTTTAAGGCCACCGAATTGGTTATTTCGCCCGTATCAGTTTGTAAGGTCATTCCAGCGCCCCAAAAGTCGCCGCTCATCGGTAGATTTCCCAGCGAAATGGCTTGGATATCTTTATGTTTTTGTAAGGATGCTTTCAACAAATTCGGCCTGTTGTCATTTTGCAATTCCTTTAAGTGGGGAAGCCTCATCGAGACGATGCCATTGTGGTTAAATCCTAGATCCCTACTCAACATAAATTGTATTTGAGTTCCCATGAGAACCGTTGCGATGACAAACACCTGAGCAATCACGAACTGAAAAATAATTAATGCTTTTCTCAACGGAATACTGCCGAGCTTAAGATTGCCCGCATTCTTCATTTTGATGACTTCGGAAATCTGAACTTTATTGATGAGGTAAGCCGGGTAAAAACTGGTGAGGACAGTGAGCAAAATAATCAAACCGGTTAAGAACAATCCCACAGGAAGGGTATCTGAAAAACGGTTCAAGTCACTGGGAATATAATCGCTGAAATACACGCTTAAAAACTTGATTATGGGCCAAGAGATGATTAAGGCAACGGTCGAGATAATAAGTGTTTCCGCAAAAAAACTGAACAACACATTTCGTGGCTGTTCGCCTAATGTTTTCCTAATTCCAATTTCTTTTGCTCTAAACGGAACCTGTGCGGTGGTCAAATTGATGTAGTTAATACAGGCCGTTATCAAAAGAAACCCGCCAATACCCATCAAGCCATAAAGTATGTTCTTATCCACACTTCCATGGATGATGCGGTTAAAATGCAGGCCTTCGAGTGGCGCCAGGCCAAATGATTTTTTTACGTTATATTTTGCCAGCAACTCCGTATTGACGCTATTGGCTTTATCTTCCAGAACTTGAATAAAAGTTTGTTCTCTCGCTCCGTTTTTTAATTTGACATACAATTTATGGTTGGAGGTCATCATGTCCCAGTTGTCACTCATCAGATCGGCATCTTTAACCGGAACAAACTCCTTTTCTCTAAAGCTGCTGGTTTTCTCCAAATCTTTAATCACACCGGTGATGGTATAATTTACGCTATCGATTTGTAAGACTCTTCCTAATAATTCTTGCGCATCTAAGTTGGGGAAATACACCTTGGCACGAGATGCGGAGAGTACGATCTCATCAGGCCGGGAGAAAACGGTCTCCTTGTTTCCGGCTAGCCAAATATAGGGGACCATTGAAAAATAGTCTTTAGAAGTTCCGATAACTGCTGGCTGGTCCGTGAACTCCCGCTTCACATCCCCATGGGCTACCGTTAAGGTGTTGTAATAATACTTAAACTCCGGTGCAACGAACTGCACGTCGGCAATCTGTTCCTTGACGAAATTGGCAACAGGAATATTCACGCCATCAAATGACCCGGATTCACCATCCCTCTCTGTTGTGCTATAGACCTTGAATATGTGTGCTTTATCCGGGTGGTCTTTGTCAAAGCTGAATTCGTAGTTGACCAGTCTAAACACCATCCAACACGCACTGATGCCTATAGCTAATCCAATGATATTGAGGAAGGTAAATAACTTGTTTTGCCAAATTCGCCTGAATATGAGGTGGACTCTTTTCACTTTTATACGTTTCGTTAGCTATGTTATTTGTACGATAAACACAAAGTCAATAGCTTGGCCAAAAATACAAGTTATTAATCAGTAGATGGTTATGGAATAATCGTGTGGGCGACCTGTCCAATTTCGGACATTTCGTTGTTCAGTAATGAACAGGAATCTCATTAATAATAAGCATGGGGAACTCATGCTACTTCCAAATAGGCAGAAATAACTTACTCTCCCGAATCGAAAAGATCAGTTTACGAGCAAATCGCATTTTTCTTCTTTATCAACGTTAAGCAGCAGATCGTATTTGCGAGGAATATCCGCCGCTGAAGGATAAATGATTTTTGATTTTTTCTTTTTCGTTTCATCTGACACGGCAATGAACCAATAATCCGGTCCGAAATTTTCTTTCAAAAATACCCCGAGTTTTTTGGGTCCCTTAAATAGCGGATCGTACTCCAGATGGAAGTTATGCGCCCAGATCAGGATGCGGGCCTTCGTATTCGTGTGCTTCGTCAAGTTTTCATACATCATGGAATCGCGAGGAAACATGGGATCATCCCAGACTGTGGTGAACTGTTCTAATTCGCGGAATAACGGCTCGTTTTTAACATTCCCTAAGGTGGTTTTTAACTCGCTGACATGACGTTGAGCTTTTTGAAAGCGCGATAGCCATTCGGGAGACGTGACGACCATAATACCACTATCTAGAATGGTGTACATCGAGCTGTCGAGTAGGTTTTTAGTTTCCTGAAGTTGACCGCGTTGACTCTCGGAAGCAAAAGGCATTAGCTGATTAAGGGGTAAGGAGTAGTTCTGGAAGTCAATGCCAATCAAGTCCACTTTCTTCGTTTGTTTTTCATTGTGCGCTTTTAGCCAGTCGATCATCTCAGCTATTTCTGCACAATTAAATAGCCCCGCCTTTTGCAAGTGATAAGGTTCATTTAGCCTATTCAAAGCCTGCGGTAAATCGGACAGTGGCGCACCGTGAATGTAATCGTTCAATAGGGCAACTGCACTTATTGATCCTTCCAGCGCGATTGCGTCAATTGCGTTATCGGTCACTAGGTGTTTAATGAGCTCCACTTTGGATTGATAATAACCTGTATAGAAATGCTCAGCCTCTCCCAAACCAATTATTTGTTTGTTCTCAATTTGCCTCACAATTTGTGCGTAGTCATTTTTTTTGAATGATTGGGCAGCGGAGTCTATTGTGATGATTATCAATAATAGAAAGGGCAAGGTCATGCTGATGTAGTGCATATCTGTTTATAAAATGATCCATCATTAGGATGCGGTATTTTCACCTATTCCATAAAGAAACTGTAGAAATAGTGATCCGGCGATTCTCTCCGGGCCTAGAACCCGATTGCTACGGATGAATTGGGTTACTCAGCTGCTTGGAACAGAGAACGGAAGGGCTGCTCCCCGCGTATAGCCGTTCTCAGGTGGAACGGCTGAAGAGCGGCTTATTTGGAGGTGGGATGATACGTGACGATCGGGCGTAAATCGAGCCGTGTACCTGAGGATGCCAGAAAATCTAATTTCTGATCCGGCTTGTAACAGACGACCTGAGGTCGGATTAAATTTCCAGTAACCGATTTTGACCCAGCGAGGAAAGCATTAATAGGGATAATATACCACGTGTTTCCGGTGGTGTGGATGGCCCTTATGGTGTTTTCTTTTTTGCTTATGCCTTTTCTTTTTTTGTCCTGGCGCATGCCTTTTGGCAGATTTATCACCGTAGATTTTCTTGGCTTGTCCCGGAGGTAGTTTCCCACCGTGCCGATGCCCATGCGTATAGCAGGCGCTTAAACTGATTATGGTGGTTAATATGAGCAGCAGACCTAAAATTTTTTTCATCGTTATTACTGTTATAAAATGTGTATTGAAGAACCTTATACAAATAACGATCCAGATTCGACTCGTTGTTTATAAAAGAATCTGGAAAGAATTAACATAGATCAATGCCGCATATAAAGGAAGCGAGTATCTTTGCAAGTACATATGAAGAAAATTGGATTTTTATCGTTTGGCCATTGGGGCACGCACCCCTCGTATCAAGCCCGATCGGCGGGAGATACCCTACTTCAGTCCATTGATTTGGCGGTTGCAGCCGAAGAGTTGGGAATAGATGGAGCTTATTTCAGGGTGCATCATTATGCGGCGCAGTTGGCATCTCCTTTTCCGCTGCTATCGGCGATTGGCGCAAAGACTAATCGCATCGAAATCGGTACGGGCGTGATCGATATGCGTTATGAAAATCCCTTATATATGGTAGAGGATGCTGGAGCGGCAGATTTAATTGCTGGCGGGCGTTTACAATTGGGAATCAGTAGGGGATCCCCCGAACAAGTTATCGACGGTTGGCGTCATTTCGGTTACGAACCTGGACCGGGGCAAACCGATGCGGATATGGGAAGAGAAAAAGCGCTAAAATTTTTACAAAGGCTGGATGGAAATGGATTTGCAGAACCCAATCCTAATCCCATGTTCCCCAATCCTCCGGGACTATTGAGGTTGGAGCCGCATTCTCCAGGTCTCCGTGAACGCATTTGGTGGGGGGCTGGCTCTAACGCGACGGCAATATGGGCCGCGCAAAACGGGATGAATTTGCAAAGTTCTACCTTGAAAGATGACGAAAATGGCCAGCCTTTCCATGTACAGCAAGCCGAGCAGATTCGTTTGTATAAACAAGCTTGGAAAGAAGCCGGGCATAGCAGAGCACCTCGAGTATCCGTTAGTCGGTCTATTTTTGCTTTGGTGAACGATCAAGACCATTATTATTTCGGACATGAATCAGATCGTAGTGATCAGCTCGGTATCATTGAAAATAAACGTACCGTTTTTGGACGGAGTTATGCGGATGAACCGGATCGGTTGATTCAACAGTTGGAGCGTGATGAAGCGATAAAAGAGGCAGACACCTTACTGCTCACCATACCCAATACTTTGGGCGTAGAATACAATGTCCATGTCTTGTCCGCGATATTGGAACATGTAGCACCGGCGTTGGGATGGCGCTAGCCGTCCCAGTCCTCGGCTGTCGTTGAATAATCCAGCGTGGGCCATATCAAAGCAGTCACCCAGAGGCCTATTCTTCGTACGGATTCCTGTCCATCACTTAACGTACCCCGAGCTGTTCTTTTGCAGCGTTGATGTGTAGATCAATTCCCGTTTCAATAGCGAAGAATCCGTAAGCTAAAGGTGCAGCCGCGGCACGTTCAATGATTTGTGGCAGCAGTTCGGCCCAGACTTTTCCTCCCCGTTTTTCGTATTCACGAATTAAGGTTTTTGTGCTCTCCAACCCAAAGATGTTGAAATGCCCAGAAAAGTCCAATGCAATATCACTGACATGAGCGGTCGTCCAATCGATTACGCCAGTCACCTTTCCTTCGGGCTCAACGAGAATATGTCCGGCATAAAGATCCCCATGAACGAAGGATGTAAAATCAGGCCATAACCGATCGTTATCCAACCATTTCCGATATCGTTTTTCGAGTATTTGACCGATACCGAGTTCGGTTTTTACCCGATCAATCCGATCGGCTATTTCTGTTCTAGATTCGTCTGGAGAATGTACTTTAATGTTTCTCGAACGCACCTCTTCTTCCGGCACATTATGAATTTGAACTAAGGCGGCGGCAAGCGACACGGGGTAATCGATCGCTTGCTGATCCATATACCAGCTGACTTGATGTGTCTGGCTGTCAAAGGTCAATGCGGGTGCATTCGATAAAAGGGGATAGGCAATGAAATTTTCCGCCGCTATCCGCCAATCTGGAACTTCAATAGATAGGTGGCGTTTTGCTAGCTCTAGAATTTGTTTTTCGGTTTCGATTTGCTCTCGTAGACCCGGTCTTCTAGGAATATGCAAAACCCAATCTCGTGCTTGATCGTCTTGTGCAAAACCCACTCGGAAGTCAATGCCCATTTCATTGAAAGTCATCTTGGATGTCAGAGAAAGCCCATGTGATTGGGCTAACTGCTGTATATTGGCTATGTGCATAGGT
>DXCW01000217.1 GCA_019115805.1 Candidatus Sphingobacterium stercorigallinarum
GTCTCATCGATGCTCAGCCGTTCGGAGATATTGTCAGGAAACAATGTCCAGTGCTCTGCATGTGGCTTTTGATCCCAATCATGGAAGTCACTGAGATGGTTCTTGTATTGATCCTGTAATTGTTTACCGTCCATTTGGAAGAACAGACCGACCAATTGGGCACTCACAGGATAGTTATCCAAATATCTTCTTTAAAAAAAGCCCGAATTCCGTAGTCATTCGAGCACCTTCGCGTACAAGATTCCAATCTCTTGTAATGATCTGTCCGGTATCCAGAACCGTCCAACGACGACGACGGATATGTAGCGTAACTTTCTGGCCTCGAATGGGAAAATCGGAGATCTCGGTGGAAGGCATAAAGCCCTTGGACTCCAATTTGCTGTTCTCATAGCCTGTCGGAGCAATATTAAGCTCATCTAAATAAATGTGGAGTTGATTGTCAACTTGATTGACTTCTAAAATTTGAAAGTATTCCAAAAGCCCTTCGGGCATCAATAGAGATAGTAATTTACGTTCGGCTTCTTGCAAGGGATATCTGTATTAAAGATGCTAAACTAGGAAATTTTTGGTATTCCCCCCAAGAATTCAGCTTGATCCATTTAAAATAGGTCACCGAATAGGTCACCGAATGGTATGCTATAGAATGACATTAAATGAATTGCTTTTTTGTAAAAATCGCAGAAAACAGACTCGTTTAATGCAAAAAGGCGCTATTTCTAGCGCCTTTTGTGATCCCGCTGGGATTCGAACCCAGGACCCATACATTAAAAGTGTATTGCTCTACCAGCTGAGCTACGGAATCTTTTTCTCCGTTGGAGTGATGCAAAAGTAAGACTTTTCATTTTAATTCCAAACCAATTTTAAATAGATTTTTATAAAATTTATGAACTCACTGATAAGTGTTCCCTTTTCAGATCATTACGATTATTATTTTTTTCTCATCAAGCCAGCACCGTGTTTTTCTTACTATTCCCCGTTAGTTAGGAATCAGCGCTGACTCCCATACACTTAGCGAAACATGTATAGGGTTTGTATATAGCATCTGGGGACAGGTAGGTACTTTGTATATTCCAACCAACCAGGAAGCCGGTCTTATTTGCACATCTTTGATTACAACAAGCGGACTCCATACAATGCCCTTGTGAGTCCAGGTAATAAAGACGGAACCGGATTAATTAACTCACTAAAAAGATAGACATGCGCACTAAAACATTATCCATTATTGCTTACCTGACACTCATCGGATGGTTAATTTCTTATTTCTCCAATAAAGATCGTCCCGAGGATTTTATCAGTTATCATTTGAATCAAGGTCTGGGATTACTCGTATTTTCGGTGTTACTATCGCTCGCATTAAGCCTCATCATTTCAATCACTGGCTTGGCGATTATTGGGTACGTCGGGATTCTTCCCTTCCTGTTGATGATCATCGGGATGATCAATGCGGCGAATGAAGTCAAAAAGCCATTACCCGTAATCGGACATTATTTTCAGAACAAATTCATCTTTATCCGTTAACGACACCATTTTTTCATACCACAAGTAAAAAACCGTAACCATGAAAAAACACGCTCATATTTTTCTTAAATTGATGCTATGTATTTGGGTACTTTTCTCCGCATGCAATTCGTCCTCCACCTCATCAAACCACCTAACTGGGAACGATGATGAGGCTATGAATGCCGCAAACGAAATCATAGCCTTTAACAATAAACTGGTAAAAGCAGATAATTCGCACGCTTCGTTCATCCGCACCATGCATTCCTTTATGCAGAGTACCGGACGATTTATTACCACCAGACTTGAGCAACCCGACTCCCGGACGATTGCTCCGGCGACGGTTCCGCCGGTATCGATTAACACGCTTCAAGGGATCGTTTACCCGAACGGGTGGAGCAAAACCTATCAGCCAATGGTAAAAGATATGGAAGATAGCTTTGACGCGCTTAAAAAATTGCAAAAAGAAGTCGATGTATATCGCGAAGCCGAAGATTGGAAAGAAGATAACGGCGAAAAGCTAACCGAGTTTAACGAAAGGATATATCAGGAAATCGATAAAAACCGCGCAGCTTCCGAAGCGCTATTTACTAAAATCCGTCCTGAAGTCGACCAAGCGGAAGAGGAGGTTCTCAAAGGGCACCCGTTAAAAGATCCCATTATTCAATCAAAGAGAGTCATGTCTTTAGCGTTGGACATCACGAACCAGAGTTACGATGCTACGGACTTGGACACTTTTAAAGCTGAATTTGAAAAACAATATGATCAATTGGAAAAGATGCACGAAAAAAACAGTGCGCTTAGCATACCCGACACGTACAAGAATAAGGAGCGCAGTTTCAATGCGTTCAACGATGCGGCGAGTAATTTCTTAGGCAAAATGCGTATCATAAAACGTGAACTGGAGGCGAACAGCGAACTGACCGATTCCGCGCTAAACCAGCTGGATGCAGCCAGTCAGTCCGTCCTTAGAGCATACAACAGCTTTGTCGATTAATCAAGCTCAAAGTCTTTTCATACTGCCAGTAAAACCTGAGGGTAGGCGAATAGAAATACACACAAAAGCGCGGGTGTCAATGGATGGACACCAGCGCTTTTTAAGGAGTTAATCTCTTGGATCGCCCTGATTAAAAACTACGGTATTGGCCAATATGATTTCCTCTTTTGAAATGCGATGTCCCATTTCTGGGTAAATGCGTTCCGTTACCAGAGCGCCCATTTTCCTCAGCTGAACCGTGCTGTCTTGCACACGTTCTACTGGCACGTGAAAATCCGGGTCGCTTGAACCAATAAAGATAGGCGTACCATCGAAATCACCGTTATAATTTTCCAATGATAGCGATTGCCCAATCAGTCCTCCGGTAAAAGCCACTATGCCACCATACCGCTGCGCGTTCCGCGCCGTATATTCAAGGGCTAGACAGGCGCCTTGAGAAAAACCTAAAAAGTAGATGGACGTTTCCTCTACCCCTTTGGATTTAGCCAGTGCAACCGCATCTGCAATACGCTGCAGACTTCGGTCTAAAAAGGGCTGATTATCCTGTTGCGGCGCTAAAAAAGAATGCGGATACCAGGTATTTTCATCTGCTTGCGGACCGATTAATAAATAATCGTCGACCGCTAAATATTCCGATAACCCGATGATATCGTCGGCGCTCCCCCCCCTTCCATGTATCAGAATCAGGGCCTTCATCGGACGCTCCAAATTCCCCGATTGAATCATATGATTTATTTGCATGATCGTACTCCTTACGTTTAAAATGATTAACAATTACTCGGTTAACGAGTCTCCTTAATAACCGGCAGAACGGCTTCGATTTCATTTCGATGCGCTTCGAATTGTTTCGGCAACTTTAATGCCTGACCCAATCGATCTAGCGGTTCATCGACGGTAAAACCGGGCTGTTTGGTAGCAATCTCAAATAACACGCCACCTGGCTCGCGGAAATACAACGAATGAAAGTAATCCCGATCGATCTGCGGCGTAATGTGCAATCCAGCGCTTAAAATTTCCTCTCGCAATTTCATTTGATCCTCGCTATTCTCCACCGTAAAGGCGATATGATGATTTGTCCCGGCTAGATTCGAGCCGCGCTGTGCTTTCGGGTCCACCCAAATGTCAATGGTATTGGCGGAAGTGACATGCGGGTTCACAAACCGAAATCTATTGCCTTCCTGAGCGACTTGATCGTAATCCAACAAGTCGGTCAAAATCCTTGCCGTTGGCTCGAGTTCACGGAGGGTAAGTGTGGTGTTGAAAAATCCTTTGGTCGCTACTCCTTGATCGATCTCGGGCACCTGCCAGCCCTGACGATTGTCTTCTAGTCCGGTTTCCACCATGCTCAATTGCAAGCCATCGGGATCGGTAAAAGGCTGGTAAATATCTCCGAAACGCTCGACCTTATGGTCAAGTGAAACGCCATTTTTCTGCAGGTGTTTTTCCCAAAATGACATGCTTCCTTTTGGAATGGAATATGCAATTTCAGTGGCCATTCCAGCGCCATTTCTTCCTTTCGCCATGTGCTGCCACGGGAAAAAGGTCAAAATCGTTCCGGGTCGCCCGTATTCATCACCATAATAAAAGTGATACGTTCCCGGATCGTCGAAATTCACGGTTTTCTTCACTAAGCGCAAGCCCAAAATTGCGGTGTAAAAAGCGACATTTTCTTGAGCCGATCCTGCGATGGCTGTAATATGATGTAAACCTAAAACCTTACTCATGATCTCTCCTTTCTTGATTTAATACAAAGATGCGAGATCCTACAGAGATATAAATTGATGTATGGTAAGAAGGCGGAGCAGCCGGATGCATCGAAGTCTCATTGACACCGCTCGGGACCGCAGCGCTCAATGACTGCCTGCAGAGATCGGATGTTTTAAAAAAAGCATGCTGCGCTTCCACAGCGACGGCTCTTTCTTTTGGCCTTTGGCATTAACCTCCCATTCCTTGGGACTGAGCCCAAAGTATTTCTGAAAATTCCGAATGAAATGAGAGCAAGAATTAAAACCCACCATCGCCGAGACTTCATACACTCTAAAGGTACCCGAATTCAGCAATTCCGCTGCGCGATTCAACCGAATCCGATTGATCAATTCATGCGGCGATAAGTCGGACTCATGCTTAATCCGTCTGTATAAAGTAGCCCGGCTTAAATGCAATTCCTCTGCCAGCATCTCCACCGACAAATTGGGATTCTCTAGGTGATTACAAATGTACTGCTGGAGCCGGACCATCAATTCGTTATCACGAGGAACATCGACTGAACTGCTGACGTAATGTTCCTCGAGATATTGACGATTTTTAAGCAAACTACCGATCTGAGCCTGTAGAAAGGACGGAGAAAATGGCTTTTCAAGATAGGCATCGGCTCCATATTCCAACACTTCTATTTTTGCTTGTAAACTGGTTTTCGCAGTCAGCATAATAAACGGAATGTGTTTATAGATAGGATTCCCTTTCACCCAATGACACAGTTCAATACCATCCACATCTGGCATCATAAGATCGGACACCACCAAATCAATGGGCGAACGGGCCAGTATTTCCCATGCGATCCGCCCGTCCCTGGCGGTTTCCACGCGGTAAGATTCGGCCAGGTCGTCAGAGATGAAATCAAGAATTTCCTGATGATCATCAACCACCAAAATTGTCTTTTGATCCGGTTTAGGTTCGTTCATTTCAATTCGGTTTTGATTGGAATAGTCAATACGAATATATTTAATTTTTCTGAATTCTCTATATAGCGTAAATCCCCACCGTGAAGCCTGGCAAAAGATTGAGCTAAGGCTAGCCCTAACCCCGATCCTTCTTTTTGAATCCATCTTGCTGAGCGATGAAAGGGTTCAAACAATACGGCTCGCTCCTGCTCATCCAATAGTGGTCCGTCATTTTTCACCGATAAGCTCCACGCATGTCCGTCGCTCGTTCTCCGAAGTATTAAATGGACGGTCCGCTCAGCGTATTTGAGCGCATTAGACAGCAGATTCTCGATGATCTTCGTCAATACCTCTCGATCACATTGGGCCTCGATCCCATCCGAAATCTCCCACGACAAGTTTTTTTGTTCCACCTGAAAAGAAGGCTGATAATCCTGCAGCATCTCCTTTAAAAACAACGAGACATCCAGCGGTTCTCTGTGCAGACTATTCGCACCGACCTCAATTTTTCTAAAATCCAATAGCGTATTGGTTAAGTGCACTAATTTTTCGGTGTTTTTCGCCATCGTCGTCAATAAACGCCCACGTCGATCCTCGCTAATTTCTGTCCCTCCGACCAATTTTTCTAGCGGCCCTCTAATCAGGGTCAATGGCGTTTTTATGTCATGCGCGACTTGGCTAAAGAAATCCAGCTTAGCTTGATACAAGCGCTTCTCCCGCTGGGCATTCAGTTCCAATACCTTTCGGCGGTTTGATTCTTTGATACGGGTATCAAAATACCGATATACTCCCCAGATCAGTGCGATTCCAATGAGTACGTAAACCGCTACTGCACCGTTACTCTGCCACCAAGGAGGTTTGACTTGAATCGGCAGAACAAGCTCTCGGGTAATGGGCTCTCCGTGCGCATCCGTCGCTTTCACGTGCAACTGATAATTCCCTGGAGGGAGCTTGGTGTAGTACGCTCTGTTTTCGGCTGTAGATACCCACTGCTCATCGAAGCCCTGGAGTCGGTACAGATAATGAGTGGATGCGGCATCAACAAAATTCAGAGCGGCAAAATCGATTTGTAAAGTGGATTCATCGTGATCAACCGTCAAGGGAAAATATTGCGGTTCTTGGAATTGGCTTTCCAGAATCGTGTCCCGCAATACGAATTCCCGCTCGGCGGAACGAGCAGCTGTCATATATAATGGTACCAGCGAGGGGGGCTTAGGTGCAAAGATAGAATCCGGATGAAAACGGATCAATCCGCTTGTCGAGCCAAAATAAAGTGTTCCATCGGATGATTTTAGCGCCGAATTATAATTGAACTGCAGGTTGGATAAACCGTATTGTTTATTGTAGGTACGGATCTTCAAATCCGATATCCCGACACTCACCAATCCATAAGAGGTGGACACCCACATGCGCTGATTAGCGTCCTCCGCAAAGGTTAGAATAAGATTGCTGGGCAAGCCGTCCTTTTTAGATAACCTTCTGATTGGAACGCCTTGTTCATCCCAAATCGAAATACCGTTCTCGGTCGCAATCCAAATATTGCCCTTGGAATCCTGCTCGATCCGGTTGGTTCGGTTGCTGTTCAAGCTCGTCGGATCTTCCGTATCATAATGGAATACATCGACCTGGCTATTGGTAGGATTTACGCGAAAAAGTCCGTCTCTCCAGGTGGTGAACCAGAGCTGTCCTTTGCGATCTTCAAATACCGATGTATAGAAAATATCCTCGGGAAGCGGTGAAAACTTACGAAAGTCATCGGTCCCTGGTAAAAATTCGTACACCCCATTTGCCGTACAAATCAATACCCGTCCCTGTCGAGTGCGCCCAATATTCATCACAAAGTTATCTCCTAATGCTCCGTGTGTATTTTCCACGTCATAATGAGCGATCACTCGCTTGGTTTTCGTGTCCAGCACATCCATTCCTTGCGTGAACGTACCGAGTAGCAAACTGTCGCCGACGAGCTCCAACCCATGGATATTATTGTGGGCTAGCCCCTCTTTTGTAGAGAAATGGCGAAACGTGTGCGTGTCTTGATCCCAGTAATTCAATCCTTGATCTTCTGTACCAATCCAAACGTTGCCCAATTCATCCATCCGCATCTCCCGTACCGCTCGTCCCGACACACTGGTGATCTGATCTCGGGGGAAAATCCGCTCAAAAAGACCGTGTTTCGGATGATAGTAATTTACACCTCCAAAAAACGACCCCGCCCACACCCCACCTTGGTGATCCACCGTCACGCAATACATAGCGTTATCGGATAGGCTCCACGGATTATCGCGCTCGTAGCGAAAAACCTGTGGATTTAAATCATCAGTGTGCATCAAGATCAACCCTGACTCGGTCGCAACCCAGAGCTCACCCGGATTCCCCTTTTGGATATCACGTACATACAGTTCGCCTGAAGACGGCATTGCGATGGGGATAAATTCAAAGTCTTGCTGAACGGTCTCTAAACGCACAATCCCCCGTTGCTGGGTTCCGATCCAGAGCCGATTAGCATGATCAAAAGACAAACATTCGACGCGCCAATCCCCGTTATCACTGGCAGGGAACGGGATTTCCGTTCCTCGTCTCAAATCCAAAATACCCATTGCTGTAGCCGCGTAGAGTGTTCCGGCCGGCGATCTGGTTAAGGCCGAAACAGTCGCTTCTTGTTCCCAACCGGTGGGCTTTTCACTTAGGTCAGCGGCCCGTAGGGCAAATAGTTGATGATCGCCAATCCACCAGATATCGCCATCCTGATCTTGATCAATAGCCAGAATCTCCTTAGTCCCGCTGCCGTCAATCTGCTGGAAAAATTCTCGTTCTGCATCGAAACGATACAATCCGCGGTCGGTGCCTACCCAGAGTTGGTTTTTCTGATCCACATGCAAGCAGGTAATGTAGTTACTGGTCAAGCCATTTCCCGAACCGATATCTTGAAAGTACTGTTTAAAAGTATACCCGTCAAAACGGTTTAATCCGTCTTTGGTACCAAACCAGAGAAAGCCGCTTTGATCTTGTACGCTACATAATACCGCGTTGTTGGACAGCCCGTTGGCGATATTAAAGTGATCGAAATAAAACGGCTGACCCACTGTTCGGCCTAACCAGAAGCATATCAACACTATAATCAAACCGTATTTTTTCATAAGGTAAAGCAATCGGTGAGACCAATATACATAAATAACACCGTGCTCAACAAGCGTGAAATGAAATGAACAACCAGATCTATTTTTTGATACAAAACAGCAATAAATTGAGAGGAATAGGCAACATGAAATCTGCCGGGCTTGGTAAATTTGATGTTCCAATATAAACTAACCAATCTAATTTCAATGAGAAAAAGATATCTAAGTTCTTGGTGTCTGAGATGTAGCGTCTTCATTGGTCTGTCTGCAATGCTGACCCCCTCAATGGGTTGGAGCGCAGCGACCCGTATCGACAATCATCGCCATGAGCAACAGGAAATCAAAGGTACGGTTCGTGATGAACAAGGCCAGCCGCTCCAAGGCGTTACGGTATTGCCTAAATCAGAACCCAGTGCCGGCACCGTCACCAACGCGCAAGGGGAGTTTACCCTCTCGGTGTCTTCACCAGATGAGATCATTGTCTTTCGAAGCATCGGCTACGCATCCCAAGAAGTTCCCGTGCAAGAAGGTGAACTCCAAATCACATTAATCGCTTCGGGCGACAACCTGGAAGAAGTCGTTGTGGTTGGCTACGGCACGCAGAAGAAAGAATCCGTCACTGGAGCCATATCTAGCGTGGGCGCCGAGGATCTTGCCCGTTCAACAGCAGTAACGACCTCTGGTGCGTTAGTTGGTAAAATTGCGGGCGTAAACAGCCGGATGCCTGACGGCCGGCCTGGAGGTGCCACTTCCATTAACATACGGAATATGGGCACGCCATTGTAT
>DXCW01000218.1 GCA_019115805.1 Candidatus Sphingobacterium stercorigallinarum
GATTTTGCAAAAATCTATGACCAGGAGAATAAAAAAGGTAAAGAAGTAATTTTTGCACTACATTTCCATCGGGATGAGCAAGGGAACCACTACAGTGACCGTTTAAAACCACGCGACATCTTTGTCCAGGATGCGGTCAACCGTGAAGACATCGCCTATGCGCGCAGCGGTGCCCGAAGCCAATACGCGCCCTCTCCAAAACTACAAGAAGCTTTTCTGGAAAACCCTTCAGATAACCGAGCGGCCCATTCGTACATCGCGGCAGTCACCGCACAGGAAAAGGTGATCGGTGTGTTCGATAATAAAATGCGAGGCAGTGTAAACGCAGGGAATCGTTACTATGATGATGATCTGATTGTCTATCGACTGGCGGAAATGATCTTATTTAAGGCAGAAGCATTCGCCGCTTTAGGAAAAATTGAGGAGGCCATCATTGAACTCAACATAATCCGAGAACGTGCAGAAATTGGCCCCTACTTAGGCGCGAACACCAAACAAGCGGTAGAAGAAGCCATACTGCAGGAACGCTTTCGAGAATTTTATTTGGAATTGAAGCGCTGGCCAGATTTGATACGGTATCACCATGCGGGAACCATTGATGTGTATCAGCAGGTGCCTAATTTGGTCGGAAAATCGGTTCCTTTGTTTTCCCCGATACCGCAAACCGAAATCGATAGAAACACACTTTTAGAACAAACAAACGGCTATTAAAAATGAAAAAGAGATATAGAAATCACATCACATGGAAGAGCCTCGTAGGTACCTTACTGTTCCTCTTCAGCAGCGGTCTATTATTCGCCTGTCAGTCAGACAGTCCAGTGCCGCAAACCGACACCCCGGATGAAAAACCGGGAAAGGACTCCACCACCGGCTTTGATTATGTATACCAAGAGGGGACTCTGGGCTATCAAGTGTATCGGATTCCCGCTATTGTCAAATCAAAAAACGGAAATCTACTTGCTTTTGCGGAGGCTCGGAAATTAAAGAGCAACGGGGATTCCGGTGATATCGACATGGTGGTCAAGATTTCTGAAGATCATGGCGTCACCTGGAGCGAGATGATTACGATATGGGATGATGGGATGCACACCTGTGGGAATCCCGTTCCTATACTCGATGAAGAAACCGGGAGAATACACTTATTAATGAACTGGAATCACGGAGATGACCGTTGGGGAGACTTGGTAAACGGAACGGGACAGGATGTAAGGCGGGTTTTCTATACGTGGTCGGATGATGAGGGAAAAACCTGGGAGGAACCAAAAGAAATTACAGAAAGTGTAAAAGACAGCACCTGGGACTGGCACGGTACCGGACCCGTTCACGGTATTCAAGTTACAGGCGGAGCGCATACCGGGCGATTGATCGCGCCGAGTTATTTTACGGTTCGCGAAGATGGGACCCAAAAAGACCATTCCCACGTTATTTACTCGGATGACAACGGTAAAACATGGCGGTCTGGAGCACCCACTCCCGGCGAAGGGGTCGGCGAATGTACGGTCTCAGAGCTATCCGATGGGCGGTTGATGCTCAACATGCGTACCGGCAACACGGGCACGCGATCCTACTGTATCAGTGAGGATGGTGGCGAAACCTGGGGTGAATTGCAAACCGATCTGAACTTAATCGACCCCTCTTGTCAAGGCAGTCTGCTGGCTACGGAACTTCAGGGAGAACACACCTTATTCTTTTCCAACGCAGCCAGTGTGGAACGCACGCACATGACGGTTAAGAAAAGCACCGACAACGGAACCAACTGGAGCTCAAGTTTACTGATCCACCAGGGGCCAGCTGCTTATTCTGATTTAGCGATGAGCGACGACGGCCGGTTAATTTTGCTTTACGAAGGTGGGTCGGGCCGCCCTTACGAGGGAATCGCCATTGAACGAATTGATGTAAAAAACTTCAACTAAAATGAACATGATGCGCTATTTATTTGGAAAAGCACCTGGACTTGCCGCTTTCCTGGTCTTTCTTTCTTTCACAGCTTATGCACAGGACCTCCATATCGAGCAACAGCAGTATCAGCTGCCTGTATTAGTCAACAAAAAGAACAACCCGATCATCCGGGTAAAAGTGACCGCCCCGGAAGAAGGGATGACTTTATCTCATCTACAATTCAGTACACAGGGAACTACCGATCTGGACAATATCCGATTTGCCCGCATCTATGCGTGTGGAACCGATTCCTTACCGGGGAAACTGGACGGTAAACAACAGCAACTTTTTGCCTCTACATCAGATATTGCTGACGTCCTTCGTTTATCGGGCACACAAAAACTACAAAAAGGAGCGAATTATTTTTGGCTATCCTATGAATTAGACGAGCGTACTGACCTATCCAACCGCATAGACGCGCAGCTAGAAAGCGCACAAATTGACCGTAAAAAAGTCACTGTAAACCCAAGCAACACCGCTATCCAACAGCGCGTAGGCGTGGCGGTTCGTCAACCGCAACAGGATGGGGTACACACTTCAAGAATACCCGGTTTAGCCACCACCAATCAGGGCACGCTGATTGCTGTTTTCGATGCCCGCTATGAAAGCGGCAGAGACTTACAGGGACACATGGACATCGGCATCCACCGCAGTGAGGATGGTGGTCAGACTTGGGAGCCGCTACAAATCGTTCTCGATAAGGGCGAATGGGGCGGGCTCCCGGAAAAATTTAACGGCGTCTCAGATGCCGGGATTTTAGTAGACCCCGCGAGCGGAGCCATTTATATTGCGGGTCTTTGGATGCATGGCCTGTTAGACAAAGAAGGGAACTGGATCGAGAACCTAACAGCGGACAGTGACGAGTGGGACCATCAGTGGCGAAACAAAGCCTCTCAACCGGGATATGATCCCAAACAAACCTCCCAATTTTTGCTGGTCAAAAGTACGGACGATGGAAAAACCTGGAGTGAGCCGATGAACATCACCACCCAAGGAAAACAAGAAGAGTGGTGGCTTTGGGCTCCAGCTCCCGGACAGGGCATTACGCTACGAGATGGAACTTTGGTATTCCCCACTCAGGGCAGGGATAAAAACGGTTTTCCCTTCTCGAATATCACCTATAGTAAGGATCAAGGAAAAACCTGGATATCGACCAATCCCGCAGTAGAAGAATCCACCACAGAATGCACGGTAGTCGAGCTGTCCGATGGATCGATTATGCTGAACATGCGAGCCGATGACAATCGAGGAGACACCACTGCGCGTAACGGTAGAGCCATAGCGGTCACACGTGATTTGGGCGTCAGCTGGACGACTCATCCTACGTCCCATCATGCCTTACCGGAACCGGTATGCATGGCGAGCATGTTACGACACGAGTATGAAGGAACCTCTTTTTTACTGTTCTCCAATCCAAACTCCAAAACCAAACGACACCATTTATCCATCAAAGTTAGTAACGATGACGGCATGCATTGGGATCAGTATCCCGCCTTGCTGTTGGACGAATGGAGCAGCAGAGGGTATTCGTGCTTGACTTCTTTGCAAGACGATTACATCGGCATATTGTACGAGAGCAGTCAAGCAGATATGGTTTTTCAAAAAATCGCCATAACAGATCTCATTGAACAAAATCAGTAAACCATTCAACACCTATCGTATTGGACATTATAAATAACATGGAAAAAGTTAAAGGCTTGATCGTAGCCACGTTCGCTGCATATCATTCAGATGGTTCGGTAAATTTTGACGCGATACCGGCGATCACCGAACATATGGTAAAACAACAAGTAAGCGGTATTTTTATTTGCGGAACAAATGGCGAAGGGCCCAGCCTTTCCACTCAAGAGCGGATGCAAATCGCAGAAGCGTATACCACGGCCGCGGCCGGTCGTCTACTGATTTTTGTGCATGTGGGGCACAGCTCGATCTTGGAAGCAAAACGTCTGGCCGCACATGCCGAAGAGATTGGCGCCGACTATATCTCTGCCGTTTCGGCGTTTTATTTCAAACCCAGCAGTGTCGATAATTTAGTCTACAGCATGGCGGAAATCGCCTCAGCAGCACCCCACACCCCTTTCTATTACTACCATATCCCTCATATTACCGGTATTCAAATACACATGCTGGACTTCTTAGCGCTGGCTGAGCAGCACATCCCCTCTTTTAAAGGAGTGAAATACACCGCATCTACCCTCCACGAATATCAAGCATGCCTGCATTACAAGGAAGGAAAATACGATATCCTCTTTGGGTATGACGAGCTGTTACTCCCCGCCTTGGCGATTGGCGCTCAGGGCGCGATCGGCAGCACCTATAATTATGCCGCACCCCTATACCACCAGGTCATGAACTTGTTTGCTCAGCATCAACTAAAAGAGGCCGAGCAACTGCACTTCGAGGCGGTAAAAATGGTGCAATGGCTAAACAAGTATGG
>DXCW01000219.1 GCA_019115805.1 Candidatus Sphingobacterium stercorigallinarum
GTCAATTTTGAATGATAGTTTTTCAGGATTTTTAAATAAAAGTTTAGATGCGTTAGTTTATTTATATCACATACTCAAATTCTGCTGTAAGAACGCAAAAACTCTGCCGAATATTACCCCATGGTTTTTTATCTGATGAGGTTTGCTGGTTTTAGCGCGGAAATGTGTCGATAAATAGCCCTAAAACGTCTTAATAGTAGTGGAGTTCGTAAATACATCGCTTTTTTTGCCTGGAGAGCGCGTGCGTGCTGCTTTTAGTGGTAAAGAACCGATTCTGCGTAGCGTTTATACCGCCCGAATAGCTTTTGTTTTACGAGATTAAACGCAGATCGTTGCGCTTTGGCGTACGGATTCATCCGTAGAGTGGGGGGGGACAAATGGATTATTAACCTCTTGAAAAAAAAGGACATTTTTACGCACATTCATACGAGAAAATAAATATGTTCTTTACCTATCGAAAATCAATTGCTGCATTAGGGCTGCTTTTTTCCGCTTACGCTGTGCAAGGCCAGGAGATTCACCAACCTAATGTACAATCAGAATCCATCTTTGCGATCGTTGTAGACACCCGAGTTTACCTGGCCGCTGAAGCGGAAATCAAGGCCTATCAGGCCAGTGTGGAGCGGAACGGACTAGGCTATACATAGCCATGGTCAGATTAAAGGTCAAACGCGAGGCATGTGCACGGTTTAAATAAGCGCCGATCAAATGGGGAATCAATTCAGGGTGCGCCATAAGAGCAGAACAATTAATACTCAACCGACGCACGAGCTCGTCGGTATCCTGCATGCCTTGTTTGACGAGGTCCAGGTGAAGTTGCCCACCCCTTTTAAAGGCGATATCCGAATCGTCTCGCTCCAATTGCTGAGTGATGGCATTTTTCGAGGTGTTTATAAAGCAATAATGTTGCTTTTGATAATTTGAAAAAATGTTGCTGGGGCGAAAGACCACAAAAAAGCCCGACCTGTCAACAGATCGGGCGCGCGTATTTGGCCGGTTGTACTATTGTTTCAAGTAATCTCTCAATACATAGTGTAAGATGCCACCGTGGCGGAAGTACTCCACATCAATGTCTGAATCCAATCGTGCTTTGGCTTCAAACTCGATTGCCGTTCCATCTGCTTTCACAGCCTTCACGTGAACGGGTTTGAACGGCTTTAAATCCGAGGCAATACCGGTTATAGAAAAAGTCTCCTCTCCGGTTAGACCTAAGCTTTCGGCGCTTTCACCAGCAGGAAGTTCGATCGGTAATACGCCCATTCCCACTAAGTTACTCCGGTGAATGCGTTCAAAGCTTTCAGCAATGACCGCTCGGATGCCTAACAAGCGAGACCCTTTGGCTGCCCAGTCTCTAGAGGAACCGCTTCCGTAGTCTTTTCCTGCCAACACAATTAAGGGTGTACCGTCATCTTGGTAGCGCATGGCGGTGTCGTATACCGTGTCGGTTTTCTGGCTAGGAAAATGCACCGAGTAGCCGCCTTCTTTATCGGTAATCTTGTTGCGGATACGCACGTTGGCAAAAGTGCCACGCATCATCACTTCATGATTTCCCCGACGCGAGCCAAAAGAATTAAAATCTCTCCGCTGGATGCCCTGACTCAGTAGATATTTTCCGGCCGCACTTTCTTCGTTAAATGAACCCGCTGGAGAAATGTGATCGGTGGTGACCGAGTCACCTAAATATAACAATACCCGTGCATCGTGTATGTCGGTTAAAGGTGTAGGCTCCGCTTCCATGTTTTTAAAGAATGGAACTTCGCGGATATAGGTGGATGTTTGATCCCAGGTATATTGTTTTCCTAGGGGTGCCTCTAGCTTTTGCCACTGTTCTTCACCATCAAAAATGACATCGTAAACATCTTGGAAGTCTTCCTGCTTCATGGCCTGTTGGATCGTGGCATTGATCTCGTCTTGGCTTGGCCAAATATCCCGTAAATAAACCGGTTCACCATTGGGGTCGTATGCCAAAGGGTCCTCCAATAAGTTGACGTCGATGCGGCCAACCAATGCGTAGGCAACCACGAGCATCGGGGACATCAAAAAATTCATCTTTACCTGCGGGTGCACACGCGCTTCAAAGTTTCGGTTCCCGGAAAGCACAGAGGCCACCACCATGTCGGTTCGGTCGACGGCTTCCGCAATATGGGGCGGTAGTGGACCACTATTTCCGATACATGAGGTACAGCCATAGCCGACGGTATGAAAACGTAAGGCTTCTAAATCCGCACTTAAGCCTGAACGCTCCAGGTATTTGGTAACGACTTTCGATCCTGGTGCCAAGCTGGTTTTTACCCAAGAACGAGTGCGAAGTCCCCTTTCCACCGCTTTACGGGCGACTAAACCGGCTCCGATCATAACGCTTGGGTTGGACGTGTTGGTGCAGCTGGTGATGGCAGCGATAACAATACTTCCGTCGCTTAAATGGTATTCACCGTTTTTGAGTTTTATTTTAACCGTCCGCAAATCACTGGTATCAACTGGCAGCACGCTGATGTTCCCGTCTTCGTCTTTTTCTGGCGCGAATTGGGTGCCTGATCCGCCCTCGTTGAGCCAGGCGTGCTCGCGACGGTCATCGAAGGGCACGTAGCTGCGTTGAAATTCGGTGTCCAATATCGTCTTGAAGGCCTCATCGAGTTCCCTGACCAGCACTTTGTCTTGTGGACGCTTGGGTCCGGCTACGGTGGGCTCTAGGGTATCCAGATCCAACTCAACGACCTGTGAATACTCGATGTCTTCTTCTCCCGTCCGCCACAACATATTTTTTTGACAATACGATTTCACCAATTCGATTTGCTCCACCGTGCGGTTGGTGCGGTCCATGTAATCCAAGGTTTGCTGATCAATGGGGAAGTAGGTGACGGTACAGCCAAATTCGGGAGACATATTGGAAATCGTAGCGCGGTCGGTCACGGTTAAGTGATTCAATCCATCGCCAAATACTTCCACAAATTTACCCACTACGCCGGTTTGTCGGAGAATCTGCGTGATGGCCAGCACCATATCGGTGGCGGTACATCCTGCGGGGATTTTTCCAGTTAGTTTCAGGCCCACCACCTGCGGGCAGGTGAAATAAATCGGTTGGCCGAGCATGGCCGCCTCGGCCTCAATTCCGCCTACACCCCAACCCAGTACCCCGATGCCGTTGACCATGGGTGTGTGGGAATCGGTGCCGACTAATGTGTCTGGAAAGGCCCATCCATCCCGTTCCACAACACCCTTTGCCAGGTACTCTAAGTTGACCTGATGGCAAATTCCCATACCGGGGGGAACCACGGTCATATTGGTTAATCCTTGTTGCGCCCACTTGAGCAACTGATAGCGTTCGGCATTCCGCTCGTATTCCAACTCCACATTTTTCTGGTACGAATAGTCGGTCCCAAAGAAATCCACCTGAACCGAGTGGTCGATAACCAGATCGACTGGAATAGCGGGGTTTATTTTTGAACCGTCACCGCCTTGGCGGACGTATTCAGCGCGAATAGAAGTAATATCGACCACGGCCGGAACACCTGTAAAGTCTTGCATCAATACCCGAGCCGGCTTGAAGGGGATGTCTTTTTCTGTTCCAGCAGCATTCCAATTGATCAGCGTGTCCAAGTGGTCATCGGTAATGGCAAAGTTATCGTGATTGCGTAATGCATTTTCCAATAGTATCCGGATGGAAAAGGGCAATCGTTTTACATTTTTTCCTTTTTCCTGAAGGGCAGTTAAGGAGGCAATTTTGGTTTTCATATACAGTAGGTGTTTGTGTTCTACAGATAGAAGTCAATATAGCGATTTTTGTTTGATATCGCCAGCGAAAAAGAGGGATTGCTACAGAAAATTGCGGCACAGCACGATTCATATTATATTGACTTTAAGTTTACGATTTAGACATATAAAAAGACTATTTTAGCTCAGACGTGTGGGGTGGAATAGAGAAATAAAGACAACCGCTAGCTATGGGAAATCTAGACAACACCGTACAAGAGGAGATCGAAGCGTGAAGCGCTCAGGGGAGCGATTTGTTTGACGATGGCGACTTTACGCAGGCCATTGCCAAATGGGAGGCGGCGTTGACACTCATCCCCCATCCACAAAATACCTACGCCGAGAGTCAATGGCTGGAGACCGCTATTGGGGACGCGTATTTCTGTCATGAGCGGTTCAGTCTGGCTGTGGAACATTTACTTCGAGCCCGTTCCAATGTCGAAGCTAATCCTTTTGAGAGTCCATTTTTAATGTTGCGTTTGGGACAGACTTGCTACCAGCTCAAACGCTTCGAGGAGGCGAAATTTTACCTGCTCCAAGCTTATATGTATGCCGGAGAGGAATTGTTCGAGGACGAAGACGATTGTTATTTACCTTTTATTTTTTCTTAAACACCTGCTGTTTTCCTTCCTCAAGATGTGTTTTTTTGAGGTGTTTGTCGTGGTGCTAACCTTAAGGTATTGCCCAGATTCCCCCGTGGATGCTGGCGATTTGTGGCCAATTATTTTGATTGCTCAGGCCCGATTAGCGAATGAAAATTAAAAAAATAGCGGATAAAGGTGACATATTTACAGGGTTCTATGGTGGAAAAAGGCAGCCTGACATATTTGCGGTCCAAATTTTATAATCGATCAATGAGGGGAGATAGCCACGATTGTAGCCCGCAGAAATTCCGCATATGTCCGTTTATTTTAATTTACCGACTAACAATATGACAAGCTTTGGCATCCCTGCATGATGCTTGCATTTAAAAGGGTGAATTAATTTTTAATTAAAAAAAAGAAAAAAATGAATGTACTTGTAATTGGAGGAGGGAATATGGGGATGACGTATGCGGAAGCGATCGCCAAGTCCAATTTTCTGTCGTCCGGAAGTTTAATGATTGTGGACCAAAGTGAAGAGAAGCGAGCTGAACTTCAGGCGACAGGCTTATTCGATGTACACGATCGGCTGGAGACGTGCATGCCGAAAGCCGACGTGGTGTTAATTGCTGTAAAGCCGAATCACGCGGCCTCTCTAATGGAGGCGATGCGCGGTATGGTTGCTCCGGAACAACTCTTTGTTTCGATTATGGCCGGTGTCACCATCGATACCATTAAACAAGGGCTTGGCGCCACAAAAGTGGTTCGCGCGATGCCCAATCTGCCTGCTCTGGTTGGACAGGGAATGACGTCTTTTACCGGATCGGATGAAGTGTCTCGTCTGGAGCTGGCTGCAATAGAGCAACTTCTGGATTGTACTGGCCGATCGATTGGATTGACCTCAGAATCGGAAATTGATGCCTCGACCGGTATTTCGGGTAGTGGACCCGCCTATATTTTTTATTTCATGCAAGCCATGATGGACGCGGCAGTGAAGATGGGCTTTGC
>DXCW01000220.1 GCA_019115805.1 Candidatus Sphingobacterium stercorigallinarum
CCAATTCAGCTTCTTCAACTCAAGACATTGAATAAAAATGATTAAGAAATTTGACGCCGTAAACTGGAACACCCCAGATAATGATTATGCGCTGATGTTTTGGGAACAAAACATTCGTCAGTTTTGGATTGACACCGAATATATCCCTTCCAAAGATATCGATAGCTGGAAAGGTTTAAGTTGGGACATGAAGGAATGCTATAAAAAAGCTTTGGGCGGCCTAACGCTATTGGATACGCTACAAAGCCACACCGGCATGCCGAAGATCATTGACCATATTGATTCCCTGCAAAACAAAGCCGTGTTATCGTATATGTGTATGATGGAAGCCATCCATGCTAAATCGTATTCTACCATTTTCACTACGGTATCCACCACCAATGAAATTAACGACGTGTTCGGTTGGGTAGCCGATAATAAGTTCCTGCAATACAAAGCCGCGACCATTGATAAACACTACCGCGGAGTGGATAAAGAAGTAGTCAGCGATGAGGAGTTGTTTATGGCACTCGGCGCTTCGGTATTATTGGAATCGTTCCTATTCTATTCCGGATTCTTTTTACCGTTATGGCTTTGCGGACAGGGTCAAATGGTCGCCTCAGCGGACATCATCAAAAAGATTGTTGCAGATGAGTCAATCCACGGTGTGTTCGTGGGATTAATTGCTCAAGAGGTGTTTGCTAAATTACCAAACAAAGCAGAAGTCAAACAACGACTTATTGATCTGTTAACGGATCTGTACGAAAATGAGATCAAATACACCGAAGAATTGTACACCGTTGTCGGATTAACAGCGGAGGTTAAAGAATACGTGCGCTACAACGGGAATAAAGCTTTGATGAATCTAGGCTTCGAACCCATTTTTGAAGTCAAACAAGTCAACCCGATTGTACTAAACGGCCTGAATACAGAAACGACACAGCACGATTTCTTCTCGAAGAAATCGACGAACTATGAAAAATCAATGGAGATCGTCCACTTAAGAAATGAAGATTTCCAGTTGGATGCGACCGTTGACATTTAATAGCTGAATTTTCACACAAGACAAATGCAAAAGCCCTCATTTACCGCAACGCGATAAATGAGGGCTTTTTACTTCTACTGTCCCCAAGTCAAATATTTGCCAACCGCGCCGTACCGCCCCAACTCCACCAGTATTCACCAATTTCTTTGCATTAAAATCATAACGATTTATACTTATCAGAGCAAGAGACGTTGAATAAAGATCATTTACGAACATTAAAAAGCGGGTATACGCTAATGCATATACCCGCTGAAATTCTGACCAAGGCGTTCTTAATATCCTGGGTTCTGTTGCAAATTGGGATTGATTGCGATCTGCACCTGCGGGATTGGGAACAACTCTTTGTTCTCGTCATTGGTCGCTTCGTGGTCCCACCACGATCCTGTGGTGAATTTACCGAATCGGATCAGGTCTGTACGGCGTTTGCCTTCAAAGATAAACTCACGCCCCCGTTCGGCCAACAGTTCATCCAGCGTTAAACTTGCCGTAGTGTACTTGTTTGCGCTCCAGTCTGCCTCGCTGAATGCCCGCTGTTTTGATGCATTGATCAAATCAACGGCTTCCTGATTTGCGCTTCCGCCATTCTTACGGATCAAGGCTTCTGCTTTATTGAAGTATACTTCTGTCAAACGATAGATGATATAATCGTTTTCCTGATAGTTTTCATCACTCAAACGGCCAGATTTATATTTATGAAATCGAGCTCCCGAGTTTTCTTCTCCTTCCGCCATCGAGCCCTCCGAGCTGGTATCGCCCTCACTCTCGCGGCGTATCGAATTCACAAATACCAAATCCTTGCCAGCGTATTCTTCCGTTCCTTGAACCGGTGTTTCGGTTCCGTATTTGTACTGCGGACCGAATAAGAACCAGTCTTGTTTACGCAAATCGGTCTCTTGGTACGCATCAAAAGCGGTCGGGATTACAACGAACGCATTCCACCCGCCGTAACCTACATCCAACACCTCTTTCATGTAATCGTAGCTCATGTAAAAGCCGCCCCAATCAAAGGTAAAACCACCTTTACGACTGAATTGAAACTGGAACAGCGATTCAGGATTTGCACTATTGGTATTGCTGAAAATTGCATTGATATCTTCTGACAGCTGTGGCGTCCCTCCAATGCCACCTCCAGCACCAGAAATCACTTTATCAGCAGCAGCTATACTTTCGTCCCACATCGCTGTGCCGGACCATTTTTCTGCATTCAAATACAATTCGGAAAGCATAGCGTACCCCGCTGCGCGATTCACTTTACCTACCGATTCAGCATCCAACAACGGTAGATTATCGACTTCGGCTTCCAGTTCGGACTTGACAAACTCAAAAACTTCAGCTCGCGGCCTGGTTTCAGGGTTATCTGGTCCCTCAGCGACACCTACACTAATGGGAACATTCCCCCACATATCGATAATCCGCATATAATGATAAGCACGAAGCACTTTTAGTTGAGATATCACCTCACTTAATGCCTCCTCTTCCATACCAACAGTTTCCGGATCCAACGCTTCTATGTCTTTTAACGCGTTATTTATAAAACCGACCCCAGTCCACATCAAATCCCAACCGGTGCGCATGCGATTCTCGTTATCGGTCCACGTATGGTAATGCATACGGAAGTGATCTCCGCCATCGTAACCGTGACGCCCCTTCTGTGGCCATGCAACCTGATCGGCAGCTAGCTCTGAGTGGTAATAAAATCCGTTATTCCCCGTTGGCGCTAGCCAGGCCTGCATATGCGTAAACGGACGCAAAGCCGCCTGTCTCACTTCCAATTCGTTTTTATAGAAATTAGATTCTTCAAGATTACTGTATAAATTCTCATCCAAATTGGTACAGCTCGAGAATCCAGCCGTCGCAACCAAAGCCGCGACTGCAAGTCGTATAGTTTGTTTTTTAATAATTTTCATGTTTCTTCCCTCCATTAAAATCCAATATTCACTCCAAATGACCACGACTGTGTTCTAGGGTAAAAACCTCTGGAATCGATACCGCTTTCAAAGCCCGTATCCTGCAGTTCCGGATCAATTCCCGTGTAAGAAGTAATTGTCGCAAGATTTCTCGCTGTCAAATAGACATAGAGATTTCTAACGTGTGGCGTGTTCAAATTGAAGTTATACCCCAAGGTCACGTTATCGATTTTAACAAATGAACCGTTCTCCAAATAGTAGTCCGAGTATTGCGGATCATCATCCAATTGGTCGTGTTTGCCAAAAGCTGATTCCAAAACGTTGTTTGGCAACCATTTCTTGTTTCCAAAAAACATATCCGCCGTGTTCAAAATGTCGTACTTGAATTTACCACGAAGGAATACGGTCAAATCGAAGCCCTTGTAGCTCACTCGGTTTCCTAAAGAGGCCTGGAATTTCGGCACACCATTACCAATGTAAGCCAGATCATTGTTGTTCATATCACCGGCATAGCCTGTGGACCCATCTGCCTTATAAAACAACCATTTTCCCGCATCATCAAATCCAGCGAACCGTTTACCGTAGAACGAACCGATCTCACCCCCCTCTTCAAGTCGGATAGATGACCCCAAGTTCCCAGGAGAAGGAAGTCCTCCAAACTCTAAGTAATCACTTTGAAAGATATCGCTGGACAATTTAGTCAGTTTGTTGTTCTGATAATTACCGGTAAAATCGACTTGCCAGTGTACGTTATCGTTGCTGATGGGTGAACCGCTCAATTGCAACTCGATTCCTTTATTCACCACCTCACCTACGTTGTACCAAATTCGCGACTGCGGATAGGCAGGTTGTTGTGCTCGGTACTCATACAATAAATCGGAGGTCTTCCGGTAATACACGTCAACCGCACCAGTCAATCGATTGTTAAATAAGCCGAAGTCCACCCCAATATTGGTTTCTGCCTTCTGCTCCCATTTTAAGTCAGGATTTGGATTACGTGAAATACCGTAGGTTTGATAATATATCCCACCCTGTGGATAAACACCCCCAGTACCTAGGGTAATCAACGACAAGTAATTTGGAATTCCCTGGTTACCGGTCACCCCGTAGCCAGCGCGGATTTTCAAATCATTGACAATTTCTTTGTTGGTAAAGAAATCCTCATTGGAAATATTCCATCCCGCCGATACCGCTGGGAAATTACCCCATTTGTTGTTCGCCCCGAAACGTGAGGATCCTTCACGCCGTAGAATGGCCGTAACGAAATACTTATCTGCGTAATTATAATTAGCACGGCCAAAAAATGCGATTAATGTATTGTCTTCTTTAAACGAACCCATCGTAGGTCGCGGAAGCGCATCGTTTGTGAGGGCTGTTCCCGATCCGAAATTCCAATCCAAGAAGCCATCGGTCGTGAATCCACTGTTGGACATATCAAACCATTCAGCGGTAGAATATTGGTAACTATAGCCCAATAACCCGGTGATTGTATGCAGGTCATTAAACGTTTTGTTATAATCAATGGTACTTTCGAACGTTTTCGTCCAGTTCATCTCATTTCGCTT
This sequence comes from Candidatus Sphingobacterium stercorigallinarum, assembly GCA_019115805.1. Classification (GTDB taxonomy): domain Bacteria; phylum Bacteroidota; class Bacteroidia; order Sphingobacteriales; family Sphingobacteriaceae; genus Sphingobacterium; species Sphingobacterium stercorigallinarum. The sequence continues at coordinate 4,497 of DXCW01000220.1, forward strand.
ATAAGCATAGGCGGTGCCTTGATACTCCGACGTTTCGCGTTGGTCCCAATCCAAGATCGAACGGTATTGTCTATCGTTCCAGTTGTCACGCACATAAGATCCAAAGGCCGACACACTCAGCTCATCTAAAATTTGATATTTCAAGCGCGCGTCCCCGGAGAACGTTTGTTGGGCTCTTTCATTGATACGATGTGCTAATCGGCTTAACGGGTTGTAGTTATTGTATTCTTGTGTCTGGTAAAATGACCCATCCTCATTAAACAACGGTGCAGTCGGATTCCGCTGAATCGCCTGTTCGAAATCTCCAGGCTGCCCACCTAGCAAGTCAGCTTTATTAAAATTCGCCGCAATATTCGCTGTCAAAGTGAGCTTGTCATTCAAGCCCGTTTGATTAAAGTTAATACGCCCTCCAAATTGCTCTTTCCCATTTTGCTTAGCAATGCCTTGGGCTTCCTCATAATTGAAAGATGCTCTATAGGTGGAATTTTCTCCTCCTCCGCTCGCAATGAAGTTATGAAAATGAGAGAAATTATTTTTATTGACCAGCTCATCGTAAAGATCGGTGCTTGCCCCTAAATCGTAAGGACGACCGAGTCCATCAACGACCTTCTCACGAAATTGACTCGCATTCAGCATCGTTGGCCTTCTGTTCACAATTTCTGTCTGGCCATAGGTTAAATATTCGAATTGAGGAGCTCCGGCTTTCCCTTTTTTGGTGGTAACTAAGATCACCCCTCCATTACCCCGCGTACCGTAGATAGCTGCGGCGGATCCATCTTTCAACACGTCGATGGATTCGATATCGCCTTGTTTAATCAGGTCTAGGTTTCCCCCAGGTATCCCGTCAATGACGACTAAGGGACTATTGGTTCCACTTAAGGAAGCCATACCTCTTAACTGAATATTCGTTCCCGAATTGGGGTTGCTTCCCTGGGTACGGGTAATATTCAACCCGGCAACTTTTCCTTGAACGAGCTCCAACGGATTCCGCATTCCACCCCGGTTAAAATCCTCCTCTTTCACGGATGCAACCGCTGAGGTGATTTCTTTTCTCCTTTGGGTACCGTAACCCACGACCACGACCTCATCTAGGGCTTCTGAATCCGGGGTCAAACTGATTTGAACGGCTGCACTGCGTACGGTAACTTGCTGCGTGGCAAAACCGATAAAACTGACCTGCAAGACGTCTCCCGTCTCCGCGGCAATCTCAAAATTACCGGCCTCATCGGTCTGAGCAACCGCATCTTTTCCTTGTACCCGAACCGTTACCCCAGCTAAGGGATCTCCTGTAGATGTGTTTCGCACTGTACCTGTGATGGTTTGTTGCGACACCTCCAGCCGAGTCATTGCTGTTGCGTCGGAGTTCGGTCTGTTGTCCGCATAACCGTAGCTGCAGGCCAATAGAGCGAAGCCCAAAATGCTTCCTCTCACAAAGCCCGTCCGACACATTTTTGAACTGTAAATGTTTGGCATGTTTGTTAACGTTAATGATAAATAATTTGAAGGTCTATAATGTTGAAAAACTAAATCGTTTTAGGTTAGAGACACAGATAACAGCGCCTCCACTCCAAAGGTTTATACGACGGTCCGTTTTAACACAATATTACCTTTATAACTAGCTGCGAGGGAAAATTAGAAAAAATATGTTAAAAACCTAAATTTTCCCATCGAAAACTTTTAGGTAATACTTTGATGTACTGTAATAATTGTCACTAAAGTACTGCGATTCTGGCGTACATTTCCACCATAGCGCATTGATCCAAGAGCCATTTCTTAGCCGGCCGGCTCTGATTTTTCCAATCTTTATGAAACAATCCGTCCGTGTCACGGAGATTGTGCCATGCATACTGCAGGTTGTCCCGGAAGGTGTTTAAATAGGCCGCATTTCCATCCTGATTGTAAAGCTCGACATAACCGCGCAGCATGACCGCAATAAACCAAAGGTCTGAGTTCTTCAGTAATCGGAAGTCGCCCGAATGATGCTCCCCCGGTGGGTAGAAAAAGAAGTTATGCCCGGACTCAGCGATTTCTTGTGCTTCTTCCAAATACTTATCTTCCCCCGTTACCTGGTAAAGTAGGGTGGCCGCTTGCAACATTTGCCCCGAGTTATACGGATATTTTCGCTCGTCCACTTGACCGTCGAGTTTGATATTATCCCAATACAAACCATCTTCTGGGTCGCGCAGATGGGTCTTAGTCCACTCATACAAAGCTATTGCTTGCGTTAAATAGTCCGTCTCATTGGTTGCTTGATGTAATTTAACTAAAAACACCACACCTGGTGCATTGGAGCAGGTGTTTTTACTGGTCTTGTGTTGCTCGTACCAATAAATTCCGCCACCTAGCTTTGCATCCATCCCACTGGCTACAAATTCCCAAATTTCCTTGGCTTTGGTCAAATACTTTTGGTTCCCCGATTGGATATAAAGATCGGTGAAATCAATCCCCAACCAAACATTATCATCGTAGAACCGATCGGACTGCGGTGCAGATTGAATATACGAGGCATAGCCATGCGGAACACGTTTATCGTAGTACGCGTTCAACCCCGGCAACACACGCTGCTCGATTTGCTCCAGGATATCGGGTGCATTTTCCATTTCGTAGCGAGCCACTTGCGCCGAGAGTGAACCTGAAAATGGCCAAAGATACGAATATTGGTTCGGACGTTGATCGCCCTGACTTTCTTCTGCTAAGTAGGTGGCTTTATGACTCGCATCGAAAGGATAGGTTTCTCGCAATAAACTTTCGTCTGGGACGCCATAATGGACATAAATAGAATCCAAAGTTACTGCTGCCATGTCCTTGAAAGTCTGCGGATCGCTCTCTACGGTTTGTCCCTGAGCAAAGAGGACTGTGAAAATAAGTCCTAAGATTGAATGTAAACGTTTCTGCATGTATTGTTTGGTTTTATGGCAATAGCGTATCATTTGTTCGCGTCGGTGAAAACGCAGCAAATCGCCATTGCCTCGTATAAAGGTTAGATATTTTTCTTTTTCATTTCTCGGATCGCATAGTCTACCGCACGAGCCGATAAAGCCATGTACGTCAGCGAGGGGTTTTGCGTAGCGGTAGAGGTCATGCACGCTCCATCGGTTATAAATACATTTGGACAGGCATGTAGCTGATTCCATTTGTTCAGCATCGAGGTTTTTGGATCTCGACCCATTCGAACGCCACCCATCTCGTGAATATCCAATCCAGGAGCCTGTGAACTTTCATTCCTGCGAATGTTCGTAAAACCTGCCGCTGTGAACATTTCCTCCATCGTATCCAAATAGTCCTGTTTCATCTTCGCATCATTATCATCATACTCGACTGAAATACGCAACTGGGGAATTCCCCATTCGTCTTGCAGTGAAGGGTCTAGAGCCACATAATTACTCGCTTTTGGGATGGTTTCGCCCATCATATGAGAACCTACTCCCCAATGAACTAGCTGTGGATTCAACACAGAATCTTTTAATGCTACGCCCAATCCCGACTCATCTGCATGCATACCTCGGTAAGCACTAAATCCTGCTGCATATCCTCGTAAAAAATTACTGTCTTGACGGTGCAAATTCCGGAACCGGGGGATGTATCCGCCTCCGGCAGGATTCCTTCCGTCTGTTTTATAATCCAAATGTCCATCGTGTTCAGCAGAGATACGCGCACTGTAGTTGTGAAACGCCACGTATTTACCCAAGGTATCGCTATCGTTTCCTAATCCATTAGGGAATCGATTCGATGTGGAGTTTAATAGCAATAAGTTCGTGTTTAATGCCGATGCATTTACGAAAATAATCTTTGCATAAAAATCAATTTCCTGATGCGTCAATCGGTCCACTACTTTAACCCCTATGGCCCGCCCCTGCTGCTCATCGTAAAGCACTGAGTGTACTACAGAATCTGGACGAAGGGTCATGTTGCCTGTTTTTGCAGCCCATGGCAATGTCGAGGCATTCGAGCTGAAATAGCCTCCGAAGGGACAGCCTCGCTGGCACAGTGTTCGGTGTTGACATTTTACACGCCCTTGCTGGATATGAATGGGCTCAGGCTCCGATAGGTGTGCGCAACGGGCCGCAATCAATTTACGTCCCGGATAGGTACGTTCCACCTGTTGTTTGAAATATTTTTCTACGATGTTGAGTGGATAAGCCGGCAAAAATTCTCCGTCAGGAAGTTCCGGTAAACCGTCCCGATCCCCTGAAATTCCAGCAAAACGCTCCACATAGTCGTACCACGGTTGTATATCGCTGTAACGGATGGGCCAATCCACTGCAAAACCATCCCGAGCCGGTCCCTCAAAGTCAAAATCGGACCAACGTTGCGTCTGTCTGGCCCATAGTAATGACTTTCCACCAACCTGATATCCTCTTATCCAATCAAAGGGTTGCTGCTGTACATACGGGTGTTCCTTATCTTTCACGAAAAAGTGTGCGGCGTCTTCGTGGAACGCATAACATCGGTTGACGATCGGATTGTCCTGTTGAACCGCATAAGGCAACTCGTTGCGATGTTCAAATTCCCACGGGTATAGGTTAGTGGTCGGATAATCGGTGACGTGCTTGACATCGGGGCCTCGTTCCAATACTAGAGTTTTCAGTCCTTTGTCGCACAATTCTTTCGCGGACCAACCGCCGCTGATTCCCGACCCGATAACAATGGCATCGTATTGGCGATCTTTTTTTGAATCTATATTGAAATTGGACATCTTTTAGACACTTATTTTTACCGCACCGTTATATCGTCCCGGAACCAGTTCATAAATCAATTTATTTTTCATCACGTACGCTGAGTTCTTGTATCCCTGTAGGGCACGACGTTTCAAAAAAGAATAGAACGTATCTTCCTTAGGAAGGTCGTTTAAATACGCACGTTGCTTATCCTCACCTTTATCCTTCACCTGTTCAGCTAAAGCTAACCCTTCGAGAAATTGTTGTTGTTGCTCGGGACTCGCGCAGTCGTCCAACATCTTCATCACAAACAGGTGCAAATTCAACTCGCGCCCACCAGGGCTATCGGTTGTCGGGATAATCGCGTCTACCAATTGGCCGAGAAACTCTTCATCCGAACGAGTCAAATCAATATTTCGAAGTTCAATGCTGGGCGAATTCGGACGCGGATCACAGGACGTTGCCATCCACACCCCACCTGCCAGAATGAACAGCTGCCGTAATGCGGTCCGTCTATTCATAGGTTGTATAATTTTCTGGTTCCTAATTTACAAATAATCTCGAAAGTCGGTCATCACTGTTTGGAAAGTAACGACTTTTTTGCTTGCTCTAAATCGTTTAAGAGCTCATCGGCCTGCCCTAACTTCCGTCTTTCGATCGTTTGCTGACTCACCGCCATGCAATACAATCCCGCACCTTTGGCGGCAGCGCATCCCGTATGGGTATCCTCTATCACTACGATCTGATCGGCAGGCAATTTCAACTTATCGATAGCCAGCAAATAGGGTTCTGGATTAGGTTTAGGGTATTGTACGGATTCACGGGTGACAAAGAACTCAAAATAATCGAGCATCTGGTGATGTCCGAGCACGATTTCCACGGTCGACAAGTGACTGGAGGTAACTAAAGCCACACGATAGCCATCTTCAGAAAAACTGCGTACGACTTCTCTAGCGGAGGGCATAAGGCTGATATCCCGCATATCCGCCTTGGCGTAGGCGTCGGCTAATGCTTTACGCATAAATTCTGCTGTGATATCGACCTGGAAGGTTCTTTTTAACGTATCTAAGTTGTGCATCATGGTGTGTCCGGCGAAGTGATCAATCCAATCGGTGAAATTGATTTCTAAACCGGCTTGCCTTTTCAATATCGGTGACCATGCGTCGAAATAAAAACGCTCTGAATCAATTAATGTCCCATCTAAATCAAATAGAATTGCTTTAAATTTTCCCATAGCCCAAAAGTAACCAATTATTTAGACAGCGTCCCAAAAGCGAATAATCCGCCGAGAAGCTCGAAAGACTATTGTCAGTACTAGCGGCTTTTGTTAAGTTTGCTAAACAACAGTCGGGCCGCATAAGCCAACGTAAATTCAGAACACCATAAGATGAAAATAATCGCAGTAGGCAGAAACTATGTGAATCATGCCAAAGAATTGGACAATCCTGTACCGGAACAACCGGTTATTTTTATGAAACCGGACACCGCGATACTAAGAGACAATAAAGACTTCTACTATCCCGCATTCACTCAAGATTTACATCATGAAGTAGAGGTGGTGCTTCGGGTTTGTAAAGAAGGTAAGCACGTCGCTAAAAAATTTGCGCACAAATATTATGATGCGATCGGACTGGGTATTGATTTCACGGCACGTGATATGCAATCTCATTTAAAGGCCAAGGGATTGCCTTGGGAGTTGTCCAAAGCGTTTGACCATTCCGCAGTGATTAGTCCATTACTTCCCATAACGGAAATTGGCGATCTGCGCGACATCGATTTCGCTCTACAGAAAAATGAGGAGACCGTACAACACGGAAACACAAAAAACATGATATTCGATTTCGATACCTTAATCACCTTTATATCTCAGTACATTACGCTTCGAAAGGGCGATTTAATTTATACCGGCACTCCCGAAGGGGTCGGATCGGTAGGTGTTGGTGATCGTTTGGAAGGATTATTGAATGGTCAATCCATGTTTACCTGTCAAATCAAGTAACGCGATGAAAAAACACATTTTCCTTTGGGCATTAGCTTGCCTCGCTTCCCCATCACTATGGGCACAACATAGCGACATTATCACTTCACAAGACTACCCACAAAACTATTTTCGCAAACCGCTCAACATTGCACCCGATGCCTCGGGGACCTTTGGGGAATTACGCGCCACCCATTTCCATGCGGGAGACGATTACCGCACCCAACAGCGAATTGGTCTGCCTCTACACGCTGCGGCAGAAGGTTACGTCTCGCGGGTACGGGTGCAAATCGGTGGCGGTGGCAACTCGGTATACATCAACCACCCCAATGGCTACACGACGGTTTACCTGCATATGGATAGCTTTAATGATGCCCTCACCAATATCGTTCGTGCCGAGCAATACAAACAGCAGCGGTTTGATGTCGACATGGAGTTGTCCAAAGACCAAGTCGCTTTGGAACAAGGACAATTCATTGGCAACGCGGGGAATACCGGAGGGTCTGGAGGACCGCATCTTCATTTCGAAATTCGTGACACAGAAACGCAACACCCGCTAAACCCCCAATTATTTGGCTTACACTTTAACGATAAGTTCGCTCCCACCATCAATGGTATCATGGTGTACGATTTGGAGCAAGGCCCATTCAACGAACATACCGGCAGGAGGTATTTGCAATTAAAAGCGTTGGGATCAAATCGCTATGCCCTAGCATCAGGAGCACCGATTTCGGTAAACGGAAAATTCGGATTGGGCATCAACACCATCGACCGCCACCGAGCCGGCGGATTCCGAAACGGTGTGTATTCCATCGAGTTGTTTATCGATGGCCAGGCCGTCTCAACTGTTCTCTTTGAACGGTTGGATTTTAACACCTCTAGCGCCATTCATTCGTACGTGGATTATCCCCATTATAAAAAAACGAAAGTCCGGGTGCAAAAAAGCTTTAAAGATCCGGGGAGCCCCTTGGAAATCTTCAAGCATTTGCATCAAGAGGGCATCATAGCGCTCCAGGATGACGCCATCCACGACGCTAAATATGTGGTCAAAGATGTACACGGCAACTGTAGCGAACTGAATTTTAAAATTCGTAACGATGCCGCGTATACACCAAAGACGCAAAAACCACAAGGGGAACAGTTGGCTTTCGATCGCGAGCATACCGTCAAAAAGGAAAATGTAGAACTCCACATTCCCAAAGGCGCTTTGTACGGAGACTTGGATTTCACCTATGCTAGAGGGGGCGCTCGGGCCGGCGCTTACTCCCCCGTCCACCAGATTCACAACACCCTCACCGCATTATTCAAAACGTATAATTTACGGATCAAACCCGAAGGTCTTCCTAAGCGCCTGGAAAGCAAAGCATTGCTAGCCTCGGTAGAAAACGGATCCTTAGGCGGACGCTTTGAGGACGGATGGGTCACGGTGAACACCAAGTTGTTTGGTTCGATTTACGTGACAGTCGATACGGTGGCCCCGAAGATTGTTCCACGAAATGTCAGTAATGGGAAAAACGTAAGCAAGCAATCCACCATTGATTTCACGATTTCCGACAACTTTTCTGGAATACAATCATTTAATGCCTATATTGATGGGCAATGGGTGTTGATGGAGTACGACTCGAAGAACCGCCATTTATGGCATCGATTTGACGGCTCACTGGCTAAGGGCAAGCACGATTTTAAACTCATTGTCACCGATTGGAAAGACAATGAGCAGATTTATGAAACTACATTCATCAGATAAATTTAAATTATATGTCAGTATTAAACGTCGGAGACCATGCGCCTGATATTGTCTCCCAAGACCAACATGGCAACCAGATACGTCTTTCAGATTTGAAAGGAAAAAAGATCATTCTCTATTTTTACCCACGAGACAATACACCCGGATGCACAACTGAGGCTTGTAATTTTAGAGACAATTACCAACAGTTAACCCAGGATGGATTCCAAGTTATTGGCGTAAGTACCGATAGCGAGCAATCGCACCAGAAATTCATTGCAAAGCACGATTTGCCCTTTACCCTGCTGGCGGACGAGGATCAAAAGATCGTAAATGATTATGGTGTTTGGGTCGAGAAAAACATGTACGGGAAGAAGTTCATGGGAACAGCCAGAACCACCTTCATTATCGATGAAAACGGTGTAATCGAGCACATTATCAAGAAAGTAGACAATAAAAACGCAACGCAACAAATTAGAGACTTATTGGCGAAATAAGTCGATCCAATACCTTATATTTGCCCCCTATGAGCAAGCAGACAGACGATTTCTTTAAAAATATCATCTCGCATGCGAAGGAATATGGTTTTGTTTTTCCTTCCAGCGAAATTTATGACGGCCTGAGTGCTGTATACGATTACGGCCAATTGGGCGCTGAACTTAAAAACAACCTGAAAAGTTACTGGTGGAAATCAATGGTCCAGTTACATGAAAACATCGTCGGCATTGATGCCGCGATTTTCATGCATCCCACTACTTGGAAAGCATCAGGACACGTTGATGGATTCAACGACCCGATGATCGACAACAAGGATTCTAAAAAGCGGTATCGTGCCGATCAGTTGATTGAGGACAAAATCTATCGTTACGAGAAAGACGGAAAAACAGACAAAGCCAAGCAGCTTCAACAAGATCTAGACGCCGCACTCGCCGTGGATGACTTAGCAAGACTCAAATCAATTATTGAGGAACATGCCATTGTCTGTCCGATGTCGGGAACGAAAAACTGGACGGAAGTCCGGCAGTTCAATTTGATGTTTGCCACACAGATGGGCGCCATGGCTGATGGTGCTGAGCAGGTCTACCTTCGCCCCGAAACTGCTCAAGGTATTTTTGTGAATTTCTTAAATGTACAAAAAACCGGACGGATGAAGATTCCATTCGGCATCGCTCAGATTGGTAAAGCGTTCCGTAATGAGGTCATCGCGCGCCAGTTTATCATGAGAATGCGCGAGTTCGAACAAATGGAGCTTCAATTTTTTGTTCGTCCCGGTACAGAACTTCAATGGTATGAGCACTGGAAAGAAATGCGTTTAAAATGGCACTTAGCTTTGGGTGCAGATAAGGCTAAATACCGTTTCCACGATCACGTGAAGCTAGCACACTATGCCAATGCCGCCGTTGACGTAGAATATGAGTTTCCATTCGGCTTTAAAGAAGTCGAGGGTATCCATTCTCGTACCGATTTCGATTTGAAACAACATCAGGAATTTTCTGGAAAGAAATTACAATACTTTGATCCGGAAATTAACCAGAACTATACACCATACGTGGTCGAAACGTCTATTGGCCTAGACCGCCTATTTTTATCGGTACTTGCCAATAGTCTCGTGCAGGAAGACTTATCGACAGATGAGAAGTCAGATTCTCGAGTGGTTTTAAAATTCCACCCGGCAATTGCGCCAGTAAAAGCGGCCGTTTTACCGCTGACTAAAAAAGATGGATTACCTGATAAAGCAAGGTCCATCATGAATACATTGAAATTAGATTATAACGTGCAGTACGATGAAAAGGACTCCATTGGCAAGCGTTATCGTCGCCAAGATGCCATCGGCACGCCGTTCTGTATCACGGTAGACCACCAAACCTTAGAAGATGATACGGTTACCATTCGTCACCGTGACAGCATGCAACAAGAGCGCGTTGCCATAGGTGAATTGGAACGTATTATTGGCGATTTGGTGAGCTTGAATAAGCTGCTAAAACAACTGATGTAACCGGCTATTCAATCGCTATAAAAAAGGTCTGTATACGAAACATACAGACCTTTTTCACATTTCAAGAAGAGCGTTTTAGCATTTTTTGGTTCGACCGATCTGCTACTCGGCTGAAGTACACCGCGTAGTTTATCAACCTAATGTGGTCATTTTTTCCCAGCCCGCGGCACCAAATCCCAGCTCCCGGTCCACTACTGTCCGAAAATGCCGGTTCGAGCTGAATCCCGCCAAACGAATAAGACGTTGCAATAGCGCAACATCCTGAAAATCATCATCCAAGTGGTCCAATACGTATTTTAATCGTTTGCTATCGAGATAACTGGCCCAGCCCGTAGGCAAATAGGTATCGGTTAATTGCTGTAGATCCCTTAAGGGCATCACGGTGTAGAGTTGCATATCCGAAATACTGAAGGTTTTATGCAAATACAATTTTCGTTCATCAATCAATCGGTCAATACGCTGCCAATCCTCCAGCGTGAGAAGAGGATCTTCCTGCTTGGCGCGCCTGTTTTCAGGAAACCGCTCGCGCAAATGAACCAGTGCAAATCGAAGTCGCGAAGAACACAGAAACAAACTGATCACAATAAACGTAAGCATACCAAACGGCACTTCGAAATCAATGGCGGGGAGATCGTCCAGCCATGCGGATTCACGAACGGAAAGCGAGCTAAAAAACACGATTTTTAAAACGCCTAAAGAACGGGCCAATTGCCCGTCCAGTGACGCTGTAAACACCGCGGGGCGCCCGACCTGCCGCAACACCAGAAAGTCATACCATATCGATGTCGCAAAAACGATGAGAAAAATGGGGCCAGAAAGTAGGGCGCTTGCCTCATACAATAAACTATCGGCACCTTTGAAGGCAAGCACCTTCCCCCAGAGGTAACAGATGACAAATAAAATAAAGGGAAACAGCGCCAAAAGAAATAGGTAGCGCGAGGTTTTGCTTTCCGTCTGAATATTTCGGAGATATAGAGAAATCAAAAAAGCCAGACAGAGCTGCATGGAACTCGAAAAAATGGGGTCCAATTCCGGACCAAAAACCGCATGAGCAGATTGACCAATTAGTGTAGCAATTGCCGTCACGACAAGAAGTTTAAGCAATTGCTGCCGTTCATCGCGTACGGTCCGAATCCCCACGCACCATAGCCATAGAACGAGGATCGTAATGATGATGCTCAATATATCAGCCATAATACAAGTATATCGCACTTGTGTTAACTCATCACCAAGCCTATGTTAAGTTTCTCTTATTTTAACGATTCCGCTGCTTACCCTCCCCACTCCTAATCGATTGTATAGGTCACGCGTTCTCCATTTTTCAATACCGTGACCGGCTCCCCTTTGCGGCCCGAGATATGGAAGTCAATGACCTGCCCTGCTGCCCATTTCACGTCAACCGTATAGTTCCCTCTAGCCTTTAATCCTTTAACCTCACCGTCGGGCCACGCGTCGGGTAATGCAGGCAATAAGTGAATATAGCCGTCGTGACTTTGCAACAGCATTTCGGCAATACCCGCAGATCCGCCGAAGTTTCCGTCAATTTGGAAAGGAGGATGGGCACAAAAGAGATTCGGGTAGGTCCCAGCTCCAGCTTCCTGATCTTCCGCTTCTTCATTTAAAGCAGGTTCCAGAAGCCCTCTTAAAATCTCCAATGCGTGATTCCCATCATGCAAGCGAGCCCAAAACAAAATTTTCCAAGCTCTTGACCACCCGGTACCGGCGTCTCCGCGGGATTCCAACGTCCGCCGGGCGGCATCAGCCCATTCTGGAGTAGTAACGGGAGAAATAAAGCTCGCTGGATACAAGCCGTATAGGTGTGAAACATGACGATGGGTCGGCTCCACCTCGCGATAGTCTTCCAGCCACTCCATCACACGTCCACTAGCACTAATTTGTACGGCCGGAGGCAATTCTTTTAGCTGCTCGGTTAATTCCTCAGCAAATGGATCGTTACGTTGTAGAATTTCGTTTGCCACTACCACGGATTCGTATAACTCGCGGACGATCTGATTATCAATGGTGGGCCCCATAACCACCGATGCCGTCCGACCATTTTCCATATAGAAACTATTTTCTGGAGAAACGGACGGAGAGGTCACTAACCAGCCCGTCTTCGGATCACGAACCATCATCGCCTGATAGAATTGGGCCGCCGCTACCAGTATCGGATAGACCTCATTCAAATAGGTTTCATCCCGAGTGAACTGATAATGCTCCCAAAGGTGATTACACAACCAGCCTGATGCCGTACTCGCCCCCCACGAGGCTTGTTCTCCGGGCGCGGTATATCCCCAAATATTGGTCATCATATACACCACCCAACCTGGCGCACCATAATACGAAGCAGCTGTTTCCTTTCCCTGAACCGAGAGCCGTTTAATCAGCTGAAGGAACGGCTGATGGTACTCCGACAAGTTGCCGGTCTCCACCCCCCAATGATTCATTTGAGCATTTATATTCAAATGATAATCTCCATTCCACGGGGTCTGAATTTGATGCGCCCATAGGCCTTGCAAATTCGGCGGAAGCGCACCGGAAACCTCAGGCGCCGTACTCGAGAGCGTGAGATACCGACCAAACTGATAATACAATACGGCTAAACCGTTATCGCTGGAAGGGTCCCGATAAAAATTAGCCAATCGCTTATCCACCGGGACAAGTTGGTGCGGATCGCTACCGCCAATGTGCAAATCCACGCGATTAAAAACAGGTTGATAGTTCTCCAAATGGGCCTTCACCAGCTGCGCGTAGGTTTGCTCTTCGGCAGCACGCATTTGCTGGGATAGATAAGTCAATGGTTCATGATCGTAATAACTTGTCGTTGCCGAAAACAAAACAGTGGCCTCATCGGCACCTTTTACGATAATTTGGTTATCGTAGTTGCTGAGTTCTCCGCCCGGTGCAAGGACTTTAATTTTCGCAGCAAATTTAAGCCCATCGCCTCCCCGTCCATCAGAGAGATATCCTTGAATCTCAATTTCATTGCCATTGATGTGATAAGAATGAATCCGCTCGTCTCTATAAAAATGAAGCGCAAAGCCGATGGCGCCTTTTTGATCGGCCGTCAACCGCACCACGCCCACATTATCAGCAAATGAGGTCAGGTATTCACGTCGAAATTCGACACCATCGCTCTTGAATGTGGTCACGGCTTTAGCCTCATTTAAATCTAACCAGCGCTGATAGTCGTGGGGGGCTTGTTGGTTAAAATGAATAAAATTCAAAAAGCCGAAATTTTGAAAAGCCCCATAAGGGACCTCCGCTCCGTTTCCATATCCGGATCCTTCTCCTGCACACACGAAGTATTGATTCACCAACTCTTCGGCCTCATCGTTTCTGCCTTGGAAAAGAAATTGCTGAATCGAATCCAAGTGCTGGTGAGCTTCGGAATTATTGGCGTTTTGAGGGGATCCTGACCACATCGAGATCTCATTGAGCACGACACTTTCCTCCTCCACTTTTCCGCTGGGCATCATCCCAATTAACCCATTGCCCAAAGGAAGCGTTTCCTCCCAGCGCTCAGCGGGTGCATCGTACCATAACTTAAGCTCTTGCTCCTGTCCGTTGACCAAGAGCACCATCGACATCAATATGCCGAGCAACGTTGTTCTCATACGTTATTTAGATAATTCAAATTCAGCCACCGAAAACACATCCCCTTCACCGAGAAAGGCTTTGGGAAAAAAGCGGATAAACTGCACATTTTCCCGCTGAGAGAGCTCAATCACTTGTTCAGTGGCATTTGCTTTAATATTCGAAAACTCACCTGCTGCCAGCGATCTCCATTCCTTTCCGTCCAAGCTGCCCTGAATCTCATAGCGGGTAGGAACTCCCGTTATCTTTCCGTCTTGGCGAGGCCAGTAATGTACGCGACTAATTTGCTGGGCTACATCCAATTTCATTTCCACATAGCCAGTCCCTGCCAATCGGGTTTCCCATACCGTTTGCTTATCGCCATCCAGAGCACGTTTCGCCTGTTGATCTGCATGGATGATCGACAGCTGCTTGGGATCAACAATTTGTCGACCACTTTTCGTTAACTGAAATTCGGAAGAAGCCTCCTTGAACAAGGCGAACTCACTCAATGTAGGCGCTACTGGCGCAAATAAAGCGACACGTAGCTTGGATGCCCTGACCGGAGCATCCAATTTGATCAATCGGTTCGCTCCAATACTGGTAGCTCGAGCCAAGGGTTGCCAACGCTCCTCTTTCCACACATCAATGCGGACACTATCTAGACGTTGTCCCAACTTGATGTTTTCCCGGAGGCGAATCAAATCAAATTCTTGCACACCGTCAAGTTCCATTTCAATCACCGGATTCAGTACGTGGTCATCCGAAGCATAGTAGCTGTAACGATCGGCATCGAACAGATTCGCTTCCGAGAAAAGCGCATGGTCTTGGCGCACATTGTTTGCCGTAGCCACCGCACCCTGAGCTAAATTAGCTGCAAAAGTTTCCTTTATTTTTTTCCCAAACCCTTCTAGAGAGCGCACATCATTGTCATGGAGAATCCCTTCAGGCATAGGTGCTAACCCTAGGTTCATTCCCCCTCCTCTCCCTACAGAGTTTATATAAATTTCGAATAACTCATCGGGTGTCTTTACTTGGTCGTTTTGATTTTCATGATAAAACCAGCCCGGTCTTTGGGGTACATCACATTCCGCCGGAATCCAAAATTCGCCGTTACGATCACCTGTGGGTAGATTGGCATTATCAACCGATCCGGGCGTTGGTGGCCCGCCGTCCTTTCCTTTTGGTGTCAGGGTAGACCAACTGGTTTCCGCAGCCATCCCTTTTTCATTGCCCACCCAACGCATATCAGGCCCCACGTCTGAAAATATCATGGCCATGGGTTGTAAGCGCCGAACGATCGGCCAGGTTTTTTCCTCCCACTCATAATACGTCGTTTGGTCAATCACTCGCTTCTCATTTCTACCACCATAATAACCATCGCCGCCATTCGCCCCATCATGCCACGAGGTGAAGATCGGACCATAATTGCTCATGAGTTCGGTCAATTGTTCCCGATAAGCCTCTGTATAGTCTTCCGTTCCGTAACGCGTATCGTTTCGGTCCCAGGCAGAAAGGTAGACACCAAAAGCGAGCCCATGATCGTGAGAGGCTTGCATGAATTCGCGTACCATATCGCCTTTCCCATCCTTCCATGGAGAACTTTTTACGCTGTAATCTGTGGTTTGTGTTGGCCAAAGACAAAAGCCATCATGGTGTTTCGCTACCGAAATAAGGCCACGAAAACCACCGGCCACGGCTGCACGGGCGATTTGGTTGGCATCGAAGCGATCGGGATTAAAGATTTCAGGAGCAGCATCTCCGTACCCCCACTCTTTGTCTTGAAAGGTAGTGGGCGTATAGTGGATCAACGTATACAGCTCCATTTCGTGCCACCGCAATTGCCGCTCAGAGGGCAGCGCACCATACGGCTCCGGTTCGGTCTGTCCAAACGAAAAAAAAGGGCTAAATAGGAATAAGGAAAGCAAAGTTTTGCGGTTCATAATCAAAAAATTGAGTGCTGAAGATACAGAATTAACCCATAGCAGCAAAGCAAATTCCACAGATTTAACCGCTATAACCTAATAAACAAGGAATCCATGGTGTTTCCCCTTCTCTTTATAGAAATATATGAAGGGAGATAGGGAACTTTGTGTAAAAAAGAAATAAATTTGTTGACCATGAATAAAGAACAATCCAAAATCATACGCGAGCAAGCTGAACGTTCTTCCTCACGAGAACATTCAGTTCCTTTATACCTTACCTCAAGTTTTATCTTCGACAATGCCGAACAAGGAAGAGCGGTGTTTGCAGAAGAAGAATCCGCAATGGTCTATTCTCGATATGCCAACCCGAACACGACGGAGTTCATCAACAAAGTGTGTGTCATGGAGGAAGCAGAAGCGGGCCTAGCGTTTGCCTCTGGTATGGGGGCTGTTTTCGGATCGTTGGCCACTTTTATTAAACAAGGTGATCATATTGTATCGTCAAGGGCTATTTTTGGTTCTACACACCAGCTGTTTACACAGTTGTTTCCTCGGTGGGGGGTCACCACGAGTTATGTCGACGCGGTGGATCAAAAAGCTTGGGAAGAAGCCATTCAACCCAATACGAAAATTATTTTTTTGGAATCGCCCTCTAATCCGGGTTTAGAACTGGTCGATTTGGAGTGGTTAGCTGGCTTAAAACGCCAACATCCCGATATTATCTTTATCATCGACAACTGTTTTGCTACGCCCTACTTGCAAAAGCCACTGCCTTACGGCATCGACCTATCAATACATTCTGCAACCAAATACATGGATGGACAGGGTCGTGTCTTAGGTGGGGTCGTGGTAGGTAAACAAGAGCTAATTGATCAGATCATGTTTCTCATCCGTCATACAGGTCCAGCAATGTCACCATTCAATGCCTGGATTCTATCGAAAAGCTTAGATACGCTAGGCCTGCGCATGGATCGGCACTGTTCGAATGCGTTGGCTGTCGCAGAAGCTTTGGAGGCGCACAGCGACACGATGCAGGTAAAATATCCGTTTTTACCTTCTCACCCGCAGTATGAACTCGCTAAATCCCAAATGAAAGGCGGCGGGGGTATCGTTACTTTTGAAATCGAGGGGGGACAAGCGCGTGCCTTTCGTTTTATCGATGCCTTAGAAATGATTTTGTACACGTCCAATTTAGGCGACTCGCGCAGTATAGCAACTCATCCCGCTTCCACCACGCATTCCAAACTCAAAGAAGAAGAACGTTTAGCGCTAGGTATTTCACCAGGTACCATTCGCTTGTCGATTGGTCTGGAAGACCAAGAAGACATCATCGCTGACATTTTACAGGCTTTACAAGCCAGTCGATAAACAGACAGGGCAGGTTAATGAACACCTGCCCCGTTTCGCTATTTCCACTGATACGTGCCAGCAGACGCATTAAAGCGCTGCAATCGCTGCATCGTAATTCGGTTCCTCCGCAGTTTCAGCCACCTGTTCGGTATAGGTCACTTTTCCATTGGGATCGATCACGACGACTGAACGACTCAACAAGCCTTCCAAGGGTCCGTCGGTAAACCGTACGCCGTAATCCTCTGAAAAGGATCCGCCTTTAAAGTCCGATAAGGTCACGACGTTATCCAATCCTTCGGCGGCACAGAAACGACTGTGAGCGAAGGGAAGATCTTTAGAAATACACAATACCACGGTGTTGTCCAAGCTGCTCGCTTTTTCATTAAATTGACGTACCGACGCCGCACAGGTCCCCGTGTCGATACTGGGAAAAATATTTAGAACAACCTGCTTGCCCTGAAAATCTTTCAGCGATTTCTGTGACAAATCCGCAGCTGTTAAATTGAAATCAGGAGCCACGGCTCCCACCTGGGGTAAATTTCCTACGGTATGGACCGCACTTCCTTTAAATGTAACTTGAGCCATAATTTTATACTTGATTGTGTTCTACTTAAACAACCAAGTTACTCCATTTATGTTTGTTATGAAAACATTTTGCTAAATCCTACGAATAAATGACGCGGACCAGCTTTTGTTAAAATGAACGAACTTTATTATTATTTCAATTTTTTTTACTATGTTAGCATACTAACCTGAAACAGAGACGCTAATCAATTCAACTAGATGAAACAACTACTCCTTAGCTTATTTCTCCTCTCGCCTGCATTGATTTGGGCGCAAGGTTCGCAGGTAAACACGCAGAGTCAAAAAGCCGTTGGAATGGCGGGTGCGGGGTCTGCCCTGTTTATTGACGAGTCCTCGATTGTCTACAATCCGGGAGCACTTGTAAAAATGGATCACAACGCTGTGCAAATTGGTGGGAGCGCCATAATGTATCGTTCGGCCTTCCGAGAAGCAGGAAGCGCTGATGTCCACCATACTAAATTTCAGATCTCACCGCCTTTCGGTGCCTATGCCGTGTTCGGACCGAAAGGGTCATGGTGGAAAGCTGGAATTGGCGTATATACGCCTTTCGGCGGAGCAGTAGATTGGGGAAGGGACTGGCCTGGCCGGTATTCGCTCACCCATTTGTCTATGCGAGCGATTTATATACAGCCCACCTTGAGTTTCAAAATTACCGATGAGTTTAGTGTGGGGGGTGGTTTTGTTTACAACATCGGCTTGGTCGACTTAGGCCGCGCATTGCCGGTGTTCCATCCCGATGGAACTGCTGGACAAGCCACTTTAAAGGGCACAGGAACCGGCATGGGCTACAATATTGGTGTACACTATAACCTGGCAGATCAATTTTCATTATCATTGAACTACCGGTCGCAGGTCACCACAACCTTAGAAGGAGGCGATGCGAGCTTCGATGTGCCAAGCGCGTTGGCTAGCAGTTTTCCGAATGGAAAGTTTGATGCGGAACTTCCCTTACCCGCCTCATTTAATATCGGCTTGGCTTTCCCGATTTCCGAGCGAGTAGATCTCGCACTTGACGGCTCGTTCATTGGCTACAGCATTTATAAAGAGTTGGCCTTTGATTACCACACCAACACACCGGTATTGGAAGATACGCGTTCGATCAAAAAGTACGAAAATGCTTTTTCAGGAAAGGCAGGGATCAATTACGAAGTCAACGATAAGCTGGATCTCCGTGTAGGGGCGGGTTATGTATACACTCCCGTACCGGCGAAGTACGTCTATCCAGAAACCCCAGACAACAACCGGATGATGGCAGCAGGTGGTTTGACCTATAGGTTCTCTCCCAACTGGTCCATGTCGGCAGCTTATGTTTTCCAAAAGATACTAAAACGTACGACCACGAATGCAGAAACACAACTGCGCGGATCTTATGAAACCAATATCCACGCGCCTGGTCTTTCGGTTTCCTACGCGTGGTAAGTCTCTATTTAAGCAGAATACAATGAAAAAGAACTTCAAATTATATACCGCGATCTTGAGTATTGGCGTGCTAACCGGATGCGCACCCGATATGGACGGTGATTTTCAAGCAGAAAAAGGCACGGCTGATTTCTCCACGTACATCGCTGTAGGAAACTCACTAACAGCCGGATACGCCGACGGGGGCTTATATCTAGAGGGGCAACAAGTCGCATTCCCAAACTTGATTGCCGAGCAGCTTGCCTCGGTAGGTGGCGGCGAGTTCACCTCACCCTTTTTCAGCAGAGAGCAGGAAAACGGCTCCGGATATCTACAATTAATCGCTCTAGATCAGGGAAATCCGGTGACCGAACCGGTGACCGACAAGCTCGCCCTGCGCGGTCAAAACGATCAGGGAGGCCCACTGTATACCAAACATCTTGAGCCCATACAAAATCTCGGCGTGCCGGGTATGCGTCTGGATTTAGCGATGGTCCCCGGTGTAGGATCAACCCTAGGAAATCCCTTTTTTGAACGGTTACTTCCAGATGAGGTCGCGTCCGCTACTCGGTATATCGATTTCGCGGCAGGACACGATCACACATTTTTTTCGTTTTGGCTTGGCAATAATGACGTATTGGGCTATGCGACCAATGGCGCGGTGTCACGTCCGGACGATCCCACCACACGGTTAATTTCGGTACCTGAATTTGAAGGAGCGTATCGTACTTTCATAGAGGCGTTAACCGTAAAAAGTCAAAAGGGCGTGGTCGCCACTATTCCAGATGTCACCGCTGTCCCTTTTTTCAACACAGTCACCACGGCATTGCTAAACGCTGCCGTAGAGGAAGCTTCCGGAGGACAAGCTAACACCGTCTACATAGCGACCAAAACAGGAGCCCGGGAAGCCTCCACCGATGACTTGTTTATCTTGACTTTTCCCAGCGATTTGTTAGCCCAACCGAACCAGCAGGGCATTCCTTACGGTCTGCATCCCGCAAACCCAATCGAGGATCATTACGTACTGGATAGCGATGAGGTAAAAGAGGTAGCCGCTCGCGTGAAGCAACTCAATGCTAAAATCATGGAGATTGCCGAGGAGAACGACTTGGCCGTAGCGGATGTATATGCATTTCTAAATAAAGTCAAAACAGGCTATGTCTATAACGGCATCGCCATCAGCTCCGCTTACATTACCGGGAATGCATTTTCTCTGGACGGCATACATCTCACACCAATTGGAAACGCGATCGTCGCAAACCTGTTTATTGATGCGATTAATAAACAGTATAAAGCAGACGTACCAAAAATTGACATTACCTCCTATCGAGGCATCAAGTACCCGAATAATTAATGCGCTAACACGCGCTGGGGGTTGACAGATGACAACCCCCTTTTTTTATTATGAATTGTGATTTTTATCTGGGCGCCGGTTCGATTGTGCCCGTGTATGCACAACCTCAAATCTGTGATAAAACGATCTGTACAGGTTTATTGATCTCGTGCCCCCCTTTCCAGCGCGGGGCGCGTTGTTCTGAGAAACATTTGATAAGAAACGTCCGTAATCTGCACCTTCTTTCCCTTCTTCTTGTTCTTCTTCGAATATACCTTTATCAATAGATACATCGACGTCCTCTGATGATCAACAGCTCAGTTAAATAGGTGAACACGTGTCTAATTTGCCGAAGCATTATCGTTTTCCCAACCGATGCGTTACATCTCATTAACAATTGGTAAAGAGAACAACGATCGAGCAGTTAGCTATCAGCGTTTCACCTGCCGTACACCTTTGATGTATATTTCCTTAAATCCGCAAATAGATAAATAAAAAGAGCCGAAATAGGCCTGAATTTATTGGATTCAGGCTTTTCCGGCTCATTTTTTTTCACTTATTTAGATGATACCACTCAGATAAATAAGTTGGCATGAAAGTAACCAATTCATCAGAAAAAATCACACCCTTTGGCGGCTTTAATTTTGTTTTCAATTCGTTTAAAGATTCCGGCCTTCCGGATCTGATAGATAATCAGCTGGGGATGAGGGTAAAGACCTTCGGCTTTTCCTATAGCGATATTTTCACCAACCACCTTGCCATCTATTTAAACGGAGGGGACTGTACAGAGGATGTCAATGACCATCTCAGGGAACATCTGCGCAATGTCAGGGGTATTCAGGTGTGCAGTGCGGATACCATCCTCCGGGGCATCAAGGAACTGGCCACTGCTACCGAAGTCTTTGAAAATCCTGTTACCGGGGTAAAGCACGGCTTCAACCTGAATCCTAAACTCAATGACTTACTGGTAAAGGCATTAAAGCTGACCGGCCAGCTCAGGGAAAACAAACGGTATGACCTTGACTATGACAACCAGGTCCAGCCGACAGAGAAATACGATGCTGGAATGACTTATAAAAAGACATACGGCTACCAGCCGGGAATAGCCTCCATAGACAACATGCCGGTATACCTGGAGGGCAGGAACGGAAACAGTCCGGCAAAATACCTTCAGGCAGAGACGCTGGAAAGGGCGTTTGCCAGCCTGGCCGGTAACCGGATCAGCATAGGCAGGTTCAGGGCCGATTCGGCTTCTTACCAGAAAGAGGTAGTGGACATGGTGGAACAGAACTGCAGGTCTTTTTACATCAGGGCAAACCGATGTGCAAAGATGGATGGGATGATCGGATCTGTCCCCGAAGGGGACTGGGAGAAGACCCGCCTGGGCATCCAGGAGATGGAGGTGGCCGACATCCCCGGTTACAGACCGTTTGGCGGGGACAACCCCTACCGGCTGGTCATCAGCAGGATAAAGAGAAGGGATGCACAGACCGATATGTTCAGCGGTGGGGCCTATACCTACAGGGGCATCCTGACCAATGACTTGGAGAGTCCCAATAAGGAAGTGGTGGCCTTCTATAATGCCAGAGGGGAAAGCGAGCGGATTTTCGATGTGATGAACAACGACTTCGGTTGGGCCAAAATGCCCTGCTCTTTTTTATCGGAGAATACCGCCTTTATGATCATGACGGCCATCTACGCCAATTTTTACAGTTACCTGGTCGGAGAATATTCCAAAAAGCTTTCCTGGCTGAAACCCAACTATAGGCTGAAAAAATTCATCTTCCGTTTCATAACAGTGGCGGGGAAATGGATCAGGACGGGAAGAAACTATGTGCTCAAGCTATATACCGAAAAGGACTACTCGCCTTTATTGACCTAAAGCCAAATAAGCAACCGTGCAACCTGTTGAAAATCAATAACATTACAGGGAAGCTATGTCTTAGCCTGCCAGAAAACGACAAAAAAACCGGAAAAACCTCCTCTGTACCAGTTTGGCCCAGCAATTCACACTGACTACTTCCCGGCACCCGGTCAGTAACGACCCAAAAGGGACAAAAATAAAAGCAAAATGGTTGCTATATTTAATCTTTAAACATCCTAATTAACTACCTGCGGATTTTAGGTATTTACAAAAACTTTATTTTAAAATCACTAGATTTACCACATCAAGTTTAAAAATCATGAAAATTGAGTTAACCAGACAGAACCAAGGTGTGCATTTTCAGGCCTCTAGCGAAACATCAGATATCAAGGTTCAAATCGACGGTCCTGAGTCTATTGGCGGTGAAGGTAAAGGCGTCCGGCCAATGGAGATGGTCTTGATGGCCTTGGGTTCATGTAGCGTCTTTGATTTAACCACCATTCTACAGAAGCAACGTCAACACGTGGAAGACATTCATGTAGAGGTAGAAGGGCAACGCCGCGAGGAAATACCCAATATTTTCACTCACATCCATATTGGCTTCCGTCTGACAGGGACAATTGATAGAGAAAAAGCAGAGCGGGCCGCTGAGCTTGCCGTTAAAAAGTACTGTTCTGTACACGACATGTTGGCACAGGGTGGTGTAGAGATCACCTACAGCTTGCAAATCGATTCACAATAAGCGGCGCGAGGCGTAAATCATCAAAAGTCACGAACCTGCTTACCCCTGCTCGTGGGGACTTACTTCAGCACCAGCTTAGAAGGGAAAACGACTTGTTGCGGCTTCTCTTCCTTCTTATCGATTAAGTCAAACAGGATTTCGGCTGCCTTCTGCGCCTGTTTTTCTGGGTATTGCTCAATGCTACCCATTGGGGGATTATCCATGTATTTCCACAACGGATAATTCGCATAGCTGATGAAATACATATCTTGATTGAGCACGATACCACGCTGCTTCGCATAGTGAATCAGGTCCAATGTGACAAAGTCATTAAAGGAGACGACGGCGGATGGCCGATCGGCAAGATTACAAATCTGCTCCATGGCCTGCTCATTTCCGGCTTCGGTCAGGTCGGTGTTAACGATGAAGCTTTCCTGTTCCGAGATACCTTGCAAGACCAACGCATTACGAAACGCAGCAGCTCGCTCTTTGGAAGCCAGCAGCGCCTCCGGTCCATTGATCATCGCTATTTTACGGTGTCCACGCTCAACGAACGCGGCAATCGCTTCGGTCATTCCCGAAGACAGATCACAAAACACTTTGTTCACATCAGGCAGGTCCGGTACGCAATCGAAAAAGACAATGGGAATATCGGTCTTGGTGAGCATTTCCAAAAAGTCCGTATCCTTCGTGTTTTTACTCATGGACATCAGGATACCGTCTACCCGATGTTTCTTAAACGTTTGGATAATATTCAATTCCCGACCCGCGTCGTCTAACGATTGGCCTAATAGTACGGTATATTTCTTATCCTCGGCCACGCTTTCCACCATACTGATCGCTTCGGAGAAAAACGGCTCGGACAATTTGGGTAAAATGACCCCAATGGTAAAGGTTTTACGTTGTTTAAAAAATATGGCCGTTTGATTCGGCTCATATGCCATCTCTTCTGCCATTTGCTTTACACGCATTGTGGTCACCAATCCTATACTAGGGTGATCATTTAGAGCACGAGACACGGTAGAAGGAGAGATTTTTAACTTTCTTGCAATTTCCTTAATCGTCGTTGGTTTATTCGTTCCCGCCATACCGGTAAAGTTAACAATTATATCCTGATTATTTCTGTTTTTTCATCCCACGAATGGGTCTAGCATTGATTTTACGACTGGTTTCCGGATCGGATATGCCGCTTCTAGCATCCGCCTTCTGCGCGGTCGTCCGGCCTGAGAACACCCCTTTAGTAATGTGGTCAATTGCCGATTTGGTCATGTTTTCATTGGGATCGCCAAAATCAAGATAGTAGTTATCAAATACGCCACTTTTGGTCGCCGGTATCCCGTCCCAGTAATCGGTAAATCCATCGGCGTTGACGATTTTAAACGATGCAGCCCACAAGCCCAGATCGTCGGAGATATCCTCTCGGAAAAAGCCCACAGGTTTTCCATAGGTCGCCCGATTATCCGCAATAATCTGTACGTCCATATAGGGCATCAGCGCGGCGATGACAATCTCGCTGGCCGACGCCGTATTATCGGTAACTAGAAAATACACGCGACGCAAATCGAGTTGACTTTTGCGGGCAAAAATTTCGTCGGCAAACTCCTTATCGCCTCGGTCCCGTTCTTCAGCAAGTCTTTGGTTCACATCGTAACTGAACATCGTCTTTTTATCTCCCGCCACATTGATCACTTTATTCGCGAAATGAACGGCCGTACTCACGTATCCCCCCACATTATAGCGAAAATCGAGAATCAACTCGTCGATCCGATCCGGCCCGGAACCAAATCGATCGAAAATAGCTTCCAAATTATCATAGAGCGGTGTAGTCGCTCCGCCCTGTCTATACAGCTCCTCAAATGAGGACAAGGCTAAATAGCCAATCCGGTCCCCACCCCGATGGTATACAGTATCGCGAACAAGGGGATCTATTTCATAGCTGGTATACGTCATGTCGAATTCCTTTTCGCCTCCACTCTCGTCATACACAACCATGTTCAACTGGTCCTGCAGCACGTACCGCTCCACATTGGGCACATTAGCACCGACCATATCGCGGTCACCTTGCATTTCAATAACCCGTTGCCCTCGCCGCATACCGGCTTCGGCAGCCGGCGACCCTCCCTCAACGAAATACACGTATATGCTATCGGTGCGGCCACCACCCGCAGCGAGATAAAAACCATAGCCTTCGGCCCGATCGGCACGAGCAGCACTGCTGGATGCATCGCTTAAATCTTCGAGCCAGGAAAAGCGGTCTAATGGCCCGCTATAGTCCGGGTGATAGACAAAATCAGTCTTCTCTGGAGTTTGCGATTTTAAATAAGCGAGTAATCTCTCCGGATCAGTATAATTATCCGTTAGATCAGAGATTGGGTCGACCACTTCGATTGAAGACGCCCAATAAGAAAGTTGTTTGTACTTACTGTACACACTGTCCAGTACTTGCTCAGCGGCGGTTCGGTCTCCATCCTCCCCAGGTCGCGGCGGAGGACTAATTTTCCCAGGATCCTTTTTGCATCCGACAAGCGCTACCAGCAAAAGAACCGGAAGTAATCCAAAACTATATTTATTCATCATTTGTTGTCCATAAAAAAAGGGTATTACCTGATTTGACCGCTCGTACGACAAAAGGATTAGCGACTCTTCGACAAATTTGGAGCCACATCCCCGCCAAACCGGTACATATTATTTCGATGCGGGTGAGTTTCGGGGGTGCGGATACCACGCAATGTGTTGCGGAGCGTCGATCTATTGCTCGATTTAGCCCCGTTATAGGTCCGGTAGCTCCCCTGCTGAATATGATGCAAGGCCTCAGCCAACATCGACTCATCCGGGTCCCCGAGCTGCTGCAGAAAACCGTCCTGCGCATCATTTTTTTGCCCCATGAGACCACTAAAGTAGTCTCCAAAGCCTGCACTATTTAACATTTGAAAGGAGGTTATATAGAGGTCAGCATAGCCGTTCACGACGGGATAACCAAAAAAGCCAACCGGTTTCCCAAACGTGCCCTGCCGATTCGTGGTGATCAGCTCCACATCCATATATGGCTTCAGCACATTGATCACAAGCTCACTAGCCGATGCCGAACTCTGTGTGGCAAGAAAATAGACACGAGACAAATCTAAAGCATTCGGCTTTTGGAAATGAACCGGTACAAATGGCGCACCGGATTTCGATACATCGGTAAATCCCGCTTCCTCTAAATACTGATTGACCTTATAGGTATACATTCTGTCCTGACCGTTGGCTACCGGCACGATTAAACTAGCCATTAGTTCGGCCGCATTGGTGGCCCCACCTCCATTGTAGCGCAGATCCACGACCAATTCGTCGATTTGCTGTTTTTCGAAGTCACGAAACAGCGCGAGTAAATATTCGTGATACGCATTCGGGTTTCCGTGGCTATCCCATACATTGAGAAAACTGGTATAGGCAAAATATCCCACTTTATGTCCATCCAAATCGATCACGCGAGCGTCTATAACAGGATTCAGATAATACGCACTTCCGGTTACCGTGATGGTCTCTGTGGTTTCCGCCCCAGGCTGCTGCACGATCAATTCAAGCGTTTCTCCAGAAAAAAAAGCATAGAAATTACGGAGTGATTGCTGCTGATCGGTCAAATAATCGAGCTGGGTGTCGCCGTTTAAGCTGAGCACCCGCATACCTCGCTTCAAACCGGCTCGCTCCGCCGGAGAGCCGCGTTGCACCAATTTAATGTACAAATCACCGTTATCGCTCCCGTCACTACTCAGATAAATGGGGATTACACCCGTTTCTTCATACACGCCTTCCTGTATTTCTTCGCTCACCTTTCCGGCTCGATCAACAAAACTAAACCGGTCTTCATTTGCGTATTTCCGTAGATCGACCAGCACTTCCTCGGCATCTTTGAATTTTCCGGTATAGGCCTGTAAATCGAGATCATCACCACGTCCTTCGGGCTGTGGCAATTGGTTGGTCCATAAGGAAAATAAGATCGAATAAAAGTACGTCGAGTCACGTAATAACGTTTCCTCATCTTGCGGGTCTTCCGACGGTGTTGGTC
Organism: Candidatus Sphingobacterium stercorigallinarum; assembly: GCA_019115805.1. Classification (GTDB taxonomy): domain Bacteria; phylum Bacteroidota; class Bacteroidia; order Sphingobacteriales; family Sphingobacteriaceae; genus Sphingobacterium; species Sphingobacterium stercorigallinarum. Next base: position 31,655 of record DXCW01000220.1, read on the forward strand.
CGTCCGATTTTTTGCATCCCCAGATTCCCATTACTAGCATGGAAATCAACAACAATGTAGGTAATCGGTGCATCATCATTTAGTTCGTCCAGGGCTTATCAACAAAAAAGATATCCTCTGGTGAAATTTGGTTCTCTTGGGCAATATAATTAAAAGGCTCAATATTACGGAATTCCAATTCATCTAAAAAGTAAACCCGCACTTGGCGATCCAAGCCTTGCCAATCCAAATGCTTCAGTTTGTTGAGTTGTGTGACGGGGTTTCCTTTGGTCAATACCCCCAATTTTGCCTCCTGTTCTATCAGTGTGGCCAATAAGAGTTTGGCAGCGTTACTAAGGTATAGTTTGAGTGGCAAGTGCGCATTAGCCAGTAAACGCTCAAAATTTTCGGAGTAATCCGATTGAAATGTAAACGCCTGTTCGACCGTTTGGAAAACCGCATCATGCCCTTTTTCCAAATACGTTTCTTTCATGAAATCGGTCAGCGCGGCTGCAATAGCGCGCCCTTCTGTGAATTCCACAAATTGGGCGAATAAGTAATAAACTTGTAATACATAATCCTTCTGGGGAAAAAGCACCTCGTCTAGCTCGAAGAGATACATTTTTTTATCCAGAGGAATAGAAGAGATTTCGACCATTTTCATTGAGTTAAACAACACATAAAGCAGATTGACCTCCAGAATCCGAGAACGTATACAGCCCCGTCAATACATTTTTTCCGGGCGAATTTCCCAGCAACACCTCCCCGTGAAGCAGCAGACAGATATCGACCTGCGCCGGAGGACGTTCGATCAAGAGCACCTCCTCCAGGTCCTCCCGATCGGGGCAACAGACCTGGATGCCATACTCCTCGAATAGCTGTTTGGCTTCGGCCAATGATTGAATCTCGGTCCAGCCTAGTGGCAGCAAATAGTCCACCTGGTGGTCCAAGCAAAATGCCAGCAATTGATGTGCAAAACTCGCTTCGGAACCGGTTGGAATTCGTGAAAAACGATGCTCCATAAAAGAAGGTACCGGCTCACAAGTGGCGTAAATGACGTTGTAGCACGGTTGTAGTTGGTGACCGACGCGTTGAGCCAGCGACGAAGAACCGAAGGTAATTAACACATTTCTCATCGTTTAATAAATTTGACCGTCTCGCATTTGTATCGTGCGATCTGAAATATGAGCAAGTTCTTCGTTGTGTGTCACAATAATGAATGTTTGTTGCATTTGATCACGAAGATCGAAAAACAGCTGATGTAAAGCCGTGGCGTTTTCCGAATCTAAATTTCCTGAGGGTTCATCAGCCAAGACCAAGCTGGGATTGTTGATGAGTGCACGAGCCACGGATACCCGCTGCTGCTCTCCACCGGACATCGCCGAGGGCTTGTGCTTTGCGCGATGGCTTACACCTAATATGTCCAATAACTCGGCGGCAGCAAGCTCTACTTCCTTCCGGGGTCGTCCGGCAATAAAGCCCGGTATACAAACGTTTTCCAAAGCTGTAAATTCTGGCAGCAAATGGTGAAATTGAAAAATAAAGCCGATTTCTTGATTTCTGAAATCACTCAATTGCTTCTCTTTATAGGAAAAAACATCTTGCTGGGCGATCATCAACGATCCCTTATCGGGCCGATCTAAGGTACCTATAATATGAAGCAAGGTGCTTTTACCAGCACCCGAGGCTCCTACAATCGACACGATTTCTCCTTTTTGAACCGACACACTCACTCCTTTAAGGATCTCCAATTTACCGTACGATTTAAAAATATTATTTGCCTTCAAGATCATGACACGAAAATAATAAAAATAAGGAAAGAACAATTTATTTCGTGTAGCTGATGCACCTGCTCACCTGATAAAAGGACGGTATGCGCCACGAGCGACCCGGCCTGGTTTCGACAAATCAGGAACGTTTCCATCACAATCCCATCAAAGAACAATTTTATCCGGGCAATAACTTGACCCTTACGATTAAATACGTTATTTTTACATCAAATTTTTTATCAATGAACATTCACGAATATCAAGGAAAAGAAATACTTAAAAGTTTCGGAGTACGAGTACAGGAAGGTATTGTTGCCGAAACGCCGGAGCAAGCAGTAGATGCTGCGAAGAAGTTGAAAGAAGACCTCAATTCAGACTGGGTTGTCGTTAAAGCTCAAATTCACGCCGGTGGACGTGGTAAAGGAGGTGGTGTCAAATTGGCGAAAAACCACGACGAAGTGAGACAACGTGCAAGCGATATCATCGGCATGCAACTCGTCACTCCGCAAACCGGTCCAGAAGGAAAAAAAGTCAGCAAGGTCTTAATCGCACAAGACGTTTACTATCCTGGCGAAAGCGAAACCAAAGAATTCTACATGTCGGTATTATTGGACCGTACAACGGGACGTAACATCATCATGTATTCTACTGAGGGTGGTATGGACATTGAAGAAGTTGCCGAAAAAACACCACACCTGATCTTTAAAGAAGAAGTAGATCCCAAAGTTGGACTTCAGGGATTTCAAGCGCGTAAGATTGCCTTTAACTTAGGTTTGTCTGGTGCCTCGCATAAAGACATGGTGAAATTTGTGTCGGCGCTGTACAAAGCGTATGACGCTATTGACGCATCATTATTCGAAATCAACCCGGTTTTAAAAACCTCTGATGATAAAATCCTGGCCGTTGATGCTAAAGTAGACTTGGATGAAAATGCGCTATATCGTCACAAAGACCTAGCGGAGCTTCGCGATACAGCTGAAGAAGATCCAACGGAGGTAGAAGCTGGAGAATCTAACCTAAACTATGTAAAGCTTGACGGTAACGTAGGCTGTATGGTGAACGGTGCAGGATTGGCAATGGCCACCATGGACATCATCAAGCTGGCGGGTGGAGAACCGGCTAACTTCTTAGATGTAGGTGGAACGGCAAATGCAGAAACGGTGAAAGCCGGTTTTAACATTATCCTAAAGGATCCGAACGTTAAAGCCATTTTAATTAATATCTTCGGCGGTATCGTACGTTGTGATCGTGTTGCGCAGGGAGTCATTGACGCCTATCAGGAAATTGGAAACATTCCGGTTCCTATTATTGTACGGCTTCAAGGAACCAATGCAGCAGAAGCGAAAGAATTAATTGATCAATCTGGTCTACAAGTCTATTCAGCTATCTTATTGAAAGAAGCCGCTGAATTGGTAACAAAAGTACTTAACGAAGGCAAATAAGTCGTCGAAGTGATACAGGAAAGAGGGGCCTTTTTTAGGAGCCCCTCTTTTTCTATTTTCGGCGGGATGTAAGAACCGACTGATGATCTTTTATAAGCAGTAGGTCATTTTTCACCCGCCCCACCCGGTGCCTGCGCCGTACATTCGATTTCCAGCTACGGAAATCCTATTTTTGATTAAACAATATCATCACTATGACAGCAACAACAAAGGATATTTCACGTGAAAAATCTGCCGAATTATTTGAGCAGGCGAAAACATATTTCCCAGGCGGAGTGAACTCACCCGTTCGCGCGTTCAAATCGGTGCACGGCACGCCCCTGTTCATCGATCGCGGCGATAAAGCCCATTTGTGGGATGCCGATGGAAACGAATTCATCGATTTCTGCTGTTCCTGGGGGCCGCTAATTTTGGGGCATAATACCCCTGAAATCCGAGAAGCCGTGGCATCTCAGTTGTCCAAAGGACTCAGCTTTGGTGCACCGACGCGATTGGAGAATGAATTGGCCGACCTTATTTTAAGCCGAAATCAAAAAATCGATATGATTCGATTTGTAAGTTCAGGTACCGAAGCGGTGATGTCAGCCATTCGCCTAGCACGCGGGTATACCAAAAGAGATAAAATCGTCAAATTTGACGGTTGTTATCACGGGCACTCGGACTCACTCTTAGTAAAAGCAGGGTCTGGACTGGTGACTTTTGGCGAAACTTCTTCTGCAGGTGTACCCCATGCCTTTGCCCAAGAAACCATTGTGATTGCATTAAACGATCTCCCGGCTTTGGAGCGTGTTTTTACGGACTTTAAAGACGAGATTGCAGCCGTGATTATCGAAGGGATACCGGCTAATAATGGCCTTTTGATTCAGGATAAAGATTATTTACACTTTCTATCGGATATCACCAAACGCAACGGCGCACTCTTGATCATGGACGAGGTGATCACCGGCTTCCGTTTAGGCTTTGAGGGGGCCGCTGCCTATTATGATATACAACCGGATATCATTACTTACGGAAAGATTATCGGAGGCGGTATGCCTGTTGGCGCGTACGGTGCATCAAAAGAGCTCATGCATTGCATTTCTCCCGACGGTGCGGTATACCAAGCTGGGACCCTGTCTGGAAATCCCGTCGCTATGGCTGCAGGTATCGCTGCATTGCGTCTGTTGGCTCGCCCGGGATTTTATGAGGCACTGCAGCAGAAAACCGAAGGCTTCGTCAATCAAGTTCGTCAGCTTATTCAGCAGAACGACTATCCGATGCAAATCACGACCGTAGGTTGCATCTTCTGGATTGCCTTCGATACGAAGGGGCCGAGCCATCGTGCAGACCAAATTGATCCGGCTTCGATGACCCATTATAAAGTATTACACCGTGAACTCTTGAATCGTGGTATTTATTTTGGACCATCGGGTTACGAAGTGGGCTTCGTCTCTGCTGCTCATACGGAAGAAGACTTACAAAAAACAGCGGGCGCGATCGAAGAAGCCCTGAAAGTGGTATTTCCATAAACGATTAAAACATTTAAAGACTATATTTGTTATCAGTTAATAATATAAACACTCGACTAAACGAATCATTATGAAAAATTTCAAATCTGCCATAGCGGTACTTGCTGCAACAGCATTGTTTGTTTCCTGTAACACGTCGACGACGAACCAAGACGGGGACCCACAAGACTCTACTGCGGTTAGCGATTCCGTGGGCACGCTTGCAGTAAATCCTTTAGACCATGCGAAAGAATTCCCAGGAGCGACATTGAAAATTGCAGAAATGACTGCGGAAAAAGTCGGATCGGACTCGGCGAAAATCACTGTGAAATATGATATCGAGAATTTTAATTTGACCGAACAAACCGACCATTCCCATCATATGGCGAATTCCCACGAGGGGCAACACATTCACTTTATTTTAGATAACACGCCATATGTGGCTCTATACGCACCTGAACACACCTTTACCGTGCCGGTAAATTCAGAACATTATCTGTTATCGTTCCTTTCTCGCTCGTTCCACGAGTCGATTAAGACAGAGGATGCCTCGAAGTTAATCAAGTTCAAAGTAGAATCCGATGCCACCATTTCTGAATTGCCTACACCAACGGAGCCCTCGTTATTCTATAGCCGCCCTAAAGGGGAATACAAAGGTGACGATACCAATGTGGTGTTATTAGATTTCTTCGTGGCCAACACCACCCTAGGAGCAGATGCACACCAAGTTAAAGCCGAAATAAATGGTCAAGAGTTTATCTTGGATCAGTGGGTACCTTACGAAATCCAAAACTTACCACTTGGCGAAAACAACGTGAATCTGACCTTAGTAGATCAGGACGGGAACGCCGTTACGGGCGATAATGTATCGATCGAAAGCACAATTAACTTATTGGAACAGTAAAAACACCAGATCTCAACGGATGGCGTGTCCGTCTCAACAGGAGATCAACGATAAAGGGCTGTATTCGATTACCGGATACAGCCCTTATTTATAGGTGTTATGCAAGAATATATTAAAAGGCACTTGGTTTTAGGCGCAAACCCGCCGATTCGTCAAGCCCATACATCAAATTCATATTCTGTACCGCTTGTCCCGAAGCGCCTTTTATAAGATTGTCTGTCGCACTCAAAATCAACAAGGTGTCACCCTGCTTTTGCAGTTGAAGCAATCCTTTATTGGTATTCACGACCTGCTTTAAGTCAATATCCATATCAGACAGATGGGTGAATGGGTGTCCGGCATAATAATCACGGTACAACTCGGACGCTTGCTCCAGACTCAGGTCTGTCTGTAGATAAACCGTTGCGAAAATCCCCCTAGGAAAATCACCGCGTTGCGGGACAAAGTTAATCCGTTTGGCTGCACGTTGCACGAGTGTCTCAGCAGGATCGGCCGGCGGAGGTAAAAAGCCGGCTTGCAGTTGGTCTAGGGACTCTGAAACCTCTTGTAAGTGCCGATGGACAAAGGCCTGGTAGATGGATAAGTTATTGTTACGCCATGAAAAATGCGTCGTTCCTGATGGCCGTTGACCCGCTCCGGTTGAACCTGTCGTTGCGTGCACCTGCACCTGCTCAGGCAACAAAGCCTGCTCTGCCAGTGGCAAGAGTGCTAGTTGAATGGTTGTTGCAAAACAACCGGGATTCGCGATGTAATGCGCCGACTCGATCTTCGCCCGATTTAGTTCCGGCAGCCCGTAGATAAACTGACGCCCCTGGAAATCACTATTTTCTCGTAGCCTAAAATCCTGGGATAAATCAATGATGCGCACGTCTGGGTTGAAGGGATCAGCCGCTAGAAATTTTCTCGCATCACCATGCCCAACACACAAAAACACGACATCGATATCGGAATGAAAAGATTCCGAGAAGGTGAGCTCCGTATCTCCAAATAAGTCCTGATGTACCTGGTAAACTTTATTACCTGCATTTGACGCACTGTGCGCAAACACGATTTCAACTTGAGGGTGATGAATCAATATCCGAATCAGTTCCCCTCCGGTGTATCCGGCTGAGCCGATAATACCTACTTTAATTTTTTTCATCGCAAATTCACTTCGCTCACGCCTTGGCCGCCATTCAAGCGTCGGCCTCGGGTGACTCCAATTAGCCGTTCTGATTTACTTTATGCCAAATGATGGTTTGGTTGCCAAAAATTTTAGAGAAGCCCTTCACATCGTCTCCGGTGTACCCTTCATTCATCTCCCCATAACTTCCAAACTCGTTCGACATCAAGTCATGCGCCGAATCAATTCCGAGAATTACGAAACGATGCGGATGCAATTCAATATAGACTTTCCCACTGACCGTTTGCTGAGAGCGCTGCAGAAACGCTTCAATATCGCGCATAACCGGATCATGCATTTGACCTTCGTGCATATAATTTCCGTAAAATGCAGCCAACTGATCTTTCCAGGACAGCTGCCATTTAGTAAGTGTATGTTTCTCCAAAGTATGGTGTGCTTTGATCAAAATCAGCGGAGCGGCCGCCTCAAATCCAACGCGTCCCTTGATCCCGATAATCGTATCACCTACGTGGATATCGCGCCCAATCCCGTACGGTTGGGCCAAAGCTTGTAAATCTTGAATAACACGAACCGGATCTTTCCTTTCTCCATTCAGCGCCACCGGCTCACCTTGCTCAAAGTCAATCGTAATTTGTTGCGGCGTTTCAGCCGTAACAGGTGTGGGCCAAGCTGACTCGGGAAGATATTGATTGGAGGTCAACGTTTCCGCTCCCCCTACCGAAGTTCCCCATAAGCCTTTATTTATTGAGTATTTCGCTTTTTCCGCTGAATAGGCGACGCCATGTTGGTTCAGATACGCAATCTCATCCTCTCTAGAAAGTTTTTGATCCCGAATTGGGGTAATGATTTCGACGCCGGGAATCAGTGTCTGAAAAATCATATCAAACCGAACCTGATCATTACCAGCACCAGTGGAGCCGTGCGCTACACATTCCGCTCCTATGCTTTTTGCATAATTTGCGATGGCGGTCGCTTGGCAGACCCGTTCAGCTGACACCGATAAAGGATAGGTCGCATTCTTCAACACATTCCCAAAAATCAGATATTTGATCGTGTCCCGATAATAATCGGAGGTTTCGTCAATTGTAGTATGTGACTGAACGCCAAGCTCATAGGCACGTCGCTCAATACCCTTTAGCTCATCTTCTGAAAAGCCTCCTGTATTGACAATGACTGAATGTACTTCTAAACCTAGGTCACGCGATAGATAGATACAACAGAACGAAGTATCCAATCCACCACTAAATGCTAATACTACTTTTTTCATATGCTTAATGTTGAGTTATGATGATGACAAACTAAATTGTATTTAACGGATTGACCGTTACGAGGAAATCACTGCAGCCACCATTTTCTTCGTGGATTTCCATATTTTAGCTTCAATACGTTTCAATAAAGACTGCTTTTTGGCAATCCGCTCCAACCGCTCTTTCGCTTCCGCTCGACGTTGGATCTTCTCCTTAAGCTCTCTCTCCTTTTCAACAGGATCCCATAACATAGCTGTGCACATGCAGTTTTTGCGATCTTTAGACACTAAAATATCGTAATTAACACACGATTGACAGCCCTTCCAGAATTCCTCATCCTGCGTTAATTCCGAATAGGTTACCGGTTCATACCCCAGATCGGAGTTGATTTTCATCACCGCTAAGCCCGTCGTCAAGCCGAAAATCTTAGATTTAGGATAGCGTTCCCTCGATAATTCGAAGATACGTTTTTTTATGACCTTCGCCAGCCCCACCTTCCGGAAAGCGGGATTTACAATCAGACCGGAATTCGCCACATAATCGCCATGTCCCCAGGTCTCAATGTAGCAAAACCCTGCCCAGGTTCCGTCTTTGTGAAGGGCGATTACGGCCTTCCCTTCTTCGATCTTACGCGCTACATATTCCGGTTTGCGGCGCGCAATGCCGGTTCCACGAGCTTTCGCAGATTCGAACATCTCGTTACAAATAGCCTCCACATACTTTACATGTTGTGCTTCGGCGGGAATAATCAAAAAATCAGAGATTGTCATTGAATAATGTCGACCTAAAAATTAATACTCATTGAGCATTTATACCATTTGTTTACTTGGTGGGCCATACGTCGAGCCCGACGGATAGCAAAACGGAGAATTTGTCTGCCTTGGTTATCAAGCTCGAGGCAGAATAGGTCGTCGGAGCCGAAGAATCGGGCAGTGGAATAAACGCAAATACATATACCTTCTCCAGCCCATCATCTTATCGATGGCGGTACGTACGGGAGGATATATTTTATTACAATTCATTTTCTGCTTAATCCTTTTGTAATCAGACGCTGCAAAACTAATCAATAGTTTTTTCTTTTATGCAATAATAGTGTAGTTTTTTTACTTTGCTACCCACTTATCCCCCTGTTTAATTGAAATCGTTCCAATTTCGCACCCTGCTCTTTAAACGAATAACAATTCACATTGTTTTGTCAACTTCCGTCACAGGGAGATAATCGGTTCGAGATGAGGAAGGGACATTAAAAAAAAATCAGTAATTTTGCACAAAATTAATCTCATAAAATATGGTCGGCCCAGGAATCGCATTCTATCTTATATTTGTTATCCCTTACATCTTATTTATGTACTGGCTCGTTAAACAAGATAAAAAAAAATACATGTGGGGCGTTATTGTGGTGTCTGTCATTGCGGTATTCGGTATCGTCGTCTCACAACGCGCTAGTCGGGTGGCGGTTCAGAACTACAAGCAGCATCAGATCGACGCCAGAGAGGCGGAAGAGAAAAATCGCTTAGACAGCTTGAATACGGAACAGTAATCCTGTTTATATTCTGCGTAAACATATTAAACAGGGGACCGATCTATATCGGTCCCCTGTTTGCGTCACGGCGCTATAGGGATCACAAGGACAAGATGATTAGGTGAATACTATTTTAAATTAATTAACATATCGGACAGGTGGAAAATAGTAAATTTGTGAAAACTATAAACAAAACGAATATATGATACAACTGAATAAATGGCTCTCCTACCTAGCTATAGGTGTATTGCCGACTCTTGGCCTAGCACAAGACAAGAACGACACCCCGCCCGAAAATTGGTACAACTTAGATCCTCAAACCGACGGTGTGATGGGAATCAGCACGGAAAAAGCATATGGGCTGCTGGAGGGGAGAAAATCAACCCCCGTTATCGTGGCGGTGTTAGATGGCGGAGTGGACGTATCCCATGAAGATCTTGAAGACGTACTATGGACCAATCCCAAGGAAATACCGGGGAATGGAATAGATGACGATGGCAACGGTTATATCGATGACGTTTACGGATGGAATTTCATCGGCAACGCGAATGGCGAAAATGTGGATGAGGACAATCTAGAGGTAACGCGATTGATTCGTATCTATGAACCCAAGTATGTCTCTGTCTTACCGAGCACCCCCCTATCCGAGCGTGAAAGAAGAGAGTTTGTAGCCTACCAAAAAATGATTACCGACTACACCTCTAAAATGGACGAAGCTTCCTTTGGCAAACTCAATTATGGTCGCTTAAAAGAGGAACTCGATAGCATCGTAAAAACGATTGGAAAGGCCCCTAAGGACATCACCAAGGAGGACCTTGATCGCTTCGATCCGGAGAGCGATCGACAAAAAATGGCCGTCCGGATTGCAAGAAAAGAAAGTGCAGACAACTCGTTCGAAAAATTCCTAGGAGATATTGGGGATGCTGCGGATTATTTTTCGGATCAAGTGGATTTTCATCTAAACAAAGACTTTGATCCACGCCATATTGTGGGAGACGACTACGAAGACTCCTCTGAACGTCACTATGGAAACAACGACGTCAAAGGACCGGATGCCGATCACGGCACGCACGTGGCTGGAATTATTGCAGCCAAACGTAACAATGACAAGGGCATCAACGGCGTCGCAGATCAAGTAAAAATTATGTCGGTGCGGCTTGTTCCTAATGGTGATGAGCGCGATAAAGATGTCGCCAATGGCATCCGTTATGCGGTAGATAATGGTGCCAAAATCATCAACATGAGTTTTGGGAAAGGATATGTATACGACAAAGAGGCCGTCGATGAGGCGGTTAAATACGCCGAATCTAAAGATGTTCTATTAGTCCACGCCGCAGGAAACGATGCATCAGACAACGATGTGGTAGAGAACTACCCGACGAAGTACTTTACCGATAGCTTAGATGCAGTCATCAGTGAGGCCAGCAACTGGATTACAGTAGGCGCTACCTCCTGGCAAGAAAACAGCGATTTACTGGCGTCCTTCTCCAATTATGGATACCGCAGCGTCGATGTATTTGCACCGGGAGTAAAGATCAACTCCACCATGCCCGACTCGCAGTATAAAGAGCAGCAGGGAACCAGTATGGCCGCACCGGTTGTTTCGGGACTCGCAGCTCTGCTTCGAGCCTACTACCCTGAGTTGACTGCTCCTGAAGTAAAAGATATTATTATAAAGAGCGTCACTAAAGTAGACCAAAAAGTAAAAATTAAAAAAGACGGCGCAACCAAACGGGTCTATTTAGACGAAATCAGTGTAGGTGGAGGAATTGTAAACGCGTACAAAGCCGTTGTAGAGGCAAACAATGTAGTTTCCAATTAGTTCACTTATAAAAGTGAAAAAATGTTAAATTTTTCACAATAATGCTAAGTATCTTGCGTTTAGGTAATAAACAAGATGCTTATGGTCGAAAACTCTACTAAAACTAAAGAATTAAACGAAAAGGATGGGGAGCCGAATGCTATCGAAGAAAACGATATAGCAAAAGCATTTGAGGAGAAACTAAAAAATTGCATCCAGCAATTGTCAAAAGATCCAAGTGATAAAACAATCAGACACCTTCTCAATTACTCCAAAACCATTCGTAACGTTTAAGACAAAGCCGCTCCACAAAAGAGCGGCTTTGTTCTGAGCGGTATGTCCCCACGTCTTCTGCTTCTGGACAACGTCAAGCGATTATCCTGAATTGCCCGCAGAAATAAAAAACTTCATGTACCTTTGTCCTATGCTTATTAAAGATCGCTACAAAGCTTTTGTGGAGTATTTTTCCACACATAATCCGGAAGCAGAAACAGAGCTTCATTATGGTAATCCGTTCGAACTGCTCGTGGCAGTAATTCTTTCTGCACAATGCACCGACAAGCGAATCAATCAAGTTACCCCAGCACTATTCGAACGCTTTCCAGATCCCGAATCCCTGGCCGCCAGTACCCCAGAAGAGGTATTTACCTACATTCGATCGGTAAGTTACCCAAATAACAAATCAAAACACCTGGTAGGTATGGCCAACAAACTACTGCACGAATTTGGAGGTGTGGTTCCAGAAAAAATAGAGGATTTAGTCAAACTGCCCGGGGTCGGACGAAAGACGGCGAACGTCATTTCTTCAGTGGTTTACGAAAATCCTGCTATGGCAGTCGATACGCATGTTTTCCGTGTAGCCGATCGATTGGGCTTGACCACCCGAGCAAAGACACCTCTAGCGGCCGAAAAACAGCTCGTCAAACACCTACCTAAAGAAACGATTGCTCGGGCCCATCACTGGTTAATTCTACATGGAAGGTATGTCTGTTTAGCCAGAAAGCCCAAATGTGAAAGCTGTCCCATCACCTATTTTTGTCGTTATTTTGAAAAAACTTATCGGGCCAAACCAATAGTTCCAGCGAGACCATGAAGCTGAAAAGGAAAAGCGAAGTTACATTAAAACTAATTTTATTAGCAAATCATTTGGCTATCTGAAAATCAATCGTTATATTTGACCACAACATACTAAAAACATGAGCAACTCAGACAAACTAAAGGCATTACAGTTAACCCTAGATAAATTAGAAAAAAGCTATGGCAAGGGGACCATCATGAAGCTGGGTGATACCGCAGTAGAACCTATCGAAGCCATTTCCACGGGCTCATTAGGTTTGGATATTGCACTAGGTATCGGCGGTGTACCCAAAGGTCGTATTGTAGAGATTTACGGTCCGGAATCTTCAGGAAAGACCACCCTTGCCACTCACGTTGTTGCAGAATGCCAAAAAAAGGGCGGGATAGCAGCTATCATTGACGCAGAGCACGCTTTCGATAAATATTATGCACAAAAACTGGGGGTTGATGTAGAAAACTTATTGATATCTCAACCGGATAATGGTGAACAAGCATTAGAAATTGCGGATAACCTTATTCGTTCAGGAGCAATCGATGTACTGGTGATTGACTCTGTAGCTGCATTAGTTCCTAAAGGGGAAATCGAGGGAGAAATGGGGGATTCTAAAATGGGCTTGCAAGCTCGCTTAATGTCCCAAGCGCTCCGTAAGTTAACCGGAACAATTTCAAAAACGAATTGCTGCTGTATTTTCATCAACCAGTTGCGCGAGAAAATCGGCGTCATGTTTGGTAATCCGGAAACAACGACCGGTGGAAATGCCTTAAAGTTTTACGCATCAGTCCGCCTGGATATCCGCAGAACATCACAAATTAAAGATGCGGACGAGGTCGCCGGGAACAGAGTAAAGGTAAAAGTTGTAAAAAACAAAGTTGCTCCTCCTTTTCGTATTGCGGAATTCGATATTATGTTCGGAGAAGGAATTTCGAAAGCCGGAGAGGTCATCGACCTTGGAGTGGAATACGGCATTGTGAAAAAATCGGGATCCTGGTTTAGTTACGGAGACACTAAATTGGGACAAGGTAGAGACTCGGTAAAAAACCTACTATTGGACAATCCGGACTTAATGGATGAGTTGGAAACAAAAATTCGAACAGAGGTTTCGGGTCAGGATTTAGATGAAAGTGTGTTAAAAGAAGAAGAATAGTTCACGCATATATGTTGAGGAAAGGGCAATGTTAGTATAGCATTGCCTTTTTTTTGATGGTCGTAGTGGTTTTGCTGTTCCTCTTTTCCTTAGAAAACCTTACATTTAAGGTGTAAGATCAACCAACTATACCATGACATTCAACAGAAGACACTTTCTGAAAGGTTTGGGAATTTTAAGCTTAGCGCCAAATACATCCCTAACGGCGCAGCCTAAACCGACGATGAGTAATCCAGCGTTTCAACTCGCAGCCCCTCCTTACCTACAAAATTTAACATCAGACGCGGTGACCGTCGGTGCAATTTTCAACAAACCGTGCTTTGCTTGGCTAGAACTTCTGAATCAGTCGGGACAGCCTATCGCCACGAAGTACCAAGTCGAAGACGGTATGCGTCGTGCTAACAGCACCAATTACTTATTTGTCGTCGACATTCCAGAAGACCGTACGCTACGTTATCGCGTCGTGGCGAAAGAAATCGAAAAATTTGAAGCTTATGACATTCAATATGGGAAAACCGTCATCTCGGACATTATAGAAGCCAAGCTGGCTAAAGAAGATCAAGCGGAGATTCACTGTTTAATCCTAAACGATATTCATGAGCGCAAAGAAAGCTATGCCGAGATGATCGCAAAAAGTACCCTCGCGCACAAAGACCTCATTTTCCTAAATGGAGATTCCTTTCATTATGTAACCACATCGAACGATTTAACGGAGAAGCTCTTTTCGCCGCTAGGGGAAGTTCTCGGCGGACGCACTCCTTTTGTTATGGTGCGGGGTAACCATGAAACACGCGGCGCATTTGCGCGAGATATCAAGCCGTATTTCGATTATCCGGGAGGAAACTTCTATCATTCTTTCAAATTCGGGCCTGTGTACTGGATTGTACTCGATAGTGGGGAAGACAAGCCCGATGATCATGAAGTATATGGTGGAACCGTTGACTACGATACCCATCGACTAAACCAGCGAACGTGGCTAGAAGACGTTCTTCAATCGGCGGAACGACGTGCTGCCACCCATACCATTGTAGTCGCACATATACCGTTTCATCACTCCGACGATTGGCACGGAACGCAACACAGCCACCAATGTTTCCACGACGTGCTTCAAGCAAATAAGGTCGACGCGGTGATTTCTGGACATACCCATCGGTATGCGTTTCATCCGCCTGGGCCCAATCACAACTACCACGTCATTATCGGTGGGGGGCCAAAAGTCGGCCAGCGCACTTTCGTAGACATTCACGCGACGCGCTCTACCTTGCAGATCCAATTAAACCACGAAAACGGGGAGGTGCTTGGTCGCCTAGATAAAGCGTAGATACGAGAAAAGCCATTTATTGGTGGTGAAAGAAAGCAGTCAGCTCTTCTAATGTTTCTGGATTCGTATACAGATCCTTCTCTATGCGACCAGCACGAAGGGCGATAATTCTATCGGAGATTTCCACAGTATGGCTCAAGTCGTGGCTCGAGATGAGAAAGGTGATGTTTTGCTGTTCACGCAACGTGTTAACCAAGCGCTTTAGCTGATACTGAGAACTGGGATCTAAATTCGCAAAAGGTTCGTCGAGCACGATCAAGTCGGGGGCGCCTATCAACGTCGAAATTATGCCAACTTTTCGCTGGTTTCCTTTCGATAAATCTCTAATGAAGACCGGTTGACTCAGTGTAGCAGCCGGTAAAAACTCTTCATATCGTGCGATCACTTCCTCCACCTGAACGGCGCCAATTCCTCGAAACTGCCCCAATAAATAGAAGTATTCCCAGGCCGTCAGGTAGCCAATCAAAAATGATTCGTCTATAAAAGCGCAGGTAAAGTGCTTCCATCGGTCGTCTCCTCTCACCGGCACCTGCCCCAGCGCAACCGTCCCCCCATCGGGCTGTATCAGATCTAGCAGAAGGCTCAATAAAGTGGTCTTACCCGCACCGTTATTTCCCACTAACCCCACGCTCTCTCCACGTTTGATATGCAATTCGGGTACATGCAGCACCTCTATACCGTGATAACTTTTTCTGAGTTCCGTAATTTCAATCATCCGTTTTACGTCTTAATTTTAGTCGGTCTGTGCAAAGCCCTGTAAAAGTTCATATTTTCTCATGCCGTACCGACTCGCAATTTTCCGAATGAGGAAACCGCGCAACAGCATCCCCAGCACACCGCACAACAACAGCATTCCATTCGCCACAAGAACGCCCCCCACCCCGTATCCAATCCCCCAACAGGCCAAAGGACCCACCAGCAGCGGTATACCCACCAACCATTGCGCTGCACCGGTTCCTTGATAATTAAAATAATTACCGCTATTCAAATCGATACGTTTCCGATTCCAAGAACCGAACCAGAGTATAACCGGAACATTCACGCCCATATTGTAAACCGCACAAGCAAAATTCACAGCCAGAACCTCCCATCCAAAATAACTATAAGGCGTACTCAATAGAAACATAATTCCAATAGAAATGTACATTAAAAACGCCTTTGATTCCAAGTAACGTGCAAGGGAGAAAGGCAATGTCATCAAAAACGGGTAATAACTACCATCCCACGACGGTATAAATTGTCCATAGTTGATAACCAAAATGCCCGTGATAAAAATGCCAACAAAAACATAGGTAATACTTTTAATATCAGGGTCCGGATAAAAGATCAAGCCATAACCTAAAAACAATAGGGCCACGATCAAGACACTGCGAGCCCGTTTAGTGCGCCGTATTAAATGAAGATCCATTTGTAAAAACGGCGCCAATGCGCCCAAACGATTGGTCCAACCTAAAGCCAGGGAATGGAATTCTTCACGTTGATTCTTCAAATACGCATCTAGGTATAACTTGCTTTTCAAATCCGAATAAAGCCCAGCGTACGACACCCCACACAATGCCATGGGCGCCAAAACCAAAATTGGGGCTTGGAGCAAAAACTGAAAAAACTCGCCAAAGTACCTGGAAATCCTAAATCTTGTCAGGTATTCCACCAGTGCAATAGCAAGCAGCAAGCCGATGGCTGGCCAGATTCGTCGAATTTCGCCACGACCGAGGCTTTGCAGGTAAAGCGCGACATAATTCAATGCCATATCAATCGACCAAATCGCCAAAAACCAGGGAATAAGCTGTCCATACCCAAGCGCAGTTTCATGCAATGTGACAACGGCAAAAGGCACGAAAAACACCACGGTAAGCCAATTGTTAAATGCGAAGCTGGATTTCAACAACGTGTGATGCACTAGTGTTCCCCGTTTTACACACTGCACCAATAAGGGTTTGACGTTCATCACCGGTAGTTTCTGGAAAACCATCCGCAGTACAAAGGTGAAGAGGAACCAAATCAAAAGAAACTGATTAACCGTCACAATCGGTTCGACATTGGGAACGGCTTCGGCTAAGAGTCCCGGCAACATCATCCCCAGCGAAAGAAAAGAAACCATAAAGTAAAGCCCGAACAATGCGAGCAACAACTTCACAGCAATGCTCTTACCCAAGTCGGCACGGCGAGTAAAGGATTTCCATTCGAGTAAAAAAAGTTCTCTTAACATAGGGATATATTGCAGGTCGTGATGCAGCCTCTTCCGTCAAGTATCGCAACAGCGACTGCGTATCCAAATTACGGAAAAACAGAAACAATCGAAATAGAAAAAAGAAATAGCCTGAGCGATGAAGTGCTCAGGCTATTTCCTTGTTTTCCTAAAAAGCGTGACAAATGCTATTTATCTTCGCCTAGAAAAGGATAACGATAATCCGTATCGGCGACAAATGTTTCCTTGATCGTTCTCGGCGAAACCCACCGAAGTAGATTGATCATCGAACCGGCTTTATCATTGGTTCCCGATCCTCTCGCCCCCCCGAATGGTTGCTGTCCTACAACCGCTCCAGTACACTTGTCGTTGATATAGAAGTTCCCTGCACAGTTTCGAAGTGCATAAGTGGCTTCATCGATAGCATAACGGCACTGCGAGATAATCGATCCGGTTAAGGCATACGGCGAGGTGGAATCCACCAATTTCAACGTTTCCTCCCAGTTTGATTCCTCGTAAATGTAAATCGTTAACACCGGCCCAAAAAGTTCTTCCTGCATGGTTTCATAATCTGGCGTTTTGGCCAAAATTACCGTCGGGTGAATGAAATACCCCTTTGCCTTATCGTATTTCCCTCCGATAATCACTTCGGCATCGGCAGATGCTTCTGCTCTATCGATATACTTGGTAATCTTATCGAAGGCTTTTTCATCGATAACCGCATTGATGAAGTTTCCGAAATCTTCCGTACCACCAATCTTAAAAGATGCGATATCGCGCTCCATACGCTTTTTCAACTCCGGCCAAAGCGACTTTGGAATATACGCTCTAGAGGCTGCCGAACATTTTTGGCCCTGAAACTCAAACGCACCTCGCACCAGGGCGTTATTTAACACGTCTATATCAGCCGACTCATGAGCTAAAATAAAATCCTTTCCTCCTGTCTCACCGACAATACGTGGATAAGACTTGTAAAGGTGGATGTTTTCCCCTATCGTTTTCCAAATATCCTGGAAAACGCCTGTTGATCCTGTAAAGTGAATCCCAGCAAAATCACGGTGCTTGAAGATAACCTCCCCTGCATCCGGTCCAGATACATAGACTAGATTAATCACCCCATTGGGTACACCAGCTTCGCGAAATACTTTCATCAATACATTTGCCGAGTAAACTTGGGTATTGGCTGGCTTCCATACCACCACATTTCCCATCATCGCGACACTGGTTGGCAGATTCCCAGCAATAGCTGTAAAGTTGAACGGCGTCAGCGCAAAAACAAAACCTTCTAGGGGACGCTGTTCCACCCGGTTCCAAAAATTCTTCGGACTGATTGGTGGCTGCTGTTGATAAATCTCGGTCATGTATTGGACATTAAACCGAAGAAAATCCGCAATTTCGCAAGCCGAGTCAATTTCAGCCTGGAAAGCGTTCTTCGATTGGCCCAGCATGGTCGCGGCGTTCAATTCGTAACGGTATTTGGTGGAGATCAGTTCTGCGGCTTTAAGAAAAATAGCAGCACGTTGCTCCCAAGGTAATTTTTCCCAATCTTCTTTGGCCGCCAACGCTGCATCGATCGCATCGGCGACGTGCTGCTTGGTTCCCTGGCTAAAATACCCCAGAACGTGTTGATGGTCGTGAGGAGGAGCTAACTTCACCTTCTTCTCGGTATGGACTTCTTGATCCCCAATGTACATGGGTATATCAACCTGCGCCGATCTTGCTGCCTCGATAGCAGCCTTCAGAAGTGTTCTTTCCTTTGTTCCTGGAGCATAGGAATAGATCGGTTCATTGACCGCTTCTGGAACATTAAAAAATCCCTTTAACATAATAATAACGATTTAATTAAATAATCAAGCGCCCTGGCCACGCGCGGGGGTGGATGGTCGTCTTCATGGACCGATTTAAACCCGCGGCTGACGATGGGAAATTCGCTAATCAAAAGTAAGATAAGCGGCGACGTTGGAAAAAACATATCTCCGCCAATAATAAACCTATTTTGTCCAAATATATTGAAAACTGATAAAATACAACAAAATAAAAGTTTACTTTAAACCAAACGAACACTTCTAAAAATAGAAAAAGCGGTTCTGACGAACCGCTTTTTCCTCATCTTCGAAATGGAAGAAAATATTATTTCGCTTCTTGATAGCGTTTAGCCACTGCGTCCCAGTTCACTACATTGAATATAGCTTCCAAATATGCCGGGCGCTTATTTTGATACTTCAGATAATAGGCGTGCTCCCAAACATCAATTCCGAAGATTGGAGTACCTTTTACCTCAGCCACATCCATCAATGGGTTGTCCTGATTCGGCGTCGAGGTGACCGCCAATTTGCCATCTTCTCCAACGATTAACCAAGACCATCCTGAGCCGAAACGTGTAGCTCCAGCTTCTTGAAGTTTCTTTTTCAATTCATCAAAAGACCCAAAAGCAGCGTCGATCGCTTCGGCCAACTCGCCCGTTGGTGTTCCGCCTGCATTGGGGCCCAAGACTGACCAAAACAACTGATGGTTGAAATGTCCTCCACCGTTATTTCGAACGCCCGGTCCATAGTTACTCACCTGACGGAGAATGTCCTCCAAAGATTTGTTTTCGGCATCGGTTCCAGCGATTGCTTTGTTCAAGTTATCGACATAAGCCTGATGGTGCCGCCCATGGTGAATTTCCATGGTTTCTTTGTCAATATGTGGTTCTAATGCATCTGATCCGTAGGGTAATGCTTCTAATTGAAATGCCATAATTATAGTATTTTATTTTATTATTAATCGATACACGAATATAACGAAAAAACGCCAGAATTGTTTCCTAAAGCACGCTATTTGTGGATAAATCAACGTTTATTACGAAAAAAAGACATCATGAGCTCCGCACAGTCGGTCTCCAGTACGCCTGAGCGAACCGCCGTCTTAGGATGAAGCAACCGGTCTGTGATCTTAGAGTAGCCACGCTTTTGATCCCAGGCCCCGAAAACGATTCGGCTGATCTGTGACCAGTAGCTGGCACCAGCGCACATCACACAAGGCTCCACGGTCACATACAGTGTGCAATCTCGAAGATATTTCCCACCTAGATAATTGGCGGCCGCAGTAAAGGCTTGCATCTCGGCGTGCGCGGTCACATCATTCAACCGCTGTGTCAGATTGTAGCCCTTTCCAATAATTTTGCCTTCACAAACGACAACCGCACCGATCGGGATTTCTTCCTCCTGATAGGCGATGCGCGCCAGCTTTAGCGCCTCCCGCATGTACAATTCGTCTGGATCCAAAGCGGCCCCGTCGGGCTCGTCAAAATGATATACTTGCATTACATTAATTTTGTTCCGTTAGGCACCTGTTGATCAATCCCAACCAGCACGATATCGCCATTATCGTCCGCCACTCCCGTAACCAAGCACTCCGACATTCGGTTCGCAATTTGTTTGACGGGTAAGTTCACTACCGCTAAAATCTGACGCCCGATTAAGCTGGATTTATCATACCGCACGGTAATCTGTGCGGAAGATTTCCGCAGCCCCAGATCAGGCCCAAAATCGATCTCCAACCGATACGCCGGGCGCTTCGCTTCTGGAAAATCTTCTACGCGTGTAATCGTACCCACCCGCAGATCGACTTTTTGAAAATCGCCCCGTTCAATAGTTTCCATTATGCTCACAGCCGGTTCGAATCCAAATCCTTCAACTCCTTACTCAAGGTGAACAAAACGTAGTCTCGATCACGCTTCAATCGCGTAGCCAGACGATTCAACAGCTCCTCTTCTTGGCCTTCCTGAAACTGAAGCTCGTCGTTGGTTAAATGGATATATTTACGTTGCAGTTTACGCTTCAATATAGGCCATTCATTGGCACGAATCTTGAAATTGTACATATAGCTTATACTATTTATGGAATAAAAACTCTACTTTAGTAAT
Organism: Candidatus Sphingobacterium stercorigallinarum; assembly: GCA_019115805.1. Taxonomy (GTDB): domain Bacteria; phylum Bacteroidota; class Bacteroidia; order Sphingobacteriales; family Sphingobacteriaceae; genus Sphingobacterium; species Sphingobacterium stercorigallinarum. The sequence continues at coordinate 52,567 of DXCW01000220.1, forward strand.
TGTAAACAGTAAATATAGAAAAATTTGATATGAAAAAATTTTTACTTGGCTTAGCCGCTCTATTCCTTTGTGTTCAAGCCTCTCAGGCACAATTGCTTCCAAGCTTAAAGCTGGGCGTAAAGGGGGCTGTTAATTTTTCCAGTTTAAAATCAGAAGGTCAGTGGCTAGATTCCGATACGAAAGCCGGCTTTCAATTGGGGGTATGGGGTCGCATCGGTGCTGCCGGCTTCCATGTACAACCTGAACTTTACTATGCACAGAAAAAAGCGGGTTATCAGAAAGACGACGGAACGTCTGCTGAAGCTACGTTTAAAAGTTTAGACCTACCTGTACTATTGGGAACGCGTATTGGGCTCGGGCCGATTGGTGTACGAATTCAAGCGGGTCCGGTCTTCTCTTTCGCTCAGGACGGAAAAGTCTCCCTGTCTAATCTAACGAATACCGAGAACTACAAAAAGACATCCACCGGTATCATCGGAGGAGTCGGTGCTGACATCAGCAAGTTTACGGTCGATTTGCGCTACGAGCACGGTCTGAACAACATTAGCCACGATAACAATCACAAGCAGCGTATCAGCATGTGGTCATTAGGAATCGGCTACTCTTTCTTATAAAATAGCAGTAATTCACACCATAAGGCCCGATTTTGACAAGAATCGGGCCTTATTTCGTCCCTTAACCTTAGAACCATTCTAAATTAGTTGTTTTTACACATAAAACTTATGAATGTGTTATCAATTAAATAGATTTGCGTACTAAATAAATTTCACATTCATAATGAGTAAATCAAAGCCAGTATTAACATCTTCGCTAGGGAAGAAACTGATCATGAGCTTGACCGGATTGTTCTTATGTACATTTTTGGTAGTTCATTTGATCGGTAACCTGCAACTTTTCAAGGATGATGGAGGATATGCATTCAACACGTATGCACACTGGATGACCAGTTTCCCACCCATCAAAGTTGTTTCTTATCTACTTTACATTTCTGTGATCGTTCACGCTATTTTCGCCTTGATTTTGACGACGAAAAATAAAGCGGCGCGTCCAATTGGTTACAGCCAGTACAACGGCAAGGCTGGTAGTGCTTGGAGTTCCCGGAACATGGGAATATTGGGCACCGTATTACTAGTATTCATTATTACCCATATGCAAAATTTCTGGTACCCCTACAAATTCGGATCCACTCCATATGTGGAATACCGTACTGAAGTAGCTACCGGAAATCAAGAGATCATCACTTCAGATGAATTGCCTTCAAGCTACAACGGTTATGTGCAAACCGAAGGTAATGGTATAGAAACCATAAAATCCAAAGACCTTTACCGTCAGGTGGCCACGACATTTCAAAACCCGCTTTTGGTTCTTTTGTATCTCGTAGGAATGGCTGCGCTATCCTTTCACTTGATTCACGGTTTTAAATCCGCTTTTCAAACCTTGGGCTGGAGTCACCGCAGGTATAATGTCATCATTCGGTGGGTGGGCGTCTGGATTTTCGGAGTCGTTATTCCGATTCTATTTGCGTTGATGCCCTTGTATTTTTATTTTGTAAAATAGGTTATTTACAGACGTAGCGTTTAGCGAAGTCTTATAAATAAATTAGCATATGTTAGATTCAAAAGTACCCGCAGGCCCTTTGGCCGAGAAGTGGTCAAAACATAAATTCGATATGAAGCTGGTTAACCCGGCCAACAAACGTAAATTCACCATCTTGGTAGTGGGAACGGGGTTGGCAGGTGCATCAGCTGCAGCTTCACTCGCTGAGTTAGGCTATAACGTGAAGACATTCTGCTATCAGGATTCTCCTAGACGTGCACACTCGATCGCGGCACAGGGGGGGATTAATGCAGCAAAAAATTACCAAAACGATGGCGACTCGGTGTATCGCTTATTCTACGACACCATTAAAGGGGGAGATTACCGAGCACGTGAGGCTAACGTATATCGCTTGGCGGAGGTTTCCGTCAACATTATCGATCAATGTGTGGCGCAAGGTGTGCCATTCGCACGTGATTATGGCGGTTTATTAGACAACCGTTCGTTTGGTGGAGCGCAGGTCTCCCGTACCTTTTATGCACGGGGTCAAACGGGACAGCAATTGCTTTTAGGAGCGTATTCAGCGCTTAACCGCCAAATTAAGAAAGGCAAAGTGCAATCCTATACCCGCCACGAGATGTTGGATTTGGTGAAAATTGATGGCGAGGCTCGTGGAATCATTACTCGGGATTTAATCTCCGGCAAAATTGAATCGCACGAAGGACACGCCGTTCTGTTATGTACCGGTGGTTATGGGAACGTATTTTTCCTTTCGACCAATGCCATGGGGTGTAATGTCACCGCGGCTTGGCGCGCACATAAACGTGGGGCATTCTTTGCCAATCCATGTTATACGCAAATTCACCCTACCTGTATTCCAGTAACTGGTGATCATCAGTCTAAGCTGACGCTGATGTCAGAATCACTTCGTAATGATGGTCGTGTATGGGTTCCGAAGACTGTAGAATTAGCGGAAAAACTACGTAATGGACAGTTGAAGCCGCGCGACATTAAGGAAGAGGACAGAGATTATTATTTGGAACGTAAATATCCTTCTTTCGGTAACTTAGTTCCTCGTGACGTGGCGTCTCGTAATGCCAAGGAGATGGTGGATGACGGGCGCGGTGTAGGAAAAACGGGCGTCGCCGTCTATCTCGATTTCGCGGATGCTATCCAACGTTTAGGTCGTGATGTCGTAGAGGCGAAATACGGAAACCTTTTCGACATGTACTTCCAGATTACAGACGAGAATCCGTACGAGCAACCGATGCGTATCTACCCAGCGGTACACTATACCATGGGCGGTCTATGGGTTGACTACAACCTGATGAGTACGGTTCCAGGACTGTACTGTTTAGGTGAAGCTAACTTTTCAGACCACGGTGCGAATCGCTTAGGAGCTTCGGCTTTGATGCAGGGATTATCGGACGGGTATTTTGTGATTCCGTATACTGTTGGTGACTACTTGGCAAAAATCGGTAACTTTAATCCGGTAGATAAAAATCATCCAGCCTTCGAACAAACCCGTAAGGAAGTGGAAGATCGGATCAACAAACTGCTTTCACTTAAAGGCAGCAAAACGGTTGATGATATCCATAAAAAACTGGGGCACATTATGTGGGAATATTGTGGAATGGCGCGTTCAGCGGAAGGCTTAAAAAAAGCAAAGGGTCTGATTGCGGAACTTCGAAAAGAGTTCTGGGAAGACGTCTCTGTTTTAGGTCAAAATGAAGAACTGAACATGTCATTGGAGAAAGCCGGCCGTGTGGCTGACTTTTTAGAACTAGGTGAACTGATGGTGGACGATGCCCTTAACAGAGCGGAATCCTGTGGTGGACACTTCCGTTTAGAATCGCAGACGGAAGAAGGTGAGGCAAAACGTAATGACGAGGAATTCACTTACGTTTCCGCTTGGGAATACCAAGGCGATGACCAAGCCGCAGTGCTTCATAAAGAAGACCTGGTATTTGAAAATGTCGAATTAACACAAAGAAGTTATAAATAATGCCAAGAGACTCGTCTATCGAGTCTCTTGACACTCAATTATATTATCATGAGTGCACATATGAATTTAACGCTAAAAGTTTGGCGTCAAAAAAACATAAATGACAAAGGGCAATTCGTGACCTATCAAGCAAAAGATATTGCTGACGACATGTCGTTTCTCGAAATGCTTGATGTGGTAAATGAAGAGTTGACTCGCAAAGGAGAAGATCCTATTTATTTCGACCACGACTGTCGCGAAGGAATTTGTGGCATGTGTTCATTGGTAATCAATGGACGCCCGCATGGTCCTAAATACGGCATTACTACCTGCCAATTGCACATGCGATCGTTCCACGATGGCCAAACGATCGTCATTGAGCCTTGGCGTGCCGCTGCGTTTCCGGTATTGAAAGATTTGGCGGTAGACCGCACTTCTTTCGAACGCATCCAGCAAGCTGGTGGATACGTGAGTGTGAATACGGGAGGTGTTCCCGACGCCAACAATATACCGGTACCTAAGCGCATCGCTGATGAGGCCTTTGAAGCGGCAACCTGTATCGGTTGTGGAGCTTGTGTTGCGGCTTGTAAAAATGCATCGGCTATGTTATTTGTGTCGGCTAAAATCTCTCAATTTGCCTTATTACCGCAAGGACAGACCGAACGCTACGAACGTGCCATGGCGATGATCGATCAAATGGATGCGGAAGGCTTTGGAAACTGTACCAACACCGGTGCATGCGAAGCCGAATGTCCAAAAGGGATTAAACTGACAAATATTGCACGTATGAATCGGGAATACCTTACGGCTAAGCTTTTCCGTCAAGAAGAAGTACATTAAGTGGAGGTAACCGTCAACTAGACGGGCAATATATCCAGCAATAAAAAACTCTTCGTCTATCTAGACGAAGAGTTTTTTATTGCTATAGTCTCATCTTCTCCGCCCCCCTACTGTGTAAAAAATTAACGTTTCGCCAGAAAAAAATTGTAATTTACGTTTTTCAAAGACGCAATAAAACGAACAAAAACCTAAAGCCTTCTAGACTGTACAGCGATGGGCAATAAAATAAGAATTCTTCTACTCATATTAACTGTGTCCTTTCTAGCAACCGCCATCATGATAAATAACATGGTGACCGACGATGATATGCTGGAACTGGACACCCGGACACTGGCAAAAAATGTCCATAAGCAGGAGGATCTAATCGACAAGGTATTTGCCGATTCATCGTTGATGAAAGCTTTCGTCAATGTGGAGGTATATCCTTCGCAGGTTCTAGAACTCACCAAAGCATATCGAGACAAACACCGGATTTTCTTCTACATCTATAAGGATCATAAACCCGTCTTTTGGAACACCAATATTTATGTCCCGCATACCGATGTAGGAATACAGGCTGACGCCGTTTATATTCAAGAAGACGGCCGATCGTTTATCGTTAAACGTAAGATTCTGACTAGGAATACCACCGTACTCGCGCTGATTCCCGTGAAAACACATTTCCCGGTTAGTAACGAGTATTTGCCAAACTCATTTTCTTCCCGTCTGATCAAGACCAATAACCTGACTATCGCGGATTATACAGATTCCGAACAGATACGAAACATTTACAGCAAGGATGGGTCCTACTTGTTTTCTGTTCGGCTCAACCAGGGTAAACACGATAATATTTTTATGGATATCCAGTTTCTCTGCTGGATTTTCGCATCCATCTGCTTTATCATTCTGGTGAACAATATTTGTTTAATGTGGGCCAAGAACGGTCATCCCTGGGCCTCAGTGGTGCTGTTCACGCTGACCTTAATTTTCACCCGCTATATCGATCTGAACACCAACTGGCTCGCCTCTACGTCCAGTTTAGGCTTATTTGACCCGAAATATTATGCCTATAATCCGGTATTGCCGAATCTGTGGGCCTTTTTTATGACGACTGTCTCCATTGGTTGGCTCGTTCTGTACTGTCGAAGCATCTTACCGCATCTCAAAGAACAACTCAATCGCATTCCATTAAAGTTCGCTTCCATCGTGTCCTTTCTGGCTTTATTGAGTGTCTACTTTATCAGTAATCTCCTGTTTTTCCATATCGCTACACTGATCACTAACAGCACGGCGGTCAATATGGATTTGACTAATTTACTCTCCTTCGACGGATACAGTTGGCTGAATATGTTGATATTCTGTATCAATATGGTCATCCTGCTCTATTTTATCGAGACCGTAGTCAGTATCCTTCGATCCCTGCTTCCCAATAAGATTTCCTTTTTAAATGTTCAACTCATTACGTTGGTCACCGCCATTGTACTGAATGCACTTATCATAGGTGATAACGTCATTTTCAACATTTTTTTGGGCGGCATTATTATGCTCCGAGCCTACAGCAAAGTAACCGTTAATTTGGCCGTTTCCACCTTTATCCTAACCTTGGTATTTCTAGCCTTTATGACCACCTCGGTCTACATGTTAGCCATCAAGGATAAAATGCAGCGGGAGATGCAAATCTCCGTCAACCAATTGGACGCAGAAGACGACTTAAATGCCACCGCGTTGTTTGCAGAAATCGAAGAAGATCTCATCAACGATCGACGGCTCCGACAATTGTTCGCCATCAGTTTACCTCATACCCAAACGGATATTATCAACGAATACATCAAGACAAATTATTTTAGCGGTTATCTCTCCAAATTCGAGTTCAACGGGTATTATTATTTCAATGATCGGCCTTTAGCCGATTACCCGAACGATAAAATCGGTGAATATCGCGAAAAAGTCATCAACAACTCGACCAAAGTTCAACAAACAGAGAACTTCTATCGAGTTCGGAGTGAACTGGGCACGCATGAATACTTTCTGCAATTCGACATCCCCTTTAGTGACGCCAATAATGAACAGATCGTTCAAGTATTTGTCAATTTGAAAAATAGAGCGTTTGGGACGGCGATGCCCTACCCGGTTATTTTATCCGATAGCAAAACAGAGTTTATTCGAAATTACCAAAACAATTCCTCTTCATTCGCTCTATATAGGGATGGGAATCTGGTGACGCAAAACGGCCCGTTTACTTACCCCAATACAGATGATGTATTTGGAGGGCGTATGCAACAGTACGTCACGCTAGAGGATTACAATGGCTATTTCAACGTGATTTACAAACCGGATGAGCACACCACATTGGTTGTCAGCACAGAACAACTCAGCTTGTGGCAGTCGGTCGCCGTATTTTCATTTCTATTTTTATGTCTATATATCTATTTCCTCCTATTCGGCGCAACCACTTACGCGATCGGACTTGTTACCCACAAATCGTTTAGTCTACGTAGCGTCCGCTACCAGTTCAAATTGATCCTCAATCGCATTCAGTACAGTACGCGTATTCAGACCATGATCATCGGAGTCGTCATTTTTTCGGTGCTCACCTCCGGCCTCATCTCTTTCATCAGTATCTCCGGACAACTGGAAAAGTCCAAAGTACAGCAACGATTGAATTATGTATTGGATGTGGCCAAGAAGATTGAAAACAACACCGCTACCGCATTTAGCAATTCCGAGAGCCACATTCGGGAGATTGTAAAGCAATTATCCGAGAGTTCGGTAACGGACTTTAACTTGTATAATAAAAATGGCAAACTGATTTACACTTCGCAACCGCGCATTTACGACATGGGATTGCTGTCGGAGTTTATCAACCCCGTCGCTTTTAACAATTTAAACGTATTGAAAAAGACGGATTCATTTATTAAAGAGCGGATGGTTTTCTTTGAGTATAATTCCAGTTACGCGACCATCAAAAACAACGAGTACAATACCGTTTTGTTCTTGAACATCCCGTATTTCACCTCTAGCGAAGAGGAAAATGAAAGCCAAAACCTGCTACTCAACACCTTATTGAACATCTATACCATCATTATCTTGGCTTTAGGGTTTTTAACTGTAATGATTGCCAACGCCATTACGAAGCCGCTGAGCCTGATCGGTCAGAAACTGTCCCAAACCATGTTCAGCAACAAACCCAATGAGCCGTTGTATTGGCAACGAGACGACGAGATCGGGGCACTCGTCAAGGAGTACAACATCATGATCGTAAAGCTGGAAGAAAACGCGAAACAGCTGCGAAATGCCGAGCGTGAGTATGCGTGGCGAGAGATGGCTAAGCAGATTGCGCATGAGATCAAGAACCCCCTCACGCCGATGAAATTAGGCATACAGCAACTTACCCGAAGTTACAAAGAAGACGATCCTCGTTTTGAGGAACGTTTCACCAAAATCTCAAATTCATTTATCGAGCAAATCAATAGCCTGTCTCGAATCGCGACTGAGTTTTCCAACTTTGCTAAATTGCCAGACACCAACGTGGTAAAAATTGATGTGGTGGAAAAAATTAACAAATCCGCCAATGTGTTCCACAATAGTCATAATACACATATAAAAGTTATCAACAACACGGATTTTGAGCACCTATACGTATTAGGCGATAAGGATCAACTCCTGCGAACCTTTAATAACTTGATTAAGAATTCGATCGAGGCATCTATTGGCCGAAAAAAGCATTTGATTAGTATTATTCTGGAACACCAAGATGAACAGCATCTTAGAATCATGATCAAGGACAATGGGATGGGCATACCGTCGGAGGTGATTCCGAAGATTTTCCAACCGAATTTCACTACAAAAAGCTCAGGCACAGGACTGGGTTTAGCCTTCGTTAAAAAGACCATCGAATCGATGAATGGAGATATTTCCTTTGTTACATTCGAGGGGGTTGGCACCACGTTCACCATCGTACTGCCCATCTATCGAGAACAGGAGGCAGATAAAGATTAGAAGGAGACGGCACGTGAGCGGTTCATTCAACGTTCAAACAGAATTAGAGAATAAGACATGCGATGACGCCATGAGCTGCTCATAACGCTACAAAATTGATCGTCCATCGCTGTTTGACATACATGGACGTGCTCGGGAATCCTTGTGAAACTATTCCGGTGCTACACACGGTCCCTGATCGGCTAGCCCATTTCGTTTCGAGAAGGCATCAAATCTCTATCTCTTCTCTAGTTAAAGGAAACCCCGTTCGCACCGTTTATTTGAGTACCACAGATGAGCGCCCCATAATCGCATTATCTGCGTAAAGCAAAACGGTATACGCGCCTTTCTGGAAGCGGTGTTGGTCATCCGCCCAATTCATCTGATATTCCCGGCCATTATTGGTGAACTGAATGTCCTCTTTGAAAGTATATTGCAGCTTTTCACCGTGTACATAAAATAAATCCTCCGAGTTGGCGATTAAATTCCCTTTGGGATTAATAATACGGACAAAAATATCTTTCTCTCCTACCTCGGCGATGGGATTATCTGCAATGGTAAAGTTGATTTGAAGTTGGTCAATACGCTTGGCTCGCGTTTCGTGCTCAAGCACACCATCCTTCTTCACCTGAACGCCGGAAATATGAATATTGGAAGCTTTGATAGACGAGGCTTGTACAATTTTATCATTTAATGCTTCGCGTTCGGAGGTGAGTGCTTCAAGTTTCGCTTGGTTTTCGCGTGCTTGTTGCGAAAGTTCAACGTTGTTCTCTGCCAGTAATTGGTTTCGAATCCGCAGGGTACTCACTTCGTCTTTGATGAGGAATACTTGGTCTTTCAGCTGCGCCACTTCCAACTTCGCCGACTCTATCTGTTGGTCGTCGATTTCATTGTTGTCCAAATCCGTTCTCAATCCATCGATTTGTGCCCGCGCTGACTGTTCGGCAGCGACCAATGAGGTGGTCGTATTGATGCCGCCCAATTGTATGTTATCCAATTCTGCCTCAATCCGGTCAATCTCTATCTGCAGGCTTTCTTTTTGCAGCGTGATGGTATATAGCTTCTCTCCCGAAGACTTATACTTTACATAAAAATAAATGTTGGTTGCCAGTAGCGCCGAAATCGCGATAATGAAAAAGTAAATTTTCGAGTTACTCTTCTTTTTCTCTGGCTCACTATGTATTATTTCTCGTTCTTTTATTTCCTTAATATCTGAATTCATTTGTCCACCATCTCTTTGAAAACTTCTCGCTCCGTTTCTAATCCTCAAATGCGATTTACGCACTCGATTGAACTATGCAAAAATTGTTCCAACATCTATCTATTCGAAGTAATTCAAAATATCGTAGCCACCTTTTCGTAAATATTCCTCTCTTTGCATCAGTTTGAGGTCTGACAAGACCATCTCATTGACTAACATATCCAAGCTATAACGCGGTGTCCAACCTAAATTACGGTGGGCTTTGCTGGGATCGCCAATGAGTAAATCCACTTCTGTCGGCCGGTAATATCTGGGATCAACCTTCACTATAGTTTGTCCCAGTTTGACATGCTCGTCTTCCAGCCCTAACTCTTTAAGCCTTTCGGTTTGAATGTCAATGATAACGCCTTTCTCGGCCTCCCCCTTCCCAGAAAATTCCACTTCGATGCCTAACTCCGCAAAGGTTAGTCGGACAAAATCACGTACAGTCGTGGTGATACCGGTTGCGATCACATAATCCTCTGGCCTGTCTTGCTGCAAAATAAGCCACATCGCTTCGACATAATCTTTCGCGTGTCCCCAATCTCGCTGGGCCGACAGATTGCCCAAGAACAGCCGATCCTGTAGCCCCAATACGATTTTGGCAGCTGCGCGGGTAATTTTTCGGGTAACGAAGGTCTCTCCTCTAACCGGGCTCTCGTGATTAAATAAAATACCATTACATGCATACATGTTGTATGCTTCACGGTAATTGACGGTAATCCAATAGGCATAAAGTTTCGCAACCGCATAGGGGCTTCGCGGATAGAATGGTGTGGTTTCACTCTGTGGGACGTGTTGAACCATCCCGTAAAGTTCGGAGGTCGATGCCTGATAGATCCGTGTGCGTGCATTTAATCCCAGTAAACGAACGGCCTCCAAGATGCGCAACATGCCAATACCATCTGCGTTGGCGGTATATTCCGGGGTATCGAAACTTACTTTCACATGCGACTGTGCCGCCAAGTTGTAAATCTCGTCGGGTTGCGTTTCTTGTACGATGCGAATGAGATTCGTCGAGTCGGTCAGATCGCCGTGGTGCAATATGAAATTTCGTCCCAATTCGTGCGGATCCTGGTACAGATGGTCTATTCTATCGGTATTGAAAAGAGAACTGCGCCGCTTCAGCCCGTGAACGATGTAGCCTTTTTTTAATAAAAACTCCGCTAAATACGCACCGTCTTGTCCGGTTATACCCGTAATCAAGGCGACTTTTCTACTTGAGTGACTCATATTCTTAGTTATCTGAACAAATATAGGGTTTTAGCGCAAACCTGAATACATAAAAATAAAGCCGCAGAATACATTTCTGCGGCTTTAAATTCCCGAATAAGAGGTTATTCTCCGGTTCGTGTAAACTTCAATACCAAACTGCCTTGTCCGTCCTCTAATGCTACAGGAAGACGCATCTCCAGCGCGGTTTCATCCGCGTACGATAAATCAAGCCGGTATCCGCTTGTGACGTTTGCTGGACGATCGCCCGCGTAAATCTTTTTGAACTGGAAGGCCGGCTCGCCCATGTTTTTTCCAGGATTGTAGATCGACCAAACGATCGTACGCACCGTCCCGCTTGCACAAAGCTGTCCATCGGCATTAAACGAGATACTTCCGCGGTGATTGCCTCCCGGTAAGTCCCAGACCGATCCGATAAAACAATCTACTGGAGCCTCATCAAAGATATTTTTGACGGTGTAGGATTCCGGGATATTTTCTCGGGTTACTGAATTCAACACCCATTTACCCTTTACTCCTGCTCGCCATTGAGAGGCCGTTGGGCCCTGGTTGGAGACTCCCGTACTTGGGGTTCCGCCCATGCCGGACTTTCTTGGCGCACCACAACTGCCCAAAAACAGCAATACCGTCAAAAAAGACACACATGAAATAATAAGTTTATGCATATTACAAATTTAAAATAGTAGAATAAATGTATATTAGTGACTCTAAATTCTTCTCGATTAATGAATAATTCATCCAAAAATCATACCACTAGCAAAATTATAGCCAAAACCATTCAGCGCATTGTATTCATCGTTATGATCTTAGGTGTGGCATTTTCCTTTAGCAAAGATGCTAAATTACTTGATAATATTTCGGTATATTTCCCTCATAAGTGGGCAATATTTGCGCCGATTACTCTTTTTTTAATCTTTCTGACCCTGATGTTCCTGATGATGAAGGAAAAATATATGCGGATTGATTACAATTGGTTATTTTCGCTGGCTGGTGGATTTCTGTTGATTTACATAATTCTGCTTTACGCAAGGATTTATCCTGTGCTCTAGAACGAAGGTAAATTATTATGCAAGATACGCGTAGCTGGGACATACTGAAAACCTTGTTGAAAATATGCATTACAGTGGGTGCACTGTATTGGGTAATGACCAATATTGATGTGGACGAGTTTCAGCAAACCATAATAAAAAGCAATCCGTTCTTCCTTTTCTTAGCCCTACTCTCGTACGGCTGTTCGCAGCTCATCGCTTCCTCAAGATTGAACTCTTTTTTTAAGAGTATCGGTTTACAGTTAACCGAACGGTATAATCTACGATTGTATCAACTGGGACTGCTTTACAACTTCTTTTTGCCCGGCGGAATAGGTGGCGACGGGTATAAAATATTTTTCCTAAAGAAGCGATTTCACACCTCGAGAAGAAAGGTATTAGGAGCCGTTTTTTTTGACCGATTAAGTGGATTGTGGGCGCTGGCCATGGTGATCGGAGCGTTGATCATCTTCATGCCCAGGCTGGCCATTCCAAATCCCGTTACATTGGCGGTGATGCTCGTGGCTACGCTAAGCTACTTGTATATCCTTCGCTTGTTTTTCAAGCCGTTTTTAAAAAACTTCATCGTTACCCATTTTAAAGCGTTATGTGTGCAAGGCTTTCAGACTTTAGCTGCCATATGTATCCTCTATGCGCTAGGATTTAACGGGAAATTCGCTCCTTACCTGCTGATCTTCATGGTGACTTCACTGGCCGCTATCATTCCTTCTGTCGGTGGAGGTCTGGGCATACGAGATTTAGCCATGATCCACCTGGCCGAATACCTACAACTCGATCAACATTTAGCTTTATCCATAACGTTAACTTTTTATATTATCTCATTGGTGGTCGCTTCCTCGGGAGTCTATTATGTCTTCCGACCGCAGCGCTTGGGCACCGACAAACTGCCCTCAGCGAAAGAAGTTGAACACGATATACAAACCGATCAATAATGGCAAATATTATCATTACTGGCGCAAGCAGTGGCATTGGGTTTGAAGCGGTCTTAGACCTCACCGCGAATAAAGATCATCAAGTGATCGCCTTGGCCCGCTCGGCGGATAAACTTCGCAAACTACATGAAATTGCCTCGTCATTAAATCCTGATGGGGGCAAACTGTATCCGGCACAATTCGATATTGTTTTTGACAATTACAGCGACGCATTGCTTCCGTTTATACGTTCAAAGTTTGAGCAGGTCGATATCTTGATTAATAATGCTGGAGCTCTTATCCATAAACCTTTTTTAGAAACCAGTATGCAGGACTTTGCGGAGATGTTTCAAGCAAATTTCCTTGGTCATGTGCAAATGATTCAGCACATCGCACCGCTCATGCCGAGTGGTGGACATATCGTCAACATCAGCAGCATGGGCGGCTTTCAAGGTTCAGCGAAGTTTCCTGGCCTTTCGGCATACTCAGCCAGTAAGGGCGCTATGGCTACCCTTACCGAATGCCTAGCCGAGGAATTCAACGAGAGCGGAGTTCGTGTCAATTGCTTGGCACTGGGGTCGTCGCAGACCGAAATGTTTGAGACCGCTTTCCCTGATTTGCAGGCAGGAACTCAAGCTTTTGAAATGGGGCGGTACCTGGCCGAATTCGCACAAAATGGTCATAAATACTACAATGGGAAAGTACTACCAGTCGCTAACACCACGCCGTAGGCACATCTCATCTCAACTTTATCCACTCGGCCAGGTCATCCATCAGTTCGGCACTAAGCGTTTCTTCTAGAGATTCGTATTCACTCACTGTACCGGTCTGCGCATGTTGGAACAGATGATTTAATGACGGATAGGTCTTGATGTGATGCCTGGAGTCTGCTCGGAGGTGACGCATCAAGGCTTCCTGATTCGGTCTTGCCGGAACTTGTATATCCTTACCGCCGTAAGCGGCGAATACCGGTACGGTTATTTGTGCAATGAAAGGCTCTGGGTCAATGCGAAGAAAGTGCCTAAACCAAGGGGTGACCAGCGCTCCAATTTGATCTGCTCCATCGAAATCCTGGCTTCCCTGGATGTCTTTCATGTTCTGCAAAATTTTATTGAAGGCCTCCTTGGCAGGCAGCTCACTAGCGGCCAGCCGGTAATTGCGTTTGATCATGGCGCGATCTGAGGCCGTCATCTGCTGACCAACACTGGCCATAATGGCCTCATTTTGTAACAACAAAAGGGAATCCATGGGTATGGTTGGTCCCGCTAACGATATAATAAAACTCAAATTCTCGACCTGTTGACCGGCCAAAATAGTAGCAATCAACCCACCCTCACTATGACCTAACACACCGATCCGCCCCGCATCAACCTTCGGTTGATTTGCGAGAAAATCCAAAGCCGCTAAAGCATCTCCACCGAAATCTCCGGTGGTTGCTTTTGCAAAGTCACCTGCTGATTCTCCTATACCCCGATCGTCATAACGCAATACCACGATGTCTTTCCCCGTTAAATAATCCGCCAGTACTTTAAAAGGCTCGTGCCCCATCATGGATTCATTTCGATCATGTGGACCACTACCACTGACCAACACCACCGCTGGAAACGTACCGGCCCTCTTCGGGCGCGTGATTGTCCCAGCTAACTGATGTCCATCTATCGTATTGGGAAACGTGACATCCAAGGTGTCGTAATCATATGGGGGCAATACACGCTGGGTTCGTCTCGGCGCACGGATCGCGCTATCGGACCTAGCCAGCTGTAGGGCGACCTGAACACCACCTTGCGTAAACGTTCCATCAATTTCGGTTCGCTCTTCCGATAATCTGCCGGCGTAACTGACTCCTAATTTTCGAATGGCTAAAAACAACGAATCGCCTTGCACCTCGATTCGACTAAAAGGAAAGCGGGTTGGATTTTGTTTGGGACTTTGCATCGTGCCACTCCACTGTCCATCGTAACGGATCTCAAACAACAACGGTAAACGCGTAGAACCGATCGACAGCTCGCCTTGCCAAGCACCGAGAAAAGATTGAGCCGAAGAGATGTGGCAACAGAGACACGCGATGAGAAAAAGGTATATCTTGCAATTCATTGTATACGGGCTTTTTTTACTTATACCGCAGTCATTCGCGACATTATAGAACACTCCACACTCCGGATTTTGCCCCGTAGGAACTTCTTGAATGCAGGGTAACAACGTATATAAACCGAATCAAACTACGTCAATTCGGGGAAAAATCCAAAAATTTCATTCCTTAAACTAACGGCTAAGGTACCTTTCGTCTTGCGGAGATTACTTCATTTTCCCCTCAGCGTGTTCCTCTTCTGAAACCTCCGGAACCGTAGCCGTCGAAAAATCCAAGAACCGACCACTGAAATCGGCCAAATTTGTATATTTGCTCAATTCTTAATTTCAACATGAGAAAAGTTGCAGGTTATATCCTTACCCCCGTTTTCTACTTATGTTTTGCCCTAAGCTTATTGCTTTTCCACCCCGTACAGTGGATTTGCTTGAAATTAGGCGGGTACCACGCACATAAAAAAAGCGTGGACATATTAAACGGCTTATTGGTGTGTTGTAACTATATCCTGTTCAATCGCACGGAGTTTGTCGATAATCCCAATCTCCCCACGGGACAGCCAGTCATTTTCGTCGCCAACCATCAAAGTTCATACGACATTCCGCCGCTGATATTTTTTCTTAGGCGATTTCATGGCAAATTCATCTCCAAGCTCGAGTTGATGACGGCCCGAATCCCAAGTATATCGTTTAATCTCAAACACGGGGGGGCAGCAAATATTGATCGAAAAGATCCGAAACAATCGATCGCCGAAATATTGAAGTTGGCGAACAATATGAAAACCCACAAGTGGTCTGCGTTTATTTTTCCGGAAGGTACGCGGACGAAAACAGGGCGAATGAAGCCGTTTTCTATTGGGGGAATAGCAACCTTAATCAAAAAGAATCCCGAGGCACTCATTGTGCCTATCGCCATTAATGGATCCTATAAAATGGTCCAATGGGGCATGTTTCCACTCCGCCCCTTTACCGCGATGAAATGGGAAGTCTTGGAGCCCCTAGCTACGCAAGGAGCCAGCATAGAAGAGATTGTGGCGATGGCCGAACAGGCCATTCTAAAAAAAGTGGTAGAAGAGCAATCCCATTGAAATGAAACGACGGTGGCGTGCCATCAGCGAACTTGACGTCCCTTCCAATCGTATTTCCCTATATTTCCTGAAATACCGATATAAACCAAATAAACCGAATGGATAAGGGATAGCACAGGCAGATTCCATAATAACTTTGCTCTGCCTAGGAAGCCGACTATAGGTGAAAGAAAGAGCAGCTCCACCACAATTTTAAGCGACAAAGACACGCAGACCAACATCGCGGCATCCGGGCCGCTCCACGCTAAAGAAACCACACTGGCTAATAAAGCGAGGTTAAACAACCAAACACAGACCCCCAAAACCACTACTTTTTTATCTTTATATTTTGTACTCTTGGAAGCCCAACGCTTTCGTTGGCTTAGAAAAGCACGCAGGTTTTCTTTCGCATCGGTATAAACGACTGCTTGCTTGGATTTACAAAACCCGATTCTATCTGGGTAAACCTCAGCCACCTTATGCAGTAACAATTCATCGTCACCAGAAGCCAGCTCATCAATGCCTTTGAAACCATCCATTTCAAAAAAAAGGGATTTCTTATAGGCGAAATTCGCGCCGTTACAAGTCGTCGGATTCCCATTTCCAATCCCTGATGCTCCCACGCCGATTAGATAAAGAAACTCCAAGGTCTGTAAACGTTCGAAATACGATTTTTCCTGATCGTAACAGACTGGAGCAGATATCATCCATTTATCCGTTTGCTCCATGTAACGCATGATCGAGCGGATCCAATCCGGCCCCATCCTACAGTCCGCGTCTGTCGTTAAAATTACCTCTCCGCTGGCAGCGCGAATCGCGCGATCAATAGCGAACTTTTTATAAGAATTCAGTTTATTACCTTCATTCAACGTGATTAACCGCACGCCCTGCTCGGCATATCGTTCCACTAGTGCCCCAGTCCCATCGGTAGAATGATCATCCACTACAATAATCTCCAACAACGAAGAGGGATATCGCTGTGCCAATAAGGCGTTCAGGGTATGGACGATATTTGCTGCTTCGTTTCGCGCGGCAATGATGACAGAAACCCGTGTTTCCGGTGCGATGTCATCCACCTTAAAAAGCGTTAATCGAGCCCACCCGTTTCGTAAATAAAGAACCAAGACGACGTAGATTACGGTCATGGTAAAAAGGAAAAAGCTAAGATTTATGATCCCCAATGTAGTTGACGTTTAAGACAAAAAATGAACCTATGATGGCTGGAAAAATCAAGTTGACGAACCATACACAAGATACAATTGCCATCACGGCTATTTCTTGTGTAGTGATGTATGCATATAAATTGCTGGCCACAAAACTGCGCACACTAAAATCAAAAATATCTAACGACGGCACAGCGGACTGTATAAAAAACAAAATAAATATCATCAGTACCATCGAAACGAACGGCAGGTCTGGCAAAATGACCAACATCAAAATGACGTATTGGGAGGTAAAGATAACGAACCTGCAGGTAGACAAAAATAACACGTGCCGCAATTCCCGAGTCGTAAACTCCTCCAATACCGAAAAATGCGGTTTGATGCGACGCAGAAATTTGACCTTACCCACCAAATAGTCCACCCAGGAGACGTTAAAGTACAACACCAAAAAAGACAGTGCATAAATAGCTGCAATTAACCAAATGCCGAAATTTACCGGTGCAGGCACATCCATAAAGGTCATCACAAACCACGCGATGCTTAAAGCTCCAAAAACACTGGTTAACACGAGCTGAGCAAAGAGCCCAACCCCCATTGCTACCGCTCCCGGGGCCCTGTTTTCGGGCCTTAGCAGCAACACCCGCCCCCCGTATTCACCGATTCGGTTGGGGGTGAATATGGCCCAAGTCAACCCGCAAAACACCGACTTGGTAGCTTTCCAAAGGCTCAGCGGTTCCAATCTCCGACTCAAATATCGCCATTTCACGATCTCCAGTAGCCAATTTAAAAACATCATCAGCACCACAGTCCCCAAGACCAGTCCAGTAGTCAGGTGATCCAGCTGACGAACGAGGTGTTTAAACTTCAGAAGGCTTTCTTGATTGTTTACTTTCGAAACAACAAACCACATCGCTAGAGCCACGATGGCAATTTTGATTAAAAGATTGAGATATTTGCGTTGCGTTTTCGTCAATTTCATTAAGATTCCACAATTTTAACAATTTTTTAATTAATTAACCCGTCTCCAAGCTAATCTTTAGAAAATCGTATACTTGCATTATGCAAAAACAGAAGGCGAAAGAGCGCATTATTTTAGGCATCGATCCTGGAACTGTGCTCATGGGATATGGTGTATTGAAAGAAGTTAATCGTGAAATATCCCTAATTAGCTTGGGCGTAATTAAGCTCGGACACCTGGATGATCATGCTTTAAAATTGCAACGCATTTTTAAAAAAGTCAGTGCATTGGTGGAGCAGTACAAGCCGGATTGTGTTGCCTTAGAAGCTCCTTTCTATGGAAAGAACGTTCAAGTGATGCTGAAATTAGGACGCGCACAGGGTGTGGCGATGGCCGCAGCACTACATGCCGATCTACCCATTTTCGAATATTCACCACGGAAGATTAAACAGTCGGTTACCGGCAGCGGAAACGCAAGTAAAGAGCAAGTCGCAGCGATGCTACAGACCTTATTGAAATTCAAGGAAACGCCGGAATTTCTAGATGCAACCGATGGGTTGGCGGTCGCAGTTTGTCACTCCTTTCAACAAAACCAAGGTCCCACAGGAAAAAGTTATGCGGGTTGGGAGGCTTTTGTAAAAGATAATCAAAAACGTATTCGTTAAAGCTGCACTTGTCGAATGACACTTTTCACGTTCAATTCGATAATGTCGGTCATCGAATTGCACCGGTAATAGTGCTTGTTATTGTAGAATTCCGCATAGTCCGCTCGTAGTTGTTCGATATTTTCCGGAGTGGATAA
>DXCW01000221.1 GCA_019115805.1 Candidatus Sphingobacterium stercorigallinarum
AAATGAATTATTAAGCTCGACATTTAAGCTATTACGTCTGCACACAGAATTCGACTTATTCCGGCGTAGAAACACGTAAGATGTACGCGAGCCATCCACAATAAAAGAAGATGTTATCATAAAACGTGCCCTAAGAAGTTAAATACGTTCTATGGGCATTTTTTATGTGACAACGAAAATGTCTCACCCGCTTTAAGCGGTGTAAAACAAGTGACAATAAGAATTATGGCTTTGCAATAGCATTGCATAAAGAATTCGAGGTTTTTGTCCGCATTTTGAGAATCGGCACCGAGTAAACAGGCGCCGTGGCGCATCAGAATCACCTCCAATAAAAGGTAAAGACTTTTTGCTAACCGTTTCGCGGCATCATTCGGAAGCCCTTAATGCACAAGTTCTTCTTTTAATTCCTGCACGTCGACTTCCCCACTATCAGTAAGGGCCACTAACTTGACGGGTACGATCTCATTAACCAATAGCGGGTCGTACGGTGTACGAACTTTTACGTAATTTTTAGTAAACCCATGCATATAGCCATCCTTGATATCTCCTTCGAAAAGCACTAGTCCATCGCTACCTATTTGTGTTTCATAAAACGCTCTTCGTTTTTTTTCTGACAAAATGTGTAACATTTTACTTCGATCGCTTCGCTGGGCACCGGGAACAGCTCCCTCCATTTGTGCAGCAATCGTATTTTCACGCTCTGAATACGTGAAGACGTGAAGATAGGATATATCCAGTTCGTTTATAAAATTGTACGTGTCGATAAAATCGTCTCTCGTTTCTCCGGGAAAGCCAACGATAACATCGACACCAATACAGCATTGCGGCATGAGTGCTTTGATCTTTGCTACGCGCTCGGCATACAACTCCCTTTTGTATCGTCTACGCATCTGTGCTAAGACTTTGTTACTACCGGACTGTAATGGCATATGAAAATGCGGCACAAAGCGTTTTGACTGCGCAACAACTTCTATAATTTCATTTGTTAACAGATTCGGTTCGATACTTGAAATGCGGATCCGATCAATTCCTTCGACCTCATCTAATGCTTTTACCAAGTCTGCAAATCGAGCTTGTCTCTTCCCATCCAAAATACCAAAATCACCTATATTGACGCCTGTTAGAACAATTTCCTTGACACCAGAGGCGGCAATTTCTTCCGCCTGTGCCACGATATCTTCAATTTTACCGGATCGACTTTCACCACGAGCTAAGGGAATCGTACAAAAAGTACACGAGTAGTCGCAACCGTCTTGAACCTTCAAAAAAGTACGTGTCCGATCTCCGATTGAAAATGCCGAAACAAATTGTTGAGTTTCTGTTATGGGTGCATTGTGAATAACGGCTTTGTCTGTTTTGGTCAAATCATTGATATGCTCGATTATGTTAAACTTTTCAGCAGCTCCTAACACCATATCTACACCTGGTATTCCCGATATTTCCTGGGGTTTCAACTGTGCGTAACAACCTACGATCGTGATGTAGGCGTTAGGAGAATGCTTCAGTGCTTCCTTAACCACTTTACGACATTTTCGGTCGGCATGATCGGTTACCGAGCAGGTATTGATCACGTAAATATCGGCCTCGCTATTAAAAGCAGTGACCTGATAACCTGCGTCCTTAAACAATCTACCGATTGATGAGGTTTCTGAAAAATTCAGTTTACAACCCAGTGTATAGAAAGCTACTTTTTTTCCCATAATATTTTGCAAAAATACACAAAATCAGCCAAAATATAACCTATTGAAAAAAAGGTGGTTTCCAAATGCGCTAAAAAGGGTATCTTCGTTGCTAAGGAATCACAAGGATCACCATGAGACAGTATCTAGACTTACTTCAGCACGTTTACACCAACGGGGTGGAAAAGACCGACCGTACCGGCACTGGAACGAAAAGCGTATTTGGGTATCAAATGCGTTATAATTTACAAGAGGGGTTCCCTTTAGTGACAACGAAAAAATTACATCTGCGCTCCATTATACACGAGTTGATCTGGTTCTTAAAAGGCGATACGAATATCGACTATTTAAAAACAAATGGTGTAAGTATTTGGGATGAGTGGGCGGACGAGGATGGAAATTTGGGCCCTGTCTATGGGTCCCAATGGCGGTCTTGGCCGAGCCCTGACGGCCAGTCCATCGATCAAATCCGTCAAGTCATCGATCAGTTAAAAACTACGCCAGATTCGAGACGAATTATCGTCTCTGCTTGGAACGTAGCCGAGATCTCTAAAATGGCACTTCCTCCCTGCCACGCGATCTTTCAATTTTACGTTGCGCCTGCACAACCTGAAAAAGGGATCATGAAGCCCCAATTGTCTTGTCAATTGTACCAACGTAGCGCAGACATCTTTTTAGGTGTTCCCTTTAACATTGCTTCATACGCCCTACTTACCATGATGGTAGCTCAGGTCTGTGACATGCAGCCAGCTGAATTTATCCATACATTGGGGGACGCACATATCTATAGTAATCATTTCGAACAGACCGAATTGCAATTATCTAGGACGCCCAAAGCACTGCCCACCATGCGGATCAATCCTGAAATCAAAGATATATTTGCCTTTTCCTATACGGATTTTGAGCTCGTAGATTACACGTATCACCCACATATCAAAGCACCCGTCGCCGTTTAACACATCAAAAATGAGCAGTACCAAATTAACTATAATCGTTGCAGCTTCTGAAAACAGAGCCATTGGACGCAAGAACCAAATGCCGTGGCATCTTCCAAACGACTTTAAATATTTTAAGGAGCAAACCATGGATCACTCCATCGTTATGGGGCGAAAGACCTTTGATTCCATCGGCTCGCCACTACCTGGTCGAAGGAACATTGTGATTAGTCGAGATGAAGGCCTCATACGGGAAGGGGTTGATGTGGCCAATAGTTTAGAGGAGGTGTTGACGTATTGCCGAGATGAGCGAGAAATATTCATCCTTGGAGGTGCCCAAATTTATAGTCAAGCAATGGACCTGGTTGACCGCATTTTACTTACGAAAGTACACACCAACATCGAAGATGCAGATGCTTTTTTTCCAGAGCTTTCTCCCGACCACTGGGAACTGATCTCCAGCGTTACCCACAATAAGGACGAGAAGCACGCATACGATTATACTTTCCAAGAGTATATCAGGAAATAAGAAATAAGGGAGTCGGACATATCGATTCCCTTTTTAAATTTAAAATCATTCATGAGCTTAGAGAAAATAGATTTTGTCGTCTCTTTTAAAGAGCCAAAAGCACATTATGTAGAAGTAGAAATGACATTGGTTGGTCTAACCGCCGGCGCTGTAGACTTAAAAATGCCGGCATGGACACCAGGATCGTATTTGATTCGAGAATTCGCGAGACACGTCGAACAACTGACCGCCTCAGATGAACATCACCGGCGCATCGATGTGGAGAAAACGGAAAAGAATACGTGGCGACTAATCAATCCATCGAACACCACTATCGTACGGTATAAGATATACGGATTCGAACGGTCTGTACGTACTAACTTTATTGATGAGAGTCACGCATTCCTCAGTTCTGCGGCCACATTTTTATATGTAGCCCAGCACTTACACCTTCCCGCAACGGTGAAGGTGATGCTTCCTGAAAACTGGTCAAAGATCTCCACGGGGTTGATTCCTCTCCCGGATCAAAAGAATACGTATTGTGCAGAAAACTTCGATATTTTATACGACTCTCCCTTAGAAATTGGGAATCAAGATACCTGGACTTTTGATGCGGCGGGTATACCACATGAATTCGCAATGGTCGGAACGGCCGAATACGATAAGGAGCGTTTAAGTAAAGATATCCGTAAGATTGTGGAGGTAGAGACCGAAATATGGGGAACTAATCCAAATGATTATTACCTGTTCATAACCCACAATTACCAAAATGCACACGGAGGATTGGAACACCTGAACTCTACAGTGTTAGCCACCTCGAGAGACAATTATCAATCAACATCCGGCTATACTAATTTTCTCAGTTTAATTGCTCACGAATATTTCCACCTCTGGCATGTCAAGCGTTTGCGTCCGGACGCGCTGGGTCCCTTTGATTATGAACAGGAAAATTACACCCGCCTATTGTGGATATTTGAAGGATTCACCGCGTATTATGACAACCTGATTATTCGACGTTGTGGTTTTTTCAATGAAGAGGAATATCTCGCTGCATTGGCTACCGATTTCAACGTGGTCCTGAACCGACCTGGTCACCAAGTCCAATCGGCTGCACAAGCGAGCTTCGATGCGTGGATTAAGCATTATCGTCCGGACGAAAACTCGCCTAATACAAGCATCTCTTATTATAATAAAGGCGCCATGTTGGCCGCGATATTGGATATTTATATTCTCGCCATGACAGATGGCCGAAAACGACTCGATCAAGTACTCCAAGCGGCCTATAATCAATACTATATTATAGAAAACAGAGGAGTGGCAGAAACCGAGTTTCAAGAGTTAGCCGAGCAAGTAAGCGGTGTGTCCCTTCATGCAATTTTTACCGCAGCACACGATACCGAAGACTTGGATTACAATGCCTATTTTAATTTGGTGGGCTATCAACTCATCGATGACAACGCAGGCAATACCGCCCCAAGTATCGGAATGAAGTGTATATCTCAAGACGGACGGCTAATAGTAAAATCGGTAGAGAGGGACTCGGCTGCTTGGGAGGATGGCTTAAACGTAGACGATGAAATTATTGCTTTTGATCGATTGCGGGTCGACCCTGACGGTCGAGAATTGGACGCGTTACTAAAACGGCGTCAAGTAGGCGATCACATTGAGTTTCTAATTTCTAGGGATGGTCTGATTAGAGAAATTCCCGTGCGTCTTAAGCCCAACAGAAAAACGTCTTATAGCATAGAGCGAAATCCGGCTGCTACAGCGGCGGAGAAACGCTTAGGGCAGCTTTGGTTATCTCTAAACGAGACAAAATAGAGTTCTAAGTGCTAGGAAGTGACGTGTCTAACGGTTCAAAATAAAAAATGCTGTGTTCGTAATGAATACAGCATTTTCATATAAATTGAGACTGCTACTGAAACGTGTAGCGAATGGAAAAGCCTACTCCATCCCAAATTCTGAATCCGCTCTCTTGCAAAAAGTCAAAATAAGGTTTAATGTCCAAGGTTAACGCAATTGGTGCTGATGGGATCTGATACTCCACTCCGGCAATACCGTCGATACTCAATGCCATTTCCGAATATTTATCAAACCGATTGCCCTCTGCATTGGTAAATGGTTTTCTGGTATAGGATCCCACGCTCCCTCCAAATCCCCAAAACCATGAAAAATCTTCATATAGTGGCAAGTGGTACTCGTACAATCCAACTAAACGAAAACGACTGTATTCCGAATTGCTCTGAATACTCATAATGCCCTCTAGCGCTCGGTCAGGGGTCATGGTGTATCGGTATGCGATACCAGTGGCTGATCCAAATCGGGCACCTACAGCATGTCGACTTTGCAATTGGGCTTTTGAAGGTTCGACAGAAGCCAATAAAGCCAGGATCGATACAAAAGTGAATAGTAAGATTTTTCTCATGAATTTCTTTTATTTAATTGTTCAAAAATACCATTAATTTTTAAACGTGTAAAATAGGTTTTCGGTATACTTACTTTGTCGAATGTTGTTAAATCCTATATATGAGTATACTTCGCCCGTCTATAATCAAGACACTATTTCATTTTTTTAATTCGGCCGATCGAATTAAAAAATCAGAATAATTAATCTTGTCAATCTCCATCCTGTTTAAGTGGATGCGTCTGTTTACCAAGTCAAACGACCATCGTTTTTCAAATATTTCAATTTAATCTGTTAGAAATTTACTATCTTTTACTCAGATACGATTACCAAATAAATGGGCCACATCGCGATCATACGCAACTTTGTTATGATAGCGGATGGACATTATGCTGACGATTACATCAACACACGGGGGACAATTATGGACAACTATCAAAAACTACACGATATACTGATTAGCTATCAACAAAAGTATGCTAAAGACCAAATGGTAGCCTGTCGAGAGGGATCGGGCTGGAAAACCTACTCTACCCAAGAGTTTGTTGATACCGTTGATTTACTAAGCCAAGGACTGATTGCCAAGGGCCTTTCAAAAGGCGATCGGGTTGCGATCATGTCTGGCAATCGTCCGGAATGGAATTTCGTAGACTTCGCGTGTAACCAACTGGGCATTGCAACAGTTCCCTTATACCCCACATTATCGGACGCGGATTTGGTATTTATACTCAACGATGCGGATGTAAAGATGATCTTTGTCAGTAACGATGATCTAGTCAACAAAATGAAGTTGGCTTTAGATACGAACAGCCTCCATATAGACATCTTCACCTTTGACAAAGTTTCGGGGCATTCACATTTTCAAGAAGTAGTAGACTTAGGCCGGCAACAGGATCATGATCTGGACTCCTATAGAAACGCTGTATTGTCTGATGATCTCCTCACATTGATCTACACCTCGGGAACGACCGGCAAACCCAAAGGAGTGTTACTGTCCCACGCCAATATCATCAGTAATGTGGAAGCCAGCAATCATTTACTAACCTCCGAGTACAAAAAAGCACTGAGTTTTTTACCATTATGTCATATCTTTGAACGCATGGTTGTTTACCTTTATTTCTCGAAAGGTGTCCAGGTTTTTTATGCAGAGAATCTGGACAATATCGTAGCGGATATTAATGACGTCAAACCGGACTTATTTACCACCGTTCCACGCGTTTTGGAAAAAGTATACGATAAAGTCGTCGAGAAAGGCAGTGCACTTTCTGGGATCAAGCGAGCGATATTTTTCTGGGCGCTAAACCTAGGCCATCAGTTCAAGGAACCGAATAGAAACTCAGCGATATACAAACTGAAATTGGGTATCGCCCGAAAGTTGGTCTTTTCCAAATGGCAAGAGGCTTTGGGCGGAAACATTAAATTGATTATTTCGGGCGGAGCTGCGCTCCAAGAGCGGTTGGCACGGATTTTCTGGGCGGCGGACATTAAGGTGTTGGAAGGATATGGGTTAACAGAAACTTCACCCGTAATCGCAGTGAATTCGTGGCGCGCCGAGGATGTCAAGTTCGGAACGGTTGGTAGAGTACTAAACAATTTAGACGTAAAAATTGCCACAGACGGTGAAATATTGGTTAAGGGGCCCAGTGTAAGTTCCGGGTATTTCCAGAATGATGATGCAACACGGGAAGCATTCACTGAGGACGGCTATTTAATGACGGGCGATATCGGAGAGCTCACTCCCGACGGCTTTTTACGCATTACTGATCGCAAAAAAGAAATGTTCAAGACCGCCGGAGGCAAATATATCGCGCCTCAGGTATTGGAGAATAAGCTGATGGAATCCCCTCTGGTGGGACAAGTGATGGTAGTGGGGGAAAATCAACGGTTCCCAGCCGCGTTGATTGTGCCCGCATTTGACGAACTGAAAAAGTGGGCCACGCGCAAAAACCTCAGCGCGGAGACCAACGAGAAGCTAATCGAATTGCAAGAGGTTAAAGATAAATACGATCACATTATCACCTCATCAATGGCGAACTTCGGTCATTGGGAACAAATAAAGAAATTCGAGCTATTGCCCACGGAATGGACGATAGATGGCGGCGAATTGACGCCAAAACTTAGCTTAAAAAGAAAAGTGATACTACAAAAACACGAAGAGCTTATCCAAGCTATTTACACGGACTAAAAAATGCTTCAAACGATAAAGACCAAGATAAAAGAGTTCTGGCAGTTAATTATGCAAGCGGTAAACGGATTCGCTGACGACCGGTGTATGAAAATGAGTGCATCATTAGCCTATTATACTGTGTTTTCAATCGGACCTCTATTGCTCATTCTGATATGGGCATTGGGCTTTTTTTATGGATACG
Source organism: Candidatus Sphingobacterium stercorigallinarum (assembly GCA_019115805.1). GTDB lineage: Bacteria > Bacteroidota > Bacteroidia > Sphingobacteriales > Sphingobacteriaceae > Sphingobacterium > Sphingobacterium stercorigallinarum. The sequence goes on from DXCW01000221.1 coordinate 7,896, forward strand.
CCTTGGACGGCAGTGAGGAAGCGAGAAATCAAGTGGTCGAGGAGCTGAATGAACTTTTCGGTCGTGACATCGCCTCGCTTCTTGAATCCGCTGTTCATAATTTATCATTGGATAGTCAATCAAACATCGGCATTATCGTTGGTGCAGGCACGTTAATGTTTACATCGACTACGATTTTTGTAGATATCCAAAACTCCATCAATACCATTTGGAAAGTGAAACCCAAACCAAAAAAAGGTTGGTTAAAAATCATAATTAATCGTTTGATCTCGTTTTCCATGATTCTAGGCCTCGTTTTTCTTTTAATGGCCTCCTTACTAATCAGTAGCGCTATTGGAATTATGACCGACTATTTTAATCAATTTATGGTGGGGCTGAACGTCGATCTCATCGGCTGGATCAATACCGCCATTACCTATTTGGTCATCTCTGCTTTATTTGCAACCATCTATGCATTCCTTCCCGACGCAAAAGTAAGATTGAAAGACATCATGGGTGGCGCACTTTTCACCGCCCTGTTATTTATGCTCGGCAAATACCTTATATCTATATACTTAAGCAAAAACATGACGGCCTCATCCTACGGTGCTGCGGGGTCTATCATTATTCTCTTGGCTTGGGTTTATTATTCGGCCGCCATTCTTTATTTCGGCGCCGAATTTACGAAAGCCTATGCAACACGGTATGGGTACGGTATACAGCCATCCTCTTACGCCGTTCTCGTTCAACAAACTGAGCTCGAGCTGGAGTCATCGGATCGGGCTAAGCCAGTACTAAACGCTGACACCCCTTCCTGAATTTAATTCAAATGTTGCTAGAGCCAGAAATAAGAAACGGATCGAGATACATCGATCTGGCTGACTGAAGCTTAATGCCCCGATGCTGCCCAAACCTTTCTGAGGCAATCGCAGCTTCACATACGACTGTGCTGCGCTTGTTTAAAACGCATTAGAAATATGCTGATGTAACGTAAAAGCCCACTCATCCCACCGCATTTCACAAAAAAAGGAGACGATACACCGTCTCCTGTCTAATTCGCTCGTGCCGTTTGTGCTAATTCACATTATAATAATAAACTTTCCTCCCGACATTGCCACTCAAATCATTCCCTTCCACTACCACTTTGTATTTTCCATTTCCATCGGCATTGTAGAATTCAAGTTCGACTTCACCATTTTCGTCAATCTGGATATCCGGATTCCAATAAATGGTTGTTCTATAATCGTTGGTGTTTTTCGAATCCGGCGTTTCATACTTCGGCTCATAGAATTTCCGTTCCTTAACGTATCCCAGTGGGTGAAAATCAATCACATTGGATTTTGGCAACATCGCTTCAATCTCCGACAAGGTCATGCGCGGTTGCTTTTGTTCCTTCTTAGTAATGATGGAGACTACACCATCATTCTGATAGATATTCCGAACCGTCCCTAAATCATCGCGAAGGAAAATTTCTATAGCCTCTATTTCCGAAACTTGGATAGCGTTAATAGACGGCTCATCAATGGGCATTCCATTGAGGAAAAACTGCACTGGAACACGGCTCCCTTGATTGTAGTTTCGAGTCACGTAATATTTCTGCGTGTTGACATCATAGGTAACCCCAGTCAGTAACGTATTTAAACACATACTCAACACATTACAACCAGCAAATCGATCTCCCTCAATGCGATGTTCCGGCATGGATAATCCAGTCAGCGCCGAAAAGTCTCGACTCGTCTGTTTCTTTTCCATCGACGCAGTCACCACCACCTCTTCTATTAGATTTGACGTGCGGAACTCCTTGCGGCTATTGTCCAGATACGACGCTAGATTTTCATCGATATTTTGGACAGCTGCAGCTTCGTTGGGGTTGTTGGCATCTATATCTGGAAAATAAGTTGGATCTAGCGTAATAACCAAATCCCTATAATTATCGTTGCCTCGTGCATTAAGCGTTGCCTTTAATGAGTCTTGAAAAACCAGATTCTCGAATGCATATCGGCCTTGATTATCGGTGTACGCATCTTTTTTGATGGCTGCTCCTGGAATAGATAAAAGCAAACCACCATTGGACTGCACGCGTCCGTTATTTTGACGCAGTACGCCGGAAATCGTTATGCCTTGTTCCGGCATAAACTTCACCTCCGGAAGTCGCCCTGCAATCAGATCCTGATAATCAAATCGCCGGAATCCCTGTGTCATCATCAGTGCATCCAATGCCTCAAGTCGATTTTCATTTTCCGAATTGAAATAATAATTTGGCTTCTCCACATATCCTTTAATATCGGAGGCTAGCAACATTTGGCTTACAATTCCTTTGTCATGGTCGTCGTTACTTGGTACTTTGACCTCATCGGTGACCGCTACCGAAAAATTGGCAGGCAAACTATCTAAATGCGTGTCGAATTGGAGCTTCATCTTAACCGGATCTTTCCTATTATAACTCTCGCGGTCTGTAGATACCGTGATATCAATCAAATCTTGTGTTTCTATAAATACCAATCGCTCAGAGACTGGCTCTCCATCAGGTGTCAACAAGGTGAGTTGAACAATCCCGTTTGGCAATTCCTTTAATGGCACTCGAATCGACACGGCAGGACTTTTAATCGATGCTTGCGCTGCATAAATCAGATGTCCGTTAAGATGTCCAAAAACGTAATATGGCTTATTCTGAATGACATTGAAATATTCGTCATTGGTCACTAAACCCAAATGGATATATTCCTCATCCTGAGATGCCGCGACGAGATTAATACGATCATCGACTACTTCAGGCAAATCAAACGTACGCTCTTCCCCATCTTCGAATTCAACGACGGCTTGATAACTTTCTCCAGACGATGGTATAAGCGAAAAGTATCCCATTCCCATCCCAAGATCCTCGAATGAAGCGACTTCATTTTTCTTGCTATCAATAATCTTCCCTTTAACCGACACGCCTTTTCCGTTAGAAAAGATCGCTTTGAAAGCAACTTTCTTTGCGACGCCAGAAAGCAAATCACCACCCTCGGGGAAAACTTGAAAATCTTTCTCCTGAAAAGCATTTGCTAATGCATACTCCCCAACCAATGTTTCTGTATCGTCGAGCTTAACAACGATCCGGCCGTTCTTGAACTTATCACTATCCTTATTGTTGAGCGCTATGGTCACCCATCCCATTTCGTCGGTTTGGGCGCGCCCTTTGTCAAATACATCCCAACCATCGTTTGCCTCCCAATTTATCCTTCGACCACCCAGCAAGTTTCCTTCTCGACCCCGAAACTGAATACGTGCCTGGGTACGCCGACCATCTTGCTTAAACTCCACGTTTCCAGAAAGCTTCTTATTGATCACATCCCCTACCGGTATCACTTTGTTGAAAAAGTAATTCGCATCTGAATTCATCATCCATTTGGTATAAGCTCGAAATCTGTAGTTATCTTGCGACCAGTATTGAGGATCGAGCACCAAATATCCCTTACCGCTATTCTTCTCCAATGGTACACGGAGTGTCTGCATTAGCGAGTCTCTGCCGTTAATGATATCCACATAAGCTACTTTGCTCGGCTCGTAATTAAACAAGTTGGTATTTAAATACGTCTTAAACCACAGCGTATCCCCTACCGCATAATACGGTTTATCAAAGTGTAAATGAAGTTTTTCTACAGGATATACAGAAAAGTATTTTTGGACGTTCTCGACTGCAGTATTGATGGGTACGGCTGGCTTATCTTGAGCAAGCGTGACCGACGAAAGACAGATTATGGCAAAAAAACAGATGAATAAGGAACTCGCTACCTTCATGTATATATAGTTTTGAAAAAGCTAAATATATCGATTTTTTACAGAAGTCCGGAAGGCGAAAACTATTTTTGACAAATTGCAGTTTAAAGTAGCGGGGCTAGGAGGCGACACACCGAATCGACGCCGCGTTTCCACGTTTTTCGCTTGCTCCATTCGTCCAATGTAATCAATATACTGTCTTTTTTATCCAGATCAAACTGTTGATCTAGCTGCAAACAAAAAGCCTCATTAGAAATTACTGCGGACACTTCATAATTGATGTAAAAACTTCGTATATCTAAATTCATCGTACCCACATAAGCTATCTGACCGTCGATCACTGAAGTTTTCGCATGTAAAAAACCCTTGTCATACAAATACACTTTGACACCACGCTCTAGCAGGGGTTTTAGAAAAGACAGGGATGCATGTTGGACAATCCACGAATCACCTCGGGACGGGATCATCAACTCGACCTCAACCCCTGCCGCTGCAGCGGATTTTAATGCAGTTGCCAATTGATCCGTAGGAATAAAATAGGGACTACACAGTTTAATACTCCGATTCGCTTCACCAATACTAATCAATAGGGCCTCCATATTAAACGGTCCTATTGATCCTGGATCACTCGAAGCCAGCGCTACGGCTGTATCGCGTTCCACCTGAGGAAAATGCGTATGTAAATATCCTCCATCTAAGGAGAAAGATTCGCCATCCGTTTGGTTCCAAGAGTTCCAAAAACTAATCTGAAACATGGTCCCAATACTTCCTACGATTCGCACAGAAGTATCCCGCCAATATAACCCGAAGGAATTCGGATTGATATAGCGATCCGAAATATTGATTCCGCCGATGTAGCAAACCTTCCCATCAATGACGGCTATTTTTCGATGGTTCCTATAATTGCTATTTGCTAACGAACTAAACGTAACCGGTAAAAAAGCCTGAAACTCTATCTTCGTGGTTTTGTTCTTTCGCATGCTCCGGACCAATTTCGGTGAGCCGAAACTATCGACAATCACGCGCACCCGAACGCCTTGTTCCGCCTTACGCTCCAAAACATCCAATACTTTCTTCCCAATTTCATCGAGATCGAATATGTAGTATTCCAGGTGAATGGAATGCTGAGCTTGTTCTAAATCATCCAGAAAAATAGGGAATTTCTCTTCCCCATTCACCAATAATTTAACCTCATTGGTCAAGGTAGGTGTGGAAAGTCTTTCGTTCTTCAAGTAGGCGTAAACCCGTGAAAAATCGCCGATACGCTCTTGAATATTTTGAAGAGAAAGCTCCATTTTCGGTTCCAATCTTTTAAACTCACGAGTGAGTTTGCTGGCCTGTTCTTGATTGATTTTCTTGAGCTTTTGTACCCTAGAAAATTTCTGGCCAAATAAATAATAAAGAATTAGTCCAAGAAAGGGTAAAAACACGATTACCAAAACCCATGATATGGTCTTAGTCGGATTTCGATTTTCAATCAAGATCGTGACAATCACACCGACGTACACAATCAACATGGGAATCCATCCCCATTGGTTCAGAAAATCAACAACCGTTCTTATGTGCTCTTCCATCAGTGGTTCAATTTCTCAATATGGGTTCTACGGCGGTTACTGACACGCCATATCCAAGATAAGAAAGAAAACAGATATGAACGAAAATCTATATTAAAATTAACCAGCACTGCATTAAGCACAGTTCAAAGCACCGTCAACGTTCAACAGCGGACTCAGGTAGGGGATATCTAAGTTAGCACCTCGTAAAATAAACCAACAGCCCATAATTAAATAAAGAATGGGAAGTAGGTTTGCGAAGTTATTTTTTAAAAATAACGTATTCGAATTACCAATAAATGAAAACAGTAATAGTAGAGGTAAGGTACCTAAACCGAAAACAAGCATGAACAAAAAACTATCCGTAATCGACGCCGCATTTACTGCACTAGCTAGCGCCATATACACCATTCCACATGGAAGGAGTCCGTTCACCATACCCGAAAGAAAGGTTCCACCAGGACTGAACAACCATCTTGACATTATCCGTACGAAAGGCTGTACCGCACGGCTCTGAACCTTACTTATCCAGCTCGAGCGTTTCGCGAAAATCTGCAGACCACCCAATACAAGTAAGAAAACTCCAGTGATTAAACTGAAACGCTGTTGCCAGCCCTGCATGCTGGCCAAAACGCCAAACAATCCAAAGAAGAGCCCGAGCAAACCATAGGTAAAAATCCGGCCTGATTGATAAAGCAACTTGTTGCATGTGTTTCTCCACGTAACCGATGCGCCCCCTTGTACGGCAATCAATAACGGACCGCACATAACTGCACAGTGCATACTTCCTAAGAGCCCCATAAAAAATGCCAAATGAAAATAGGTCATATCAGTCCTTATACAGTATTTCTTCCAATTGATAGCTCGTTTTTTCGCTTTTCCAATCAATGATCAAGTTCCATTTACCGTCTTTAAACGTACCGATGGGCAAGCTAAAATGATAATTACTAGTAGCAAATGGGACAGATCGATCCAACTCCTTGTTGTCTGCTCGCATAAAACGCAATACGCCTTCATTTTTCTTATGCTTAAAATCAATCAGTAGGGTATCATTAATCAGCGCCACCACCGGGCTCGCTTTATCCGTAAGCATTTGCTGATGTTTCATGTAGATTTCATCATAATGGAGAGATTTTTCATAGTAGTCAGATTCAATCAATTCATCTGAATCCTGTGTAACCATGTACACGCCCGCACTTAGAATAAAAAGCATAAATGCTCCAAGTCCAATGATAATTTTATATCCCCAACTCATAAATATTAACGTAAAGGAGGTGCGATAAAAGTCGTCTCCATTGTCTTTAAAATTTTGTTTTCAGAAATAATGTGAACTTTCACCTCCGTTTTATAGGTGGAAAAGGCCTCTTTATCGGCGACTAAAAATAGACCCATTTTCGCACTTCCTTCCCCCTCTAAATTAAACATCGGATTCACCAACTCAAGACGAATGCCTTCGGTCCCGCTCTCCAATTCAAATTCCATGTTTTCTGTAGTTTTGTTCATTAATTCAAGCGAATACAGATTGATGACCGTTCCGTCATCTCGCATTTGGTATCCACTGCCTTTTGCACGAAACAAACGGCCTTCTACATCCGATCTACTGAAAATCAATAATCCAAATACCGCTGTCAACGCAAAAAGTAATGCCGTATAGATGTACGGACGTGTATTCCTTCTCTTTTCCGTCACTTGCGAGATCTCGCCTTCTGCTTGTGATGGGGTATAAAAACCGATCAATCGCTTGGGTCTCTGGATCTTTTCCATCACGGCGTCACAGGCGTCAATACAGGCGGTACAAGACACGCATTCCACCTGCATGCCGTCCCGAATATCGATACCGGTAGGGCAAACATGTACACATAATTGACAATCAATGCAGTCACCGCTCCATTCTTGTCTCCCGTCCTTCTTTCGTTTCCTTCGCGGTTCTCCTCGTGCTACATTATAAGCGACGGTTACCGAGTGATCATCCAGTAATACACTTTGCAGGCGGCCATACGGACAGATCCGAGTACAAACAATTTCACGAACGTATGCAAAAACAAAATAGAACACCAACGTGAACACCCAAATGGCAAGAAACCCACCGAGATGTTGATGAATTGGCTCCCTTACGATTTGATACAGCGCATCAACTCCGATGATATAAGCCAAAAACAAATTCGAGATCGCAAAGGAAATCAATAGAAAAACCAAGTGCTTGACTAGTTTCTTAATTGCCCTGATATCCGAATCCGGACCGTTATTCAATTTTTGCTGCTGCTTCCAATCCCCCTCGATGAAATATTCGATACGCCGAAAAACAAGTTCCATAAAGATCGTTTGTGGGCAGGCCCATCCACACCAAACTCGTCCGTAGACAGCAGTGAAAAGGACAATGCATACCAAAATAATTAACATGCCAAAGAGAAAAATATGGAAATCTTGAGGATAAAACAGGTTTCCAAATATTGAAAACTTAGCCTCTAGCACATTAAATTTCAAGAACGGATTGCCATCAATCTTTATAAAAGGAGCCGCTATGAAAAACAACAGCAACGTATAGCCAACTATTTGACGGTAGAAATAAAGTGGCCCTTTTGGCTTTTTTGCATAAATCCATCTTCGTCCCGCTTTTTGTCCGGGTTGACGATCTTGTTTAGCTGTACTTTTCATCCTTATGTATTAACCGTTACCTTCGCCTACAGCTGCAGCACGCTCTTCACCATTTGCTGGAGCGGGATTGCGTTCATTTTCATATGCTGCTACTTCCACCCCCTCGGCCCCCTTAGCATTCGGAGGGCGCGTATCTCGCAATGACAAAATATAATTACTGAGCTCGGCAATTTGACCCGGTGTCAACGTCTGCTCCCATGGCACCATCCCTTTTTCTGGAACGCCGTATTTTATTGTTCTGAAAACATCCTTAATTTCTCCGCCGTGAATCCAAAACCTATCCGTTAAATTAGGTCCGATTCCCCCTTCTCCGACCATTCCGTGGCAGGCTGCACAATTCGTGGCAAAAAGTGGCTCTCCGTTACGAGCGAGTGACCCGGATTCGTCCGGTTCTATGGTATGCTCATCGAACAAATTAGCGGTCTTTGACAGGTATTCTTTTTTAGCAAGTTCCGCTCGCGCCATTTCGTTTTCGTACTCTTGGTCCTGGTTTAATCCCCATCCCAACACATGATAAATCAAAAGGTAGGCGACAGCAAAGACGACTGTAGAATAAAAAAGAGCATTAAACCAGACAGGAATAGGGTTATCCAGTTCGACGATGCCATCGTATTGATGATCATCAATGATTAAACTCTTTTCCTGTTCAATAGGCTTAAGCCCCATAAAATAGTTCCACGCGTCTGACCAATACTTTTTCCTAACTATTCTCCGCGCTGTCGCTGCATTTTGCTCTTCCTTCAGAACTTTCGGATTCGTTAGTCGGAGAACGGAGCGCATCGCTTGATTGATGCTAAGAGCAGCAGCTAAAATTGCGATCATCACAATTAATATGGATATATACAGGATATCCGCAAAAACATTCCCGGCAATGTAAAAAGCTATCGTATTTGGGAAAAGCCCGCCAATAATATCTAATAAATTCATAAGGGTTTCGATTCAGATAAATGCTCAACTTCTTCTTCCGTCTCCTCAAGTGGCAATGCCTTCATGTAGTCAATGAAGCTTCTTTTCATGGCGACCAACATAATCGACACAACAATAAAAAAGCTTAAAAAGATCAATAACGAAATGATAAGGTATATCTCATCACCGTGTAAGTTTGTGATTTGCTTCCACATATTTTTATTGATTATTAGTTTCTTCAGTAGTCTCAGCGATGGGTTTAGCTTTTATATCTGTACCCAGTCGTTGAAGATATGCGATCATCGCTATAATTTCTTTGCTTCCATCCACCTCTAGATCACTGGCTTGAAGATCCTTTGCAATATCTTCAGCTTGTGCCATGGCGTGTTCTATAGCGTTATCAACCTCGTCGTCCGTGTAAGGAACCCCTAAATTTCTCATAGCATTCATTTTGCTATTGAGGTATTTATAACTAATATCTTGCGTAAATAACCACGGATATGGAGGCATGATACTACCTGGGGAAGTAATCGTCGGATCCAACATATGGTCATAATGCCATTTATGCGGATATTTTCCACCGATACGGTGTAAATCAGGTCCGGTTCGCTTGGAACCCCATAAAAATGGTCGGTCATATACAAATTCACCCGCCTTACTATATTCTCCATACCGAGCTGTTTCCGATCGGAATGGCCGAACGGTCTGTGAGTGACAATTCACACAGCCCTCACGGATGTATAAATCACGTCCAGTAAGCTCAAGTGCGGTGTAAGGTTGTACAGAAGATATTTTCGGCACATTGCTGGCGACCGTAAAGGTGGGGACCATCTCTACAATCCCTCCGATTAATATGGCAATCAATGCTAAGACCATAAATAACACGGGTCTTCGTTCAAGGCGACGGTGCGCCGTGGTCTCCAAATGCTTCAATGGAACTAATGCTGGAGCTTCGGCCGTTTCATTAGCCACCAGTTTCCCTGTTTTTACCGTCTTGATAAGATTGTAAGTCATCATAATGACTCCAGCCAGGTAAAACACGCCACCTAAAGCACGCATCATGTGCATAGGTAATATCTCTAAAGTGGTTGCCAGAAAGTTTGGGTATTTCAATACGCCTTCCGGTGTAAAATCCTTCCACATTAACCCCTGAACGACGGCTGCCCAATACATCGGGATTGCATAAAACAGAATACCTAAAGTTCCAATCCAGAAATGTACACTGGCCAATTTTTTTGAATACAAGGGTGTGTTATATATTCTTGGAATTAACCAATACAGAATTGCAAAGGTCATGAATCCGTTCCATCCTAACGCACCTATGTGGACGTGAGCGACAATCCAATCTGTAAAGTGCGCAATGGCGTTTACCTTTTTCAACGAAAGCAATGGTCCCTCGAAAGTTGCCATCCCATAACAAGTCAGTGCCACCACCATAAATTTTAATGTGGGTTCTGTTCTGACTTTATGCCAGGCGCCTCTAAGTGTCAACAAACCATTGATCATCCCTCCCCAACTCGGAGCGATTAACATGATCGAAAACACCACACCCAAGGATTGCACCCAACTCGGCAGTGAGGTGTATAGTAAATGGTGCGGCCCAGCCCAGATATAAATAAAAATGAGCGACCAGAAGTGCAGTATACTCAACTTGTAGGAATAAACGGGACGGTTCGCCATCTTAGGCAGGAAGTAATACATCATTCCCAGAAAAGGGGTAGTCAGAAAAAAAGCAACGGCATTATGCCCATACCACCACTGAACCAATGCATCTTGTACGCCTGCATAAACGTAGTAGCTTTTCCAGAAGCTAACAGGAAGTTGAATTGAGTTTACAATATGTAATACTGCGACGGTGACAAATGTGGCAATATAGAACCAAACCGCCACATACATGTGGCGCTCTCGCCGTCGTATTATAGTACCAAACATGTTGATCCCGAAAACAACCCAAATAATGGTAATAGCCACATCTATAGGCCATTCCATTTCCGCATATTCATGAGAGGTCGTCAAACCTAAAGGTAGGGTGATAGCAGAAGCGATAATAATGAATTGCCACCCCCAGAAGTGAATCTTACTTAGTGTATCGCTATACATCCGTGCTTTCAATACGCGTTGCATTGAATAATAAGCACCCATAAAAATGGCGTTTCCCACGAATGCGAAAACGACTGCATTTGTATGTAGGGGACGAATCCGACCAAAGGTTGAATATTGTAGCCCCAGATTAATCTCAGGCCACACCAACTGAAGGGCAGCTATCAGACCTACGGTCATTCCTATAATTCCCCAAACCACCGTGGCGACACCAAAATCTCTAACGATTTTATTGTCATAATTAAATTGCTCTACCTGCATTATACTCATTAATTAAGTTAATGCTCCAAAAGTAGAACATCGCACATGACATTGTAATGATAATAGGAGGTGGAAAAATGTAATATATATCACTTTTTGCCGACAGAATCTGAGGTCGGGACACAAAAAAAGGAAACATAAATGTTTCCTTAATAACGTGTCACCGAAGACTGTTGTCTCAACGTATATTAGCTATTTTCGAATATTGTCTTCATAGAAATTATCTTATAGACAAATGCTGCTGTTTCACTATTCAGCTTTAGATCATAATAGTTATCCTTCTTTTGTCTTCTCAAAGAAGCTCTTAGACTGCCATTTCCCACATTGTAAGCGGCGGCAACAAGGGTCCAATCCCCGAATTCCTCATAAAGAGAGCTTAAATACTGAGCGGCTGCATGAGTCGATTTCACCAAATCTCTCCTTTCGTCGACCTTTGCATTCACCTTAAGCCCATAGAGACGGGCGGTCGCAGGCATGAACTGCCAATAGCCTCCAGCTCCTTTATGTGAAGTAATCTTTGGATTTAAACTACTCTCTACTACAGCAATATATTTGAAGTCAGCGGGCACCCCATAACTCGTAAGTATTTTCTCAATCTTTGGCAACAATTGGGTTGCTCGTTTGTGAATGTGCTGATTTGGTCTTTTTAAATAGGCAAACCTTTTAAGATATTTATCTAATCTTTGCTTGACAATATCTTTTTCCAGTGGGATGGGTTCCTCTGCGAAAGACAGTTGACTATAAATGTCATCTGATTTATTTTTACTCGCCTCCGCTAACGCTACAGAAACATTAACTTTCATCGCGTGCCCTAAAGCCTTTTTAAAAGGATCTGGAGATTCGGGCTGGTTCTTTGAGTACAGATTCGACAATAATAAAACTGTCAACAATGCACTACAACAAAATACTCTTTTTTTAATCATTCATTCCCTTTCCTGCTACCTGACACATCGCACAAATTACTGCCCTCCAGCGTAGCTTGGTAAAATCAGGCCAAAATTACATAGTTTTCCATACCTACACCAAGGTTTCTATGTATGATGGAAGTTAATTAACGTTAAAACGTGCCTAGAAGAGATATAAACGACGAATTCTGTTACGATTCAATTGTAACAAATACGCCACAAATATGACGAAAAATCAGAGCGTCCATCTCAAAAGTGCTTTACAACAAATAAAATTGAACCATCAGATTATAAGGGGGTTGCCTTTTTGGTAGCTCTAAGAAGAATAAACACAAACATGAGAATTTCCATTTAAAATTCACTACCTTTGTGGCTCATTTTTCAAAACTATGCCATTCAACAAACATCGGAACAGTCGTGAAGACAACTCCAGAAACTCAAGGGGTAAAAAAGGAGATTATAGACAGGATCGAAAAGATCGCAGCTCCCACTCTCCAGACGATCGCAGAAAATCAGGGGGAGCGGGCTCCGCTCGTCACGGATCGAAACGGGGATTCGGCGACTCGTCAAGGTTCAATGAGTCGAAAGGGTTTGGCTTTGATAAACGAGAAACCGGCAAAACGAGCGCTTTTAAAAAAGAAAGTAATCATAAGGGATACAGAGGGGAACGAGATCGTCCGCAAAACGCTGATGGGAGAAAAGCGTACGCGAATCGACACGCTAATAAAGACAGTAATTATAAGGAATATAGGGGTGAACGCAATCGCTCGGAAAATTCGGACGGAAAAAAAGTATACTCGAATCGTCACTCTAATTTCGAAAGAAGAGAAAGAAGCAAACCGACTCATGTAGCGGCGGACGATGGCCTTATCCGTCTTAATCGATTTATTTCCAATTCTGGTGTTTGCTCTCGTAGAAAAGCAGACGAGCTAATTGCTGCCGGGGTGATATCAGTAAATGGCGAAGTGGTCATCGAATTGGGAACTAAAGTTGATCCAAGTAAAGACGAAATTAGATACAACAACGAGCGCCTAAAAAGGGAGAAAATGGTTTATATTTTATTAAATAAGCCAAAAGATTATATCACCACCACTGACGATCCTCAGGAGCGAAAAACGGTCATGCAGTTGATATCAAAAGCAACGAAGGAACGCGTCTATCCCGTTGGACGTCTTGATCGCAATACGACAGGCCTACTTTTGTTGACCAATGACGGCAATTTAGCGGAAAAACTTTCACACCCTCGGAATAATATTAGCAAGATTTACCAAGTCGAGCTAAACAAAGCATTAACGCAAGGGGACTTCAATAAGATTCAATTCGGAATAGAGCTGGAAGATGGATTCATCAAACCAGATGACATTAGTTTTGTCGTCGGCGCTTCCAAACGCGAAATCGGCATCCAAATTCATAGTGGAAAAAACCGAATTGTCAGGAGAATTTTCGAATCACTTGGCTACGATGTCATTAAGCTGGACCGCGTAGTTTATGCCAATCTCACGAAAAAAGATCTACCTAGAGGCAGATGGAGGTTTTTAGAAGAAAAAGAACTTATCCAATTAAAACATTTGGTTTAAAAAAAAGCACTCTAGCTAGAGTGCTTTTTTTTAAACGCTTCTTTTTGTATTTTACAGACTAATTTATTTCGATATGACAGATCCAAAATGTTTATCGTCTGTGGCAGAATTCCATAAGACATTTCAACATCCTATCTTAGAAACTCCTACGATTCCTTCGGAAAACAGATGCGAATTACGCGTCTCTTTAATTGCCGAGGAACTGAAAGAGCTCGAAGAGGCTATCCAAAACAAAGACATGGTCGAAATAGCCGATGCCCTATGTGATATACAATACGTTTTGTCAGGTGCCGTGTTGGAGTTTGGTTTAAAAAATAAATTCGCCGACTTGTTCAACGAAGTGCAGCGTTCCAATATGAGCAAAGCTTGTAATACAGAACAAGAAGCCAAAGAAACGCAAGCGCATTACGCTGAGAAGGGTGTCAAATCCTATTATAAAAATGTAGATGGTAAATACCTCGTATTTCGTGACGGCGACGACAAAACACTTAAGTCAGTTTATTACTCGCCAGCAGACTTGAAATCTATAATAGAAAAATAATTAAAAAAGGGGGAAAGCAGTCTAACGCTATCCCCTTTTTTTTGCATGTTTTATATTAAAATGTGCCGGTATACAGCGCTCCTTGCCGCACACCTCTATCTTCTAAACCCTTGTCTATTCTAGTTTGAATATTTGACTTAGGGAATCCCCAATTCGGCGCAATCAACAACTCCCGATCCGCTATTCCAAAGATACGCTGCACGATAATATCAGGTCTTAGTAAAGGAAGAAATTTTGCCAAGAAATCCGTATAAGACTCCAATGAGAACAACGGAAAAGGTTCCCGCTTATACCGGGCTCCCATAATCGAGCCTTCGACAATATGCAGATGATGAAGTTTTACAAACTTAATTTTCGAATGTCGATTAATCTCATCCGCATAACGCAACATCATTTCTTCTGTTTCCCAAGGAAAGCCGAAAATAGTATGCACACAGACATCAAATGCTGCTCCCGCCAACAACCCCATAGTATCGATAAACTCATCGTGTGAACAGCCCCGATTAATCCGTGTCAGTGTCTCATTGTATATGGACTCCATGCCCATTTCTAGGTCAACATCGAAGCGATCAGAATAACTCTCAAGTAAAGCAATCTTTTCAAAGTCGAGACAGTCCGGTCTTGTTCCAACAGATAAGCCGATTGTATCTTCTGGATAAATACTTACGGCTTCATCATACATCATTTTCAATAAATGGGTAGGTGCATAAGTATTCGTATTCGGTTGAAAATAAATAATAAATTTTTCCGCACCATAGCTCCGCTTAGCCCGTGCCACGCCCTGTTCAACTTGCTCTCGTATAGAAGGTATTTTCCTTGCTGTATCTGGTGTAAAAGAATCTACGTTGCAATAGGTACATCCACCATATCCTTTTGAGCCGTCACGGTTCGGACAAGTGAAATTTCCGTCCACAATTACTTTGAATACCCGTTTTCCTTGGTATTTCTCCTTTAAATAAGCTCCGTAATGATTATACGGTTTTACTCCACTGTCTAATAATGTACCCATGATTTACAAAGATAATAATTACATCAAGACATTGATGTAAAGCGGTCGCACAAACTGTGGTCAAAACACAAAAAAAAGGCCCACCGTCTTAACGACAGCGGGCCTTTGTATAAAATTAGGCACCGACCTACTCTCCCACCTGTTACGGCAATACCATCGGCTCTGGCGGGCTTAACTACTCTGTTCGGAATGGGAAGAGGTG
>DXCW01000222.1 GCA_019115805.1 Candidatus Sphingobacterium stercorigallinarum
GCTTAATCGAGGATCACGTCTCTAACTTGCACCTTCGTCCAATATTTCGAATAGGTTTCGGCAGCTGCTAAGTGATCAGGATGGTTCTCATAAAGATTGATTTCGTCCATATTATCAAACGTGACCAACAACAGATAAGAGAAGGAGTTGTCGACCACATCCCGCGGAGTCGTCGGCGCCGGTTTACCGGTAGACAATGACCGTACCCCAGGCACCTTTCGCAGGGCCTCGAAAAAATGTAAAAAATCAAGTTCTTCTTCTTCGGTAATACCTTCCTTCAACCAGAAATACACTGCATGTACAATGACACCCGCCGGTAGATCGGCTGTATCGGATGAACGCTCCTCGTTGGATTTCGATTGATCGGAGGCTGGTCCACAGGCTCCCAACAGGGCGTTGGAGCTGGCACCCACCAGCATAGAGGCGATAAAATGCTTTCTCTTCATGGTCATATCGATTTGTTTAGGGTTTATGGTAAACGAATGTACAAAATTTCCCCGCAAATCTCCCGCCTTGCTTTTGATCCTTTCTAACAAATAACAAGGATAATTTACCTTGATACACTATATTTGTATAGAATTGGCTACCAATTAATTTGTCAGTTTTTAAACAAAGCAGATAATAAGGTGTTATTATTTGAGCGCGCCGTATACTGCGGATAGCAATTATTAAAAATAAGATTAAACAAGGGCTTTGAATAGATTTGGTCGTGTTGTCATAAAAACTATTTTATGGATTGTTGGTTCCATAATCGCATTACTCCTACTTCTCATATTTCTCATCCGGCTGCCATCCGTACAAAATTATGTCGTAGGGAAAGCCACTACGTATTTAGAGAACAAGATTGGCACGCGCGTTGATATTGGCCACATTTACATCAACTTTCCCAAAAAGCTGGAATTGGGCGATGTCTATTTTGCTGATCAAAGCAACGACACCTTGATCGCAGGTGAGTCGTTAATGGTGGACATCAATATGTTTAAACTATTACGGAACACCGTAGAAATCAATCAACTTGAGCTCAAAGGATTAACGGCCAAAATAAACCGAACCCTCCCCGACAGTGCGTTTAATTTCGATTATATTGTTTCGGCTTTTGCCAGCGAAGAGGAAAGTACGGTAAACGAAGACAGCACCGCCGCATTAATTTTCGATATCGATCGGGTTGAGTTTGAGCGGATTAAACTCCGGTACCACGATGAAGTCATCGGTACCGCAGCCGATATTGATTTAGCACATTTCGATACCCGCCTTAAGACTTTCGACCTAACGGGCAACATGGCTTTTAATTTGCCGACCATCAACATCGATGGCCTTCGCGCGAAGGTCTCACAATGGGGAGTGGCCAGCGACGAAGAAATTCCCCAAGCCGATGATTTCGGTATCCACGATCCTAGCGTCGAGGCTACAAGTCTGCTTCCCGATATCGGGATCAGTAAGTTGGCGTTGAACGATATTTTTATTGTCTACGATGACCAGACATCCGGTATGCATACCCAGTTCGATATCAAAAAACTCGCGGCGCGAATTAATGATTTGGATTTGAATGCGGAAAACGTGGACATTGAGGAATTGACGCTCGCGGATTCGCACTCGGAAATTTTCTTTACACCAGTGGCTAGCCCCCCTGTACCAGAGGACACCGAAACGGATTCCACGTCCATGAATTGGACCGTCGCTGTTGGGGACCTGTCTATTGAACAGACCGATGTATGGTTCCGTGACGATGCCCAACCCCGAACGCAGGGCCTGGATTATTTCAACATGAACTTAACGGACCTGTCCAGCCAGATTGAAAACCTATACTATTCAGCGGATTCCATTTCTGGAAATTTAAAAAACTTAGCCGTAGCGGATCATTCCGGATTTAAAATAAATCAGGTGCGAAGTGATTTTATTTATACCGGTACAGGTGCGAGTTTAAAGAACTTGTATATCGAAACCCCCCATACCCGCATTCAAGATGAAATCATCGTTCGGTATCCGTCATTAGCAGCTATCTCAGAAAATCCGCAATCGATGCAGATTCAGGCCCATATTGAAAAGAGTCACATTGATATGAAAGATGTGCATTACTTGATGCCTGATCTGGCGCTTGAGGAAACGATGAAGCCTTTAATGGACAAACGGTTCTATATCGATGGACGTATCGTAGGCCGCGTAGACGACCTACGTATACCTCAATTTGAGTTCAGCACCTTAGACCAGACCCAATTTATTGCTACAGCACATATCAAAGGATTGCCGGATACAGAGCAATTGGATATCAATTTAGATATTAAGAAGCTGGTGACCGGCCGGCGTGATTTGGACCGACTCATTGCGCCTTCTCTGCTTCCCGATAGCATTCAACTGCCACAGCAGATCAGTTTAACGGGTACCTTCAATGGCGGCATGTCGGGATTTGACACCGATATGAAATTGATCACCGAACAAGGAAATATTGAGGTGAATGGTGAACTGAATATGGGACGTGACACGACCTATAATGCGTGGGTAGCAATTGACAACTTTAATTTAGGGGAGTTCTTAAACCAAGACTCCGTGCTCGGATTTGTCGCCGCGGAAGCCCAAGTAAAAGGATCGAGCTTGGACCCCAAACACATGCAGGCTCATGTTTTGGGCACCATCAATAGATTTGACGCGATGGGGTACCAATACCGCGATATCGCTATTGATTTTAACGCAGCCCAGGGCGATATTTCTGGTCAGATTTCCAGTCCAGACCCGAACGTTCAATTCCATACCGACATTCACGTGGATATGCGTGGGGAAATTCCGAGCCTGTATGCAGAACTGATGGTCGATAGCATCAATTTTCAAAACCTACATCTAGTGGAAGAAGATGTGCGCTACCACGGAAAAATCATAGCCGACTTCCAGACGCTCGATATCGATAGTCTAAACGGCACCTTATACGTCACCGGGTCGCAGGTCGCGTATGCGCAGCAGCGGCTCGCGCTGGATACCGTCTCCTTACAAGCCGTGGCAGACAGTACGCGTAATATGTTATTGTTTGATTCGGAATTTGCAAAAGCGCACTTAACCGGACAATATAAGCTCAGTGAATTGAGTGCCTCGATTTCCGACATTATCCAAACCTACTACAACCCTTCGGGTGTTCAGGAAACCTACATATATTCTCCGCAGCAATTTGAGTTTTCCGCTCAAATCAATCATTCGAATCTGTTGCGGGACTTCATCCCTGAACTCGAAAAAATGGACGACATTACCTTGGATGGAACATTCCAAAGCGAGGACCGGTCCATTATGGTCAAATTAGTCGCCCCGGAGCTCATTTACAGTGGAACAGAAATAGAAAACGTGGGCTTTGATGTCATCTCCGCCGATAGCACCCTATATTATAGTGCCCTAGTGGGACATGTTTTGGTGGGGGATGTGGAGCTCACCAATACCGTGGCCAGTGGTACAGTCAAGGATAATCTGGTGGACTTTGGATTGTGGGTAAAAGACAACGAAGAACGAGAACAATATCACTTAGGAGCACAAATGCAGGTGCAACAGGATGCCTACACCCTATCGCTACACGAAGACGGGCTGATGTTGAATTATGAGGATTGGTCGATTGACCCCAACAACCAGCTCACCTTTGGAAGGAGTGGCGTTCGGGCCTCTCAATTCCGCTTGAGTCAGACAGATCAAGAACTTCTCATACAATCCAGGGACTCGTCATTAAACGCACCGATAGATGTGAATTTCAACAACTTTCGGATCGAAACCTTCTCGGAAATCCTGGATTCAGAAACGTTGAAGCTAGGTGGTGGCATCAATGGGCAAGCTACCGTGGGACGACTTGAAAGCAATCCTGTTTTCACTTCGGATCTTACAATCGATCAATTTTTCTTCGGTACGGACACCATTGGAAATGTGGCGATACAGGTCAATAACATCAAGGAAAACACCTATTCAGCAGACATTCACATTACCGAAAAAGGAAACGATGTGCAGTTGACGGGCGACATCATCTCCCCTCCAAACGGCGAGATGCAGATTGACGCCGTCCTCTCTTTGTCCCCCATGCAAATGCAAACCATACAGGCGTTTTCTATGGGCAGTCTGCGCGATGCATCGGGAAGCCTTGCAGGTGATTTACACATTACCGGCACCACCTCAGCGCCGAGAATTAATGGGGAATTGACCTTTAACGATGCGGTGGTCAATGCTACCATGTTGAACTCGGCCATGACAGTCGATGGACAAAAGATTTATTTCACGAATCAGGGGATCAATTTTAAACAATTTGATCTGGTGGATTCAAAAGGAAATACAGCCCGTCTAGCGGGTAGCATTCGCACCCAGACTTATACGGACTTCCAGTTTAATCTCAGCTTGACGAGTGATGATTTTGAAGTGATGAATTCTACGCGGGAGGACAATGATTTGTTTTTCGGGAAGATGTACGTCACCTCGAATTTAAAGATTACGGGTGATCTAGAGAAACCACGAATTGACGGATCGGTACGGGCCAATGAGAATACCGATTTCAATTTCATCGTACCTAACGAAGACCCGGGGGTTGCCCAGCGTGAGGGTGTGGTGAAGTTCGTCAATCGTAGCGACACCACCCGAGCAAATGTTTTTGCACAATTGGATTCGCTCACCACCGTTTCGAGCGAATTATCAGGCTACGATATTGCGCTTAATTTAAGCACCGACCGCGAAGCAAAGTTCAAAGTCATTCTGGATGAAGGAACGCAAGATGCACTGAATATTCAAGGCGTAGCCGAGCTGGCTACAAGCATCGATGGGAACAACCAGATTACCATGTCGGGCACATTTACCGTCGAAGAAGGAAATTACACGTTTTCCTTTGGTCCCATATCCAAAGATTTTACCTTCCGAAAAGGGAGTACCATCACCTGGAACGGGGACCCATTGGATGCAAGAATGGATATTACTGCGGTATATACCGGCAAATTTGCCACGCTTGAACTGGTGCAAAATCAGATTGGTGGCGAAAGTCCAAACCTTTATAAACAACGTATCCCGTTCAACGTATTATTGCGGTTAACCGGTGAGCTATTCAGTCCGGAGATCAATTTCGACATTGACTTAGATGAAAACAATGCCATCGTCTCACAAGATGTCGTGAGCAAAGTAAATGTAGCCTTGGCCAATATTAAAGAAGATCCTGCGGAACTAAACAAACAAGTGTTCTCGCTGATCGCTTTGGGCCGCTTTATGTCCGCAAACCCTTTTGAAAGTTTGTCCGGCGGCGGTACAGAGTCCATGGTTCGAAATACAGTGAGCTCGTTCTTAACCAGCCAGCTAAACAACCTGGCTTCGGATTTAATTCAAGGGGTCGAGCTTGATTTCAACTTGAATTCTGAAGAAGATTATTTAACAGGGAATGCCCAAACGCGTACCGATTTGAATGTGGGTATTTCTAAAATGCTCTTTAATGATCGGTTGAAAATCACCATCGGGTCTAACTTTGAAGTGGAAGGAAATACCCGCCCTGGTGAAAAAGCTTCCAATATCGCAGGGGATATCTCGCTGGATTATCAATTGTCTGAAGACGGTCGCTATTTCGCCAGAGTGTATCGGAAAAATCAGTACCAAGCGACCTTGCAAGGGCAATTTGTGGAAACCGGGATCGGTTTCATCATCAATATGAGTTACGATCAATTCAAAGAATTATTCATGAACTCCAATGCGCTAGCACAATATTATAATACGGAGAGTCGCGGATTCCGTCGGCGCTTTGATGTGGAGCGTATGGAGACCGACTCGGTGTATCGAGATAGCGTCCGAATGGCCATCCGAGACAGCTTGATGACGCACAGTCCGGAATTCCGGAAGCGTGTAGAGGAACGACGCCAAGAAGAATTAAAGACTAGCGATGGTCAAGTGGATTCCCAGGAGGATACTGGCAAAAGTGACAGCACCGAAATGAAACCCAATCAGTCCGCAATTAAGAATGAAGAAGAAGAAGGAGGAACCGATGCACGTTAAATCATTACTCGCCATGGTGGCAGGATTAATCATGGCCTCTAGTTGTAATCCCACCAAATACGTGGCGGATAATGAGAAACTATATACCGGTGGGGAGGTTACGATTCATAATGATACCCTCCAGAAGGATAGAAAAGAAGCTTTCGAAGGATTCCTAGAGGAGTCTTTATTGCCAAAACCAAACTCCAAGTTTTTGGGAATGTACTTTAAAGTGGGGCTTTGGAATATGGGTGGCGGCCCAGACACCACGAAGACGGGTTTTTTCAATAGGTGGCTGAGAAATCAGGGGCAAGAGCCGGTTTTACTGAGTGAGGTGAATCGAGAATACAACGAAAACCTCTTGCGCAATAAAATGGAGAATTTGGGTTTTTTCAATGCGCAAGTTACTTCTGACACGTTGATAGATGGAAAAAAAGCGACTGCGTTGTACCATGCCTACCCGGGACATATCTACCGGATTAACAGACTTAAATTCGATGTAGATAGCAACACACAACTCGGACGTGCCATTCTCGCCACCAAGAGCAGTAGCTTGTTGCGTGAAGGGAGCAACTACAATTTGGACGTCATTTTAAATGAGCGTGACCGGATTGATAACGAACTTAAACACAAGGGCTATTATTATTTTAACCCAGATCACCTGCTGGTTGAGGTCGATAGCAATATTGGAAATCACCAGGTTGACATGTACATGACTGTAAAGCCAGAGACTCCAGCGAAAGCGAAAGCGCCTCAACATATCGGGAACGTATATATCTTCGCCGATTACCAAGAGACCTCATCTAACAATCGCCGCCGCATTCCGCGCAACACCGAGAAATACGATGACAAATTCTACATCATCGATCGCGAAAATAAATACAGGAAAAAGGTGCTGGCTAACCATTTTTTCGTTGAGCCCGAAAAGATGTACGATCGCTGGGATCACAATCAGACAATCAATCACTTGGTGAACTTGAATACCTTTAAGTTTGTGAAGAATGATTTTGTAGACAGTCCAGATTCGGCAAATCACTTGGACGTTTATTATTACCTCACCCCAATGGAGCGGAAATCCATTCGGGTCGAATTGATTGGAAAAACCGCATCGGTATACAACGGCACCGAGGTTAACGCCAACTGGACGCTTCGGAATGCCTTTAAAGGTTTTGAAACACTCACGGCTTCAATTTTTGCCGGTTACGAAACCCAGACCGGTGGAAACGTGAACCTGAACTCCGCCTACTTGCGTTACGGAGCAGAAATCGGGATTACCTGGCCCCGTCTATTATCGCCATATAAGTGGGCCCCTGCTCGCCAATATCTACCCCAAACCTTTTTAAAGGGCGGATACGAATTCTTAAACAGACGGAACGCGTACACCTTGAACTCCATGACGTTGAATTATGGATACACCTGGAAGGAAAATGCACAGAAAGAGCATAATCTCGCGGTTGCTGAAATCATCTATGTACAACCTCGAGGTATTACCGATGAGTATCGCGCACAAATGGATACCATCCCTACGCTACGCCATATCGTAGACCCGCAGTTTTCTTTTGGCCCCAATTATAGCTATACCTATACCAATACGATGGAGGATAAAACGCATACGTTTTATGCAAAGGCTGGCATCAACACCTCCGGCAATATCTTGGGATTGATACAAGGGGCTGATTACAAAGAGGACAACATCAAAACATTATTTGGCACCGCTTATTCTCAATTCGTCAAAATCGAAGCTGATTTTCGACATTACTTAAAAATCAGTGCGAACACGACCTTGGCCTCACGCCTGATGATCGGGACCAGCCACTCCTACGGAAACTCGCGCTCCCTCCCCTATTTAAAACAGTACTATACCGGAGGGCCGAATGGCCTGCGGGCATTTCGTCCCCGGGCGGTGGGTCCCGGCACATCCGTTCCGCAAAACCTGGGGGAGAACAATTTCTTTGCCGATCAGACTGGAGACTTTAAATTGGAGCTCAATACCGAGTATCGGGCGCCAATTGCGGGTATGTTACACTGGGCGGCCTTTATTGACGCGGGGAATATCTGGCTACAAAATGCCGACCCGGATAAACCAGGCGGACAACTGAGTAAGGATTTCATCAAGGAGTTAGCGGTTGGCGGAGGCCTAGGCTTGCGTTTAGATTTAGACTTTCTCATCATACGGACCGATTTCGCTATTCCATTTCGGGTACCTTATCGTCCGGAGGGCGATCGGTGGGTGTTCCGATATATCGATATCCGCGATCGGGACTGGCGCCGAGACAACTTGGTGTTTAACTTGGCCATTGGATATCCGTTCTAAGCAGCAGGAACAGATCAGAGAAACGTCACATTCCATTCGGTCTGAATGTCCATCAGAAAATTCATGATGTAGCAGTCGTGGAGTCGTTTATTTTTTTGTAAATTTAGAACACACGATAAAACCACAGGCAATATGAAGATCACCATTGTTGGAGCTGGCGCAGTAGGAGCCACCACTGCAGATAACCTACTACGAAGAGATGTAGCCGAGGAGATAGTTTTGTTAGATATCAAAGAGGGTTTTGCCGAAGGCAAGGCACAAGATATGATGCAAACCTCTGCGCTACTTGGTTTTGACGCGAAGATAAATGGCGTCACCAACGACTATGTGGCGACCGCAGGGTCAAGCGTTGCGGTGGTCACATCGGGCATTCCAAGAAAACCGGGAATGACACGTGAAGAGCTGATCGGCACCAACGCCAATATTGTTAAAACCGTTATTCAAAACCTGATTACCCATTCACCCGATATCGTTATTTTGGTGGTTTCCAATCCAATGGACACGATGGCCTACTTGGCTTTGAAATCCAGTGGCCTGCCAAAAAACCGAATCATCGGCATGGGCGGAGCGCTTGATTCGGCGCGGTTCAAATATCAGATCGCTCACAAATTGAACGCCTCAGCGAATGACTTGAATGCGGTGGTGATTGGTGGGCACGGCGATAAGACGATGATTCCACTCATCAAACACGCCACTTGGAACAGCGTGCCGGTGAGTCAATTTCTAAGCGCAGAGGAACAACAAGACATTGTGCAGAAAACCATGGTTGGCGGAGCAACCCTAACGGGACTGATCGGAACGTCGGCTTGGTACGCCCCTGGTGCCGCTGCCGCAGCGATGGTGGAAAGCATTGTCCGGAATCAGAATCGACTGTTTACCGCATCGGTTTACCTAGAGGGTGAATACGGACAGGAAGATATTTTTATGGGCGTACCGGTCATCATCAATAGCAAGGGCTGGGATCGCATTGTTCCCCTCGAGTTAAATTCGGATGAAGAAAGCCTATTCCAAGCCAGCGCCGATTCGGTACGACAGATGAACCAGGTGCTTTTCGACGAAGGCGTCATCAGCCCACAGTAAATCGGGAGCGTCAAGCAAAAACCACATGCAAAAGATACCTTTTCAAGTCATCAGCCTTCAGGCTGATGGCTTTCATATTATTACCGATGTCAACGTATTTGGCAAAGACTTTAAAATGGTCATTGATACCGGTGCATCGAAAACTGTTTTAGATAAACACACACTAATTCAATCGGGCATCACCGAAGAAGAGTTCTTAAACACCGATATTCTCTCCACCGGATTAGGCACCAATTCCATGCAAAGCTTTATGTTAGCAGTGCCGGAGTTTCACATCGGCCCGTGGATGACAAGAAATTTCACCGTAGCCGTATTGGATTTGAGTGCAATAAACATAGCTTATGAACAAATCGGTGTAGACCCGGTGATCGGCGTACTAGGGGGTGATATTCTTCGCCTTTATGGCGGGCAAATCGATTACAAGAAACAAATACTCCGATTAAATCAGCGAAAACTGACCCGAAAAAGCTTGCGTTGAAGACGAAGCCGGAGGTATAAGTAGAACCCCAATGCGATAAGAATTCCGCAAGCCCCCATGATATACAAGGTTGTTTTGATACCTACCCATTCGGCAATAGCTCCCGTGAGCAAGCTTCCCAGCGGAAAAATCCCCTGAAACGCCATCACATAATAAGACATGGCGCGTGCGCGGTAAACCGGCATGGCGTGGGTTTGGATATAGGTGTTGATGGATGAATTTTGCATCATCATGGAAAAAGAAACCAGTCCGGTGAACACCAATGCCGAGGGTAGAAAATGAGAGAAGGCGAGTAAAAGCAGCGCGAAGCCCATGAAAAAAGCGGAAAACATGACCCGATAACGCAAGTTCTCCCCGGCTTTTAAACGTGCCATGTTCACGGCTCCGATCATCGCTCCTAGCCCAGCAGCACTTTCAAACCAAGAAAAAGTACGTTCATCACCCGAAAACAGCTCCCGTGCCACCGCGGGTAAAAGAGAAGTATACGGTATAACCATTAAACTGGAGCACATCAATACCACGATCAATGAGGCGATATGTGGCGAACGTCTGAGATAATCAAACCCCTCAACGAGTCCTTGAAACGCGCTCTGATTGGGGACAACCACCAACTTCTCTTCCACGTTCATTAACATGAGACAGATAATGACCGGAATAAAACTCACAAAGTTCAATGTAAAACATGCCAGTTCACCGTAGGTTGATAACAAAATTCCCCCAATGGCCGGCCCTACCATCCGAGCCGCATTGAAAATAGAGGAATTCAGCGCTATAGCATTGGGCAAATCCCGCTTATCGTCGACCAACGAAACCAATAATGCTTGCCTCCCTAACACGTCGAAAGCATTAATTACACCTTGCATAAAACCCAGAATCGACAAATACAACACCGATTCCAAACGAAAAAAAACCAACAGCGCCAACGCACCCGCCTGAATCATCAAGCCGATCTGTGTCTTAAATACTAAACGAAATTTCTTATGTCGATCAACAAAAGCACCAATGAAAGGGGAAAGGAAGAGCGACGGGGACAGCGAAATAAAGGACACGAATCCCAACCAAAACACCGAGTTCGTCAATTGATAAACTAGCCAGCTGATGGCGATACGCTGCATCCAGGTTCCTAATAAGGATATCGCCTGACCAATGACATGAAGTCGATAGTTCGGGTAGGAAAGTGATCTAAATATTTGCATATTAAAATTTGCCCCCTTTACGGGTCATCTAGAAGCCGGGTAGGCCTCCAGCTTCCAGTCTCTTTAAGAGTTAAACAGCTGTAAAGCAATTTCGTTGCCAGCTTGCTTTGTTGGAGACAATTTAAATGTCTAACTTTGTTTGTCCAAGAGCCAGACGGAAAGCCTTTTCGGACAAATTAACACATTTAAAACAGCATCATGAAATTTTTTATTGATACGGCAAACTTGGAGCAAATCAAAGAAGCTCAAGATCTTGGCGTTCTAGACGGAGTAACAACCAATCCAAGCTTAATGGCGAAAGAAGGGATTTCTGGAGATGAAAAGGTAAAAAACCATTACAAAGCGATCTGCGATATCGTCGATGGCGACGTCAGTGCGGAAGTCATTTCCACCACTTACCAAGAGATGATCAAGGAAGGGGAAGCGCTGGCCGCTTTGGATGATAAAATCGTCGTCAAGGTCCCGATGATTAAAGATGGTGTAAAAGCAATCAAATACTTCAGCAAAAAGGGCATTAAAACCAATTGTACGCTGGTGTTTTCTGCTGGTCAGGCTCTACTTGCTGCGAAAGCAGGCGCCACCTATGTTTCCCCGTTTATTGGCCGATTGGACGACATTTCGGTGGACGGTTTAGGCTTGATTGAAGAGATCCGCCTGATCTACGATAATTATGGTTTTACCACTCAAATTTTAGCGGCATCGGTACGCCACAGCGCCCACCTATTGGGTTGTGCGAAAATTGGGGCCGACGTCATGACAGGTCCACTGTCTGCGATCTTAGCACTATTAAAACACCCATTAACCGATAGCGGTTTGGCGCAATTTCTAGCAGATCACGCCAAAGCGGCAGGTCAATAATAGACGGCCGTTTCCACTGTATATAGCCCTGAGTCCTCTATAGATCCAGGGCTTTTTTATGCCTTTTTATTTTCGTATTTTTATCACCATGAAGGCAGAGACAACTTCCGATATTTCGGAAAAACAGGTGGAAGCATTTACCCAGTTACTTAAGAATAATCGGCTGAAAGTAACACAGCCACGACTTCGCGTTTTAAGTATTATGTCGAGGAAAGCGTCCGCCATTTCACAGCCCGAGTTGGAGAAAATAGTGGGCACGGAAATCGATCGGGTTACGCTTTATCGCATCCTTGGAAGCTTCGAAGAGAAGGGGATTTTTCACAAAGTTTTCGACCTCAACGGAACGGCGACCTATGCCCTGTGTTCAAGTAAATGCAGCGCCGATCACCACCACGATCAGCACGTGCATTTCATCTGCTCCTCCTGCAATAGCGTCTTCTGCTTAGACGAAATTAGTCTACCAAAAATCACACTTCCAGCTGGTTTCTCCATGCATGAAATCGCTATAAGTGCGGTCGGAATTTGTGCCGACTGTTCGAAAAACACAGCGTAAAATCCATATTATTTTCCTTAACTTGCAAGCCAACTGACTATGAGCCTTCAGGAGACCATGGGTTAAAATTCGGCCTTTCCCCACCAGCTAAAACATCTGTATTTATTACGATAATATTTAGCAAACGAAAACTCAACAGCCTATAAACCAATAAATTGCATTTCTCCAAATATCCTTATAGTTTATTTAATATATTTTAGCAAAACACAGTAAAAAAGAGCCGAATCACATTCGCAACTGACAACCAGCATATTACGATAATGTAAATCAAAATATTTTTAGCAAATCACAATTCAACTAACTAATAATCAGGTCTATTAATTAGCTAAAAAGAACCATAGATACACATGTAAATAAGATTAGAAATACGCGCTAAAAAGACACTAAAAACGCAACAAAAAAAAACAAGCGATAATCCGTATATTAGATGCAGAATAAAAACGAAGAGATGCCGCCGCTCACCCGCAGAGCTCGTGCAGCAAGGCCCATCTCCTACTGCAGCCCCAACATAGAGCAAGCTGCAATTGAAGAGCAATAAATATGAAATCAAAAAAAGAGAATCCTTACAAAGAAGTCCTCACCCAACTGATACTCGACGTACTTGAAAAATCAGGGAGCACCGCCCTCAACTACAAGCAGGTCGCTGCGCAACTCAACCTCAAGGACAACGACTCCAAACGCACCGTCGCAGATGTACTTTCGGAAGCCAGTGCATCAGGCTTACTTCATCAACCCGAGCGCGGAAAATTTCAGCTCAAACAACTCCACGTATACGTGACCGGAAAGGTCGACATGACAGCAGACGGTTCGGCTTATATTGTTCCTGAAGAAGATGACGAAAACGATATTTTCGTTGCCCCTAGAAAACTGCGCCAAGCGTTGCACGGCGACATTGTAAAAGTTCACGTATATGAACGCAAAACCGGAAGGAAACGCGAAGGTGAGGTGGTTGAGATTATGCAACGTGCAAAGACGGATTTTACGGGAACCATTGACCTGACTGGGAACTATGCTTTCTTTCTGCCGGATGACCGGAAAATGCTCCACGACATCTTTGTTCCACTGGACCAGCTTAACGGAGCAAAGAATGGAGAGAAAGTACTAGTCAGCATAACCGACTGGCCAAAGAATGCTAAAAACCCGATAGGAACGGTCAAACATGTACTCGGAAAGAAAGGAGAAAACAACACCGAGATGAACGCCATCCTGGCGGACTTCGGCTTCCCATTGCAATTTCCTAAATCGGTTGAAGACGCTGCAAGCAAGATTCCGGCCGGCGTCACGACTGAAGAGATAAAACAACGACGCGATTTTAGAGGCACGACCACTTTCACTATTGACCCGGCTGATGCGAAGGATTTCGATGACGCACTCTCGTTTCAACACCTGGAAAACGGTCAATACGAGATTGGCATCCATATCGCTGATGTCTCACACTACGTCACCCCCGAAAGCGAACTCGACAAAGAAGCTTTCGAAAGAGGTACTTCGGTGTATTTGGTGGATCGCGTCATCCCCATGTTACCAGAGAAGCTATCCAACGACCTGTGTTCATTGCGACCGAATGAAGACAAACTGTGTTTTTCGGCAGTATTCCACATGGACGACAAAGCCAATATCACTGCCGAATGGTATGGACGCACGGTCATTCATTCGAATAGACGAATGAGCTACGAGCAAGCGCAAGAAATCATAGAGGGTAAAGCAGACGCTTTAGCTCCAGAGATCACCAAGCTCAATGAGCTGGCGACCCTTCTTCGTGAACGCAGGTTTCGAAGCGGGGCCATCAGTTTTGAAACCGAGGAAGTTAAATTTCAACTCGATGAACACGGCAAACCCTTAGGAGTCTACACCCGGATTCGAAAGGACGCGCACAAACTGATTGAAGATTTTATGCTATTGGCAAACAAAAAGGTTGCAGAATTCATCGGCAAGCAGGGGCGCGGAAAGAATAAACTGCCGTTCATCTACCGCTTCCACGACGTCCCGAATCCCGAGACGCTCGGGAGTTTTTCGCAATTTGCGCTTCGCTTCGGACACAAACTGAGTGTAAAAACAGATAAGGAGACCGCCAAATCACTCAATGCACTAATGACCAAAATCGAGGGCGAGAAAGAACAAAATCTACTGACCTCACTGGCAATCCGATCAATGGCTAAGGCCATATACACGACAAAAAAAACATCGCATTACGGCTTGGCTTTTGATTATTACACACACTTCACCTCCCCCATCCGCAGGTATCCGGATGTAATGGTACACCGGTTACTACAATTCTACCTGGATGGCGGGAAAAAGATCAACGCGGAACATTACGAAAAGATGGCTGAACACGCCTCACAAATGGAGAAGAAAGCTGCTGATGCGGAAAGAGCCTCGGTGAAGTACAAGCAAGCGGAATACCTGAGTGATCAGATTGGCGTCGAATACACCGGAATCGTCTCTGGGGTTACCGAATGGGGAATGTATGTAGAGATTGAGGAAAACAAGTGCGAGGGTATGGTTCGCCTACGAGACATTACTGATGATTTTTATATTCTTGATGAGAAGAACTACGCGATCATCGGAAGACGGAAGAAAAAAACCTACCAATTGGGTGACGAGGTACAGATTAGAATCAAAAAAGTGGATTTAGAAAAACGACAGATTGATTTCACCCTGTTAAGCTAAAAAGTTATAAAAAATCTTCAGCAACAATCCTTTACAGTTCCAATTATTCTTTATATCTTTGCGGACTAAAATATTTTTTTAACAAAATAACAACAAAGAAAAACAGGTAAATGCCTACTATTCAACAACTAGTTAGAAAGGGTAGAGTAGCTCTGGAGGACAAGAGTAAGTCTCCAGCGTTGGATTCATGTCCACAGCGAAGAGGTGTGTGTACTCGTGTATACACTACTACCCCTAAAAAACCAAACTCAGCAATGCGTAAAGTCGCCCGTGTTCGTTTGACTAATGGAAAAGAAGTTAACGCTTACATTCCCGGAGAAGGTCACAACTTACAGGAGCACTCCATCGTATTAATTCGTGGTGGACGGGTGAAAGATTTACCGGGTGTTCGTTACCACATCATTCGTGGTGCATTGGATACATCTGGAGTAAACGGACGTAACCAACGTCGTTCTAAATACGGAACTAAGCGTCCAAAAGACGGACAAGCGGCTAAGGGTAAGAAATAATTAAACGGAGGAAAAGAAAATGAGAAAGTCAAAACCAAAAAAAAGAATCATTTTACCTGATCCAAAGTTTAACGACACTCAGGTAACACGCTTTGTAAACAACATGATGGTAGATGGTAAAAAATCCATCGCGTATTCCATCTTTTACGATGCTGTAAATTTAGTAGAGCAAAAGACTCAAGAGAATGGTCTTGAGACCTGGAAAAAAGCGCTAAACAATGTGATGCCTGCTGTTGAGGTTAAATCTCGTCGTGTAGGTGGAGCGAACTTCCAAGTACCTATGGAGGTACGTGCTGAACGTAAAGTAGCGTTAGGCATGAAATGGATGATTTCTTATGCACGTAAACGTGGAGAAAAAACAATGCACGAAAAACTGGCTGGAGAGATCATTTCTGCTTCTAAGGGCGAAGGCGCTGCAGTGAAGAAGAAAGAAGATACGCACAAGATGGCGGAGGCCAACAAGGCGTTCTCACACTTCAGATTCTAAGATCATGCAATTGATTACACAGATATAAGGGATTACACAGGTGGATATTTTGAAACCTGTGTAATCCTTTTTTCATTCGGGTAATTTCATCTAAAAACAAAATGGGAAAAGATTTAAGCTTAGTAAGAAATATTGGTATCGCTGCTCACATCGATGCCGGTAAAACCACAACAACAGAGCGTATTTTATTCTACTCTGGTGTTAACCACAAATTAGGAGAAACCCACGAAGGTTCGGCAACGACTGACTGGATGGCTCAAGAGCAAGAGCGTGGAATCACCATCACCTCTTCAGCGGTTACAGTCTTCTGGAACTACCGTAATAAAAAATACCAAGTTAACGTTATCGACACCCCTGGTCACGTGGATTTTACCGTAGAGGTAAACCGTTCCTTACGTGTATTAGACGGATTGGTATTCTTGTTTTCAGCGGTAGACGGTGTAGAGCCTCAATCGGAAACAAACTGGCGTTTAGCAGACAACTACAAAGTGCCTCGTATCGGTTTTGTGAACAAAATGGACCGCTCCGGTGCAGACTTTTTGAAAGTCGTAAAGCAGGTTAAAGAAATGTTAGGTACTGAAGCGGTGCCTTTGCAACTGCCTATCGGTGCGGAAGACAATTTCGAAGGTGTGGTTGACTTGATCAACAACCGCGGTATTGTTTGGAATACAGCTGATAAAGGCATGACCTTTACAGAAGTGCCTATCCCTGAGGATATGCTTGACGAGGTTGCTGAATACCGTGAGAAATTATTGGAAGCGGTTGCAGGATACGATGAGACCTTGATGGAGAAATTCTTCGATGATCCGAACTCGTTGACTGAACGTGAAATTCTAGACGCATTACGTAAAGCGGTATTGGACAACTCGTTCGTTCCTATGGTATGTGGTTCATCTTTCAAGAACAAGGGTGTACAAACCATGCTTGACTTCGTAATGGAGTTATTGCCATCGCCATTAGACCAAGAAGCGGTTAAAGGAACCGATCCACGTAACGGGGAAGAAATTTCTCGTAAACCATCTGAATCGGAGCCTTTCGCAGCCTTAGGTTTCAAAATCGCTACGGATCCATTCGTAGGTCGTTTATGCTTTATCCGTGCATACTCTGGTGTGCTACAAGCCGGTTCATATGTATTGAACACGCGTTCTGGAAACAAAGAGCGTATTTCACGTATCTTCCAAATGCACGCTAACAAGCAAAACCCTATCGAGAAGATTGGCGCAGGAGATATTGGTGCAGTAGTTGGATTTAAAGACATCAAGACGGGTGATACCCTATGTGATGAGAAGAATCCAATTATTTTAGAATCGATGCAATTTGCAGAACCAGTAATTGGTTTGGCTATTGAACCTAAAACGCAAGCCGACGTGGATAAGTTAGGCGTTGCTTTAGGTAAATTGGCAGAAGAAGATCCTACCTTTGTTGTGAAAACCGACGAAGATACCGGTCAAACGGTCATCTCAGGAATGGGAGAACTTCACTTGGATATTCTTATCGATCGTTTGAGACGTGAATTCAAAGTTGAAGTCAACCAAGGAGCTCCGCAAGTAGCCTACAAAGAGTCTATCAACGGTCAAACTGAACACCGTGAAGTCTATAAGAAACAATCGGGTGGTCGTGGTAAGTTTGCGGACATCAAGGTGATCGTCTCTCCTGCTGATGAAGATTGGGACGTAACCAAACATCCATTGCAGTTTGTCAACGAAATTGTAGGGGGTGCAATTCCAAAAGAATATATCCCATCGGTACAAAAAGGATTCGAAGTATCCATGGTGAATGGTGTATTAGCTGGCTACCCACTATCAGGAATGAAAGTAAGACTGGTTGATGGTTCATTCCACGCGGTTGACTCGGATTCCCTATCTTTCGAATTAGCGGCTAAGATGGCTTACCGTTCAGCATTACCAAAATGTTCTCCTGTTTTGATGGAACCAATGATGAAAGTCGAAGTGTTGACTCCGGAAGAAAACATGGGTGATGTCATGGGCGACTTGAACCGTCGTCGTGGTCAAATGCAAGGTCTGGATTCACGGAACGCAGCACAGGTTATTAAAGCGATCGTTCCGCTATCGGAAATGTTCGGTTATGTAACTCAGCTACGTACCATTACTTCGGGTCGTGCGACTTCTACTATGGAGTTTGATCACTATGCTGAAGCACCACGAAATGTCCAAGACGACATCATCGCAGCAGCTTCAGGAAAAGTCAAGAATATCGAAGGATAATATAAATCAAGTAACACTTTTAGTCTCTGGTTGCAAATAGCTCTAACCGGAGACTTTCACTCTCAAAAATTATACAATGAGCCAAAGAATCAGAATCAAATTGAAATCGTACGATTACAACTTAGTTGACAAATCAGCTGAAAAAATCGTAAAAACAGTAAAACCTACAGGTGCAGTTGTGAGTGGTCCTATCCCATTGCCTACTGAGAAAAAAATCTATACGGTTTTGCGTTCTCCACACGTGAACAAGAAAGCGCGGGAGCAATTCCAACTATGTTCTTACAAGAGACTTTTGGATATTTACTCTTCGAACTCTAAAACAGTGGATGCTTTGATGAAACTTGAACTTCCTTCAGGTGTCGAAGTTGAAATTAAAGTGTGATCGATTTCGATCTGTACAAGAAAAGACTCATCTGCAAGGATGAGTCTTTTTTTTGTCTTACTTGTCCTTTCCGGCTGGCACTAACGCTCGGTCGCTGCCTACCATCGGTGCCGTGACCTCATGCGAATGATGCCGTCGCAATCGAACGTATTTTTCACAAAAATAGCCGCACTTATGCGGCTATTTTAATCGTGTCAGTGAACAACGGTCCTAGTATTGAAAACCAATACCGAATGATAACACCCGATTCGACACATTGTCTACTGCATTAGGAATAATATTTGTCAAACCAAGCCCATAACCGGCATTGATTAAGAAACCATTGTTTAGTTTGTAACCAGCCATGAAATTAATTCCCGCATCAATCAATTTTAAATCTTTATCGTTACCGATTTCAAGATCCCATTCTGTCTCTCCACTGTAGTCACCTAAGTTTCCTCTTAGTTTTTCTTTACCTGATACATTGAAACCAATGTAAGGACCCGCACCTAAAAACACGTCACCTGCACCCGCAGGAATATAGTATACTGCGTTCACCGGGATCTCAATTGACATGGTATTAATCGTCGCATCCGCATCAAAATTCTCGTACGCTCCAACGAATTTACTACCCTTACCCTGTAAAGAAACTCCTGGTTGAATAGAAAATTGCGGCGCTACCGGTAGATCTGCAAATCCTGTAACGTGGAAAGACGTATTGTTGCTTTGATCATCACCGAAGTTGCTGTATTTTCCCAAGTTCACACCCGCTTTTATACCGTAACCCGTCTGGGCCTGTGCACCGGCAGCCAACAGAAAAGCTGCGCCGATAGAAAGTAATAATTTTTTCATTGTTTTCGTTTTTTAGTTATTTATAGCTTTGCCTTGTATCGCAAAGACACTATAGTATGTACAAAGTTTAGACCAAAATATCCTTACTGCGCCAGAACCAATCATAACACATTAAAAACCAATTGCTTATAAAACCCTCCTGTCACTACTTTTTTCAGCAAGCTGGTCCAGGCCGAGATAAAGCGGCCTTTGTTCCCTGGTGAGTCATCGCATTGAGCCATTGCGTCAACAAAAGCGAAAAAAGGTTTTTTTATTATAAAAATAAGTCCTATTTTTGCATGCCTTACAAAGGTAAAAGGGTCGGATGGCCGAGTGGCTAGGCTGAGGTCTGCAAAACCTCCTACAGCGGTTCGAATCCGCTTCCGACCTCGTTTAAAAACTTTAAAAGATTGTCAATCATGGGAGTAACACGTTTAAAAAGAAAAGACAGAAGAAATAAAACTGTCGCACGCGCTGAAGTACAGTTTTTGAAACTGGGCCGTAACATTGAACTGGGTTCAAGAAATAAAATGGATAAAGACGGCCAAATTGCTAAGAATAACGAAATCTTAGACAAATTAGCCTCTGCAACGAAATAAGTACCGAGACCGAAGCTTTATCGGTCTTTAGATACAACTGAATAAAAGCCTATTGGAGAAATCCTATAGGCTTTTTATTTGTCGAACCAATTCCTCAACCCTTTCTTTCGATGTCCTGAATGTCGCCTCGTCCATTCCAGTAAATGCGTGCGCGCGGTGCGTCATGGAAGAAGGGACCGCTTGCTTTGCCGAGGAATGTATCGATCGCGCGCCGGTATCGAGCAGGATTTTCGTGATGTTCGATTCATCAACCCCAGCCCCTGGCATGACCTCTATCCTCCCGTCCGCTTGCGTTATGAGCTCACGGATCAGATCACGTCCCTGCCAAGCGCAAGACTGTTGTCCGGAAGTGAGTAAACGGTGACAGCCCGTGCCAATGATCTCCTCTAAGCTTTCTAAGGGGTTAACGCAGCGATCAAACGCCCGATGAAACACCGTTTTCATCGTACCGGCTTGTTTTACCAAAGCAGCTGTACGTTCAGTGTCAACCGAACCATCTGCGTGAAGCACACCGATAACGACGCCATCACAGCCCACTTCTCGGCAAAATCGAACATCCTCTAGCATCACCTGAAATTCTTCCTTAGAATAGACGAAATCACCCCCTCTGGGACGAATCAATACGTGTACTCCGATTCCAAGGTGCGCTCTGACTAATTTAATTTGTCCTGGGGAAGGCGTGGTGCCGCCATTTTCTAAATTCTGACAAAGCTCTATTCTGCTTGCTCCACCTTTTTCGGCCTGCAATGCTGAAAAAAAAGAGTTACTGCATATTTCTAATTTGTATGTATTGATTGACGGTTCATTCATAACAGCAAAGATATTCTTTTTAATAGAGACTGAACACAGCCGGGATAAAGAACCCGCAATCGACTTATTATCAAACTATTTGACTATAAAATTGTTCTCACTTCTACAACCCTTAAAACCATCTACTTATGCCACTTATTTCTAAACAAAGGGACGTCCAAATACAATTATCGTGTATGTACGACAAATTGAAAAACAATGTAGATCAAATGAAGCAAGACCTGAAAAGACATCGGAATTGGTACGAAGACGCCTGTCACATGCACATTAAATCCGGCTTCCAGCTCGAAACATTATGGCTTAAAGCCGATCAAAATTATCAGGATAAGTTTAGGGAATTCGAAACGCATTGCTTTCTATTGGATATTTTTTCCGACTACCGAGACGAAGAAGGGAGTTTCATTCATTTACAAGAGTTTTTTCTGACCCTAGACATGTTGATTGATCGATTTATCCAACAGGAAGCATACGAAATCTGCTCCATATTGCAGGAATGGAAGAATCGTTTTGAGCACAACTATGTCGACACTTAACGCGATTATAAACCGTCGATGATCGTTCCTGCTTACTTCGTATACCGCTCCAATAAATTTTTGATATGAAGGTAGTTCTTGTTATCGGGGGAAAGCAATTGCCGGGGACTGACGCGATAATGATTAGCACGGTCGGGGTCTGCTCCGTAACGAAGCAGCAGTTCAATAATACTGGCGCTCACATTATCCATCATGCCCCTCCACAATGCGGTATTGCCAAACTCGTCCTGTAAATCGACCGATATGCCCGAGCGCAACATCAATTCCACGATTTCTATTTCACCCTTTTGCACAGCGAAATGCAGCGCACCGAACCCCTGTTCATCTTGATGATCCAAGTGAGCATCATGGGAAACGGCCCATTTAACGAGTTCCAACTCTCCATAAATAGTGGCATTTAATAAAAGGGTTCGCTTTTTCCGATCTTTCCTATTTACCCCCATTCGCTGGTACAGGTTTTTTACTTGATCGAATCGCCGTTTGCGAATCGCATCGACGCCTTTGTCTATTTCGTTTTTCGTAATATCCAAATCTGTCTTCATACTGTTAGCCTGTCTGCATATATTGCGCCAATTGCGGATAAGCGGCAAAGGGCAATATTGGTGTTTGAGTAAAAAGTAAAAAAATTCTTTGAAAAACGCAAATCGATTACCTCCAGCTCGGAAAAAATGGAGACCACAAGCCATTGACTAAATTATGCTTATATAAAACTTAATTCGTTAGCACGGTGAATCAGCGCAGCTACATTCACCACATTAAACTTTTTTAAAAGATTTCTACGATGGGTCTCAACCGTAGCGGGACTGATAAAAATTTGCTCCCCTATTTGCACGGAATTGTAGCCATTAGCCAACATGGTCAAG
This sequence comes from Candidatus Sphingobacterium stercorigallinarum, assembly GCA_019115805.1. GTDB lineage: Bacteria > Bacteroidota > Bacteroidia > Sphingobacteriales > Sphingobacteriaceae > Sphingobacterium > Sphingobacterium stercorigallinarum. The sequence continues at coordinate 22,323 of DXCW01000222.1, forward strand.
ACTTGTAGTTCCCGACGCGTGATGATTGGAATCGTGGTGGATCGATTGTTGGTCAATATCTGTTTTACCTCGGCACTAAGCGCGATATTTCCGGATAACGCATCATCGATACATTGAATCAGTTCTTCTGCATCCGAGCTTTTCAATACGTATCCCGCCGCCCCACTGTCTAACATTCTCGCAATAATACTGTACTCATCACTATTGCTAATGGCGATAATTTTCATTCGCGGATAGCGCTGCTCCAACTCTTTACACACCTCAATCCCATTCTTATCGGGCAAATGGATATCCAATAAAACGACATCTACTGGATTATCTTCTAAAAAATCGAATGCTTGCCTCGCTGTAGCACAATGAGCCAGTACTTCCATACGATCGATGCTTTGAAACATATAGGCAAACCCTTGTTGTACCACCGGGTGATCATCGACGATAATAATCCGTATTGTATTGTTCATATGACATCATTTATAGTTCTCCATCCGTCGGAGGAATTGGAATATCTACATTCACAGTGGTTCCCTCCCCTTGATGAGAAACCATTTCAAATTGACCATTCAATACTGCGATCCGATTCTGTACACTAATCAATCCGAGGCCCTCGATGGCGGATTGGGGATCGAAACCAACGCCATCGTCTTCTATAGTGAGATGAAATCGCTGTTCCACTTCCTCACACTGAACGATAATTTGACGGGCCTCGGCATGCTTCAACGCATTATTTAAAACTTCCGTAACGATCCGAAATATACCAATCGACATTTCTTTCGGATAGTCATCCGATATACCTAAACTTTGGTAATTGATTTTTGTGCCCCCCTGCCCTAAATAATGGCACAGGTCAGCAAGAGCGTCCGACAGTCCCATGGACATCAATGCCTCCGGCATCAAATTTCTTGCTATACGCCGAAGTTCGTCGGTAGCGCGATCCAAATCATCCATGGCTTGATCGATCACCTCAGGTGCTTCTATTTCTATATTGCGTTCGGGCGAGAAGCTCGATAGTTTCAGCTTCAATCCTGCGAGCAAGCCCCCCAGCCCATCATGGAGATCTCGGGCTACGCGATTTCTCTCTTCCTCCTGAGCTTGTAATACGATTTCAAAATGTTCCAACTTTTTATGCGTGTGACGTACCTCGATCTGCTTTTCATGCAAGGCATCATTCTGCAGCAGCAGGCGTTTACGATGCTGCGCTAATTTTCGAAAGAAATAGGCACTAATCAGTGCAATCGCTAATGCGGAAAGCGTAATGATTAACCACCTTTTGGTTCTACCCAAAGATAGTTGATGCTCTTGATTCGCAGTCGCCAATTCTAGGATTCTATTTTCTTTCTCTAAACTGTGATATTGTTTTTCCAACTCGGCTAGCTTGAGCCTATAATTTCGTCCATATAAGGAATCACTTAACGCCGAGTAACGCTCAAACAAGAGTGAGGATTGCTGAAAGTTACCCAATTGTTTTTCGGTTCTAGCCATTTCTCGAATATGCAGTAGCTGATCCTGTAATCCAGCCCCCTCCCCATATCGATTGGCTAGAATAAGTTTTTCTTTCGCCACGCTAAAATCACCAAAATCGCGATGCAGCGCATATTCTTCAAAATAAATATCGCGTAGAAGCTGTTTACGGTTTCCCATCCGCGCAAGTTCCAATGCTCGTTCAAACATCTGTCCCGCTAAATCTCGGTTTTTGATGTGCCGATAATAGGTGCCTTCTGTTCGATAATAGGAAGCTGCATATAAAGAGTGTGGAATGCGCTGAAAAACGCGAGCCGCCTGGTCAAGGTGGACTCTTGCCCGATCAAATTGGCGTAAAAACAGCGCATTACGTGCTGCCAGCACCTGTACGGTGAGCTGACCCTCCTCGCTCTGCGGTACGTGTTTAAAAGCGTCAACCGCCTGTTTATAGTATTGTTCGGCTTTGAGGTAGTCGTTGGCATTCATCATCGCCAGACCGATGTTCGTGAGTGCATATCCAACGGCCAGGCTATCCCCCGCTTGTTTCGCCATCGGGATGACCTTATCTATAATGATATCCATATGGCGCACCGAACTGTCGGACAGCTGTAACAACAGAGCATAATTATTCCATAACTTCGATCGGTATCGGTAGCTTTTTTGAGATTGAACCGTCGCAAGTAGGCTATCGGCTCGTCGATAATCCCTCTTCGCTCGTTCGGTATCATGAGCAAATAAAATATTCGCCGCATATTGTATCAACAAACCTTCTTTGAACGGATCGGGTGGGTTCCAGTTAAGCCGCTCGGCTTGGTCCAAATAATGATACGCCTTCGCGGTGTCTAAGTCACTCCAATACAAACTCAGGTCTAAGTAATGTGTAAATTTCGTGTCCAGATCCGTGGTTCCCGCAATCAAACGCAATAAACTATCATTGTACTGATCCACAGTGCCATGCTGAACTGCAGCCGCAACGCAGCTCCACCCGCAAGCAAGCAGAACGGCGCAGGAGAGCTTCATACGATCAATAACAATATGTAGATGGCGGTTAAACATGGTGAAATAATAAAGCACAAAATAGGGAGAAAAAACCACATCCTAAATCGAAGCAAGCTATTTGACCCGCTTACTGGATAAATTCAGCGGTAGTTCCTTCTTCCCCTTAGCCTATCACACTCACTGTTTCCTATGCTATGGCTCGAAATCACGAACCATTCAAGACCACTGAACGCACCGGTGCGACCATTCCTGTACTCTACTCCAGCGCCCGATCTGTATAAATCGATAGGAAATAAAAAAAGCCCCCTAAAAAGGGGGCTAATCACGTTTTAAATTTTATCCGTTTGATGGCCGAGGCGCCCATCGATCATAAGGACTCATATCGAAGCTATTCACCTCTTCCATCGTTAGTCCCAGTGCAAGGGCTACGCCCTCCCCGTATTCCGGGTCTGCTTGGTAACAATTTCGGATGTGACGGACCTGAATAAACTTCTCCGCACCACCGACCTGTGCCGCCGTATTTTTGAATAGAAGATCAGCCTTTCCGTCCGCCTTTATGATACGAAACAGATCGCCCGGCTGCGTGAAATAATCTTGATCATCGTCTCTAAAATTATGCGCAAAGGCATCGCCTTCTAATTCCAAAGGAGGTTCCTTGACATGCGGTTGTTCCTGCCATTCGCCGAAACTATTCGGCTCATAGTGTATCGCGTCGCCGTAATTGCCGTCTACCCGCATTTGACCATCTCTATGGAAGGCGTGATATGGACACCGTGGCTTATTAACAGGAATTTGATAGTGGTTCACACCTAATCGATAACGTTGTGCATCTCCATAGGAGAACAAACGGCCCTGTAGCATTTTATCTGGAGAGTAACCGATACCCGGGACAATATTGGTCGGGTTAAATGCCGCTTGCTCCACGTCTTGAAAATAGTTCTCCGGGTTCTTATTGAGTTCGAATTCTCCCACTGGAATTAACGGGAAATCTTTTTTAGACCACACTTTTGTTAAATCAAATGGGTGGAACCGATATGTTTTGGCTTGTTCTTCGGTCATCACCTGAATGAATAATTTCCATTTCGGAAAATCTCCTCTCTCGATGGCACCGAACAAATCCCGTTGTGAGGATTCGCGATCCATACCGACGATCTTCGCTGCTTCTTCGTCACTTAAGTTTTCTATTCCCTGTTGCGTACGGAAGTGAAACTTGACCCAATGCCTCACATTATCTTTATTGATGAAACTATAGGTGTGACTTCCAAAACCATGCATGTGCCGGAAACCCCGTGGTATTCCCCGGTCACTCATGATAATGGTGACCTGATGAAGCGATTCGGGCAATAATGTCCAAAAATCCCAATTGTTATTCGCATCGCGTAAGTTCGTTTTGGGATCTCGTTTTACCGCGTGATTCAAGTCTGGAAACTTCATCGGATCGCGGAAAAAGAATACCGGTGTATTGTTCCCTACTAAATCCCAGATTCCCTCATCGGTATAGAATTTCAATGCGAACCCTCGGATATCTCGCTCCGCATCCGCAGCACCTCGCTCACCTGCCACTGTAGAGAAGCGGGCGAACATCTCAGTCTGTTTCCCGACTTCACCAAAAATACTCGCTTTGGTATACTGGGTGATGTCGTGTGTAACAGTAAAGGTTCCAAATGCTCCCGAACCCTTTGCATGCATTCGACGCTCGGGAATGACTTCCCGATCGAAATTGGCCATCTTTTCCAAGAACCAAAAATCTTGCATCAACATCGGCCCTCTAGGACCTGCGGTTTGCACATTTTGATTGTCAGGAACCGGAGCTCCCGTTTGCCTTGTTAATTTTGGTTTCTTTTCTTCCATTTTTCCCTTTTTATATAATAATAAATGCTATTCGATATCGGGAAGTCTAATGAACTGACGGACTCATTTTTCCTGAAACGATCACGTCACGCGACAGCGTCTCATCAAAGGATTTATAACTGATCATCGGTTTTTAGATTCTTCGGTTCCCCAATTTACGAATTTATTGAGAGGCGAACAAGACGTAATGAAAAGATTTTATAACGAGGGTTTAGGAAAGCGAATGGAAATGTATTCCCCCGAAGTTCCCCCTTGAGGCTGGACAGAATCTGATGACTGGTCCACCGAGCGCTGGTATCTCCCGGCATATGCGACTTGGTAAAACAGCACCACAAGCTGTTCTGGAGCGCGTGGCCGCTCATCATCGTTTTTTATACCAGCGGGCTTCGTTTTACCGGTAACGATTCGTGAAATGCCTGACATCTATCTGGAAAACAAGAAGCGCATTTGGGCATTAACGCCATCAAAAATACGTACCTTCACTCTTCGTAATGGCCTTGACGCCGCAGCGATGCGCTAAGCGTGTAGCATACGGTGTCGGAGCCGGGATCTATCGCTAGCTATAGGCTATCTAGAAGCGATAGCTATCTTTCCTTTTTCCTAACATTTGTAAATCACTACCTATGCACATAGCCAATATACAGCAGTTAGCCCAATCACATGGGCTTTCTCTGACATCCAAGATGACTTTCAATGAAATGGGCATTGACTTCCGAGTGGGTTTTGCACAAGACGATCAAGGACGAGACTGGGTTTTGCGTATTCCTAGAAGACCGGGTCTACT
>DXCW01000223.1 GCA_019115805.1 Candidatus Sphingobacterium stercorigallinarum
GCACGTTATGGCTGGTGTTCACAACAATACCCCAGAAACAATTCAAGGCGCACACGCCAAGGTAAAACAAGCGATCCGGGATGAGAAATTGGATTTTGATATCCATTTCGGGGCGGAGTATATGATTGATGATCAGATAGATAGTTGGATTCAGTCCGGTAAGCTGTGTATCATCGCCGATAAATACATGTTAATTGAAATGTCGTATTTGTCAGAGTCTAAAGCCTTGTTTTCAGTGATTAAAGCGATACAAGATCAAGGATACCAACCTATTCTAGCTCACCCAGAGCGCTACAATTACTTCCACAATAATTTCAAAATTTTTCAAGAAATCAAGAACGCAGGCTGCCTGCTGCAGCTTAATGCGTTGTCGGTCAGCAAGTATTATGGTGAGCCGGTAAAGACGGCAGCGCTGACGTTAATACGCGCGGGTTTGTACGATTTTGTGGGTACCGATATGCACCATACACGACATTTGCAGGCGTTAAAAGCGGTAGTGACCAAATACGATTTGCAAGAGTTGTTGAAAGACTGCCCGATCAAAAATGCTGACTTAATGGAAGAGAAAAAGGGTGTGAAGATTGCCTAATTGTTACATTAAACTTTTGACTATAGATAAAACGCTACAAATTATAAAATAACGGGGTATTCTTTAATGGCTTATTGATGATCTGAAAACTGATGGTCAACAAGCGGGAAAATTAAGAAGAACTCCACGGCAAGAAAGCCCGGAACAGGTTCAGAACCGCTCCGGGCTTTTTGCGGAAAGTCTGTTTTTCGGAAATCATACCGCGATAGGTTGTCGTACTGCATCTTCCGCCAGCCAACTTAAGCGAGTATGCCCAGGTCACTCGGTTCCACCGCTTGATGTCAATAATCTTAGATCTTGTAGTTTTCGACCAAGCTCATCATCCGCAGCCAAATTTAGGATGTCGTTCTGCAGTCCTAAGGCACGTAATACATTGAAGTATGCGCCAAATGCAACGCTCGGATCGCCTTTTTCGATCAGATATAAAGTCGATCTTGCGATATCCGCACGTTCGGAAACTTGGGCGGTTGTTAGTTTTCGTCGACGCCTTGCCAATTTTATTTGCTCTCCCATTTGTCCCAAGAGCTGCCTATGCTTCGGTAAAATGATCTGTTTTCTTTTACGCATTTCCTCTTGTTGATTGCTATTTCATACAAAAGTAAGTGTGTTGATTGAAATAACAATCAATTATAACGTAGGATAATGCCTAGGCAACATTCCAGCACCGTGCTACTAGACATCATTGTCGGTGTCAGCTGCTTTACCTTTCGGTCCCCTAGTCGTGGTGGTATCTACTGCTGACGTGTCAGCAGCGCTACGCTTACGGGGCATAATGGTGTCTAAGGGCGATTGAACGTCAGCATTATCCTCGATGTGCATGCGATAAGCAAATGCGGGTTGCAGGTAATTGGTGAGTTTCTCATAGGGAATAATGATCTCAATGACGCCCGCTGCATACGGAGCGATCTCATAAGGTACATAGCAAAAACCTAAACCTTCATCGGTAAAAAAGAAGTTATCATTCGGTTTCAATTCTTCCTCGAACAACAGGTCTTTTAAAGGCTGATCGGGTTGAAAGTCGTATTGTTTCCGGAACTGCTCTTCGAGTAAAGTTTGTAAGCTGATCGAGTCGATGTCAAGCACATCTTCTTGGACCATCAATTTTTGGTCGGGGACATCAAAAGCATAGTATGCTCTTCCGTGGTTTCCGTGGGCGCCACCAGAATAATCATGAATCGCGTTGCGCACGATGACATAGCCGTGCGCATTATACGGCACGGAAACAACCGAGCTGTTTTCATAGTTCATCGATAGCGAAGTGGTATCATCCTCAAAATTGGCCATGACAGCGGAGTAGTCTGCTAAGTAGGCCTGCTGGCTTTCTTGAATGGCGGCTTCTACGCTCTTCTCCGGATCGATTTTTAACATAGATCGCATTTGTCCGTTCAACCAAGAGGATGCGACGGAATCTCCAGTAAACTCAGGCAACGTATTTTCTACTCGTGCACGTGGCTCGGGCCGCTGCTGAAACGCAGGTGCGGAATCCCGCAGTTCAATAAGCCGGTATGTTAGTGTGTCTGTCCGTGTTTCTTGTTGTTGGGCCTGGACCTTACAGGTTACACTGAGAAGTAAAAGTAGGAGGAGGTACGCTGTAAATTGGTCTGTTTTTTTGAATCTATAAAGCACGTTGATCATCATATTTCATTTAAATTGTAACGACACGGTTGGGGATGTTCAGTCTCCGCTTCGTGTCAATTGCCCTATGAATCACCAAAAATGTGCCGAAAAGGAGCGTCGAACGTTTTGTTGACATCACCAAGACAAGAGACGGGTTAAGGTGTTAAATAAGCCGATTTTGTTGTTGTCACCATGCGGCTGATTTCTTATCTTTACACTAATAGACGCCAATTATAAGAATCTAATTACTATAAATATGCTTTTGCACCGAAGATCGCTTGCGTTGCTTCTGGCTAGCTGGACTTCCGTGTATGGACAGGGAAATCTGGCTCGAGCACAGTTGCTAGATCTGGAACTTTTGGGACTGGGGGTGACGTATTCGTTAAATTACGACACCCGATTCACTGAGTCTGATAAGGGGATCGGTGGCCGCATCGGTGTAAGTTATTTTCAAGGAGTCGACGTTCGGGTGTTCGCGCTGCCACTGATCATGAATTATTTGGCCGGTAAAGAAGGTCATTATTTGGAGCTCGGGGCTGGCGGTACGTTTGTTTCCTCCAGCTATCAGTCGGATGCTTGCGGATGTGTAACTCCGGAATTTCTAATATTGGGGCGCTATGGTAATCAGGTGATGGGTAATTTAAGCATAGGCTATCGCAGACAGCCTACCGGTGGAGGTCTTAGCTTTCGATTGGGTCTCTCGCCAGTGATCAGCAAAGATCGTTTTGTGCCTTGGTGGCCGTACGTCGGTTTGGGGTATGCTTTTTAATCGTTCAATAAGAAAAGACTAGATATGCCAGAATTATTAAAAGATTCGTTATCGCTCGTGATTTGGGGCACTGTCGCCTTTATCGCCGTACTGACGCCCTACACCTTATATCGGGTGGCCACGAATGATCGACTAAATAAGGACGACAAGGTCATGTGGCTTGTTGTCGTTTTCCTCATGAACCTTGTTGGGGCTATCCTCTACTGGTCAATGGCTCATAAACCAGATGCTAAAGAATAACTTGTTTTAGGTTTTATAGCATTTGTGTTGTCTATCAAGTACGGGAAAAGACGTCTGATGGAGGGCTTGAATCGCGCGATCATCCTCATCCATACCCCCATACTCATGATAAAGATCCTTTGTGTGAGCAGGTATCGGGTATCCTGTTTGTTGCGCTATCACTCATTTTGTTTTGATGTTCTCCAGTAGATCGGCCAGTTCCTGAACAATTTCGGGATGGGTTTCAGCTACATTATTTTGTTCGCGAATGTCCTTGCGTAAATCATAGAGCTGCGGTGTCGGCGCATTCCCGAGTTCGGTGTCAGTGAGTTTGTTGTACGATCGACCGTTACTGGGCACGATGTATTTCCAATGACCTTGTCTAATGGCCAAGGTGCCGGCGTGTTCGATTAAATGGTCTCTTCCATTTTGATCTTCTCCCAGCAACGTTTTAGATAGGGGCTGGCTATCTTTTGCGTCGCTATAGGGCTCCTGTTCTAAGAGCTCAGCTAGCGAGGCCAGGAGATCCACCTGACTGTATAACGCGTTGGAGACCTTGTTTTTTGCTACTCCTGGACCGCTAACCAAAAAAGGAACTCGTGTGCCGGCTTCGAAAATGCTGTATTTCCCACCGCGTAGTTCCCCCGCCGGCGTGTGCCCGTTGAGCTGGGTGACAGCCCCATCGACATAGCCATCGTCTAGCACCGGGCCATTGTCACTGGTAAAGATCACTAAGGTATTGTCATCAATACCAAGCAAGACCAGCTGATCCAGAATTTGTCCCACCGTCCAATCCAATTGTAGGATAGCGTCCCCCCGGTGGCCCAAACCACTTTTCCCTCGAAAATAAGTGGACGGCATACGTGGTACGTGCGGTTCGTTTAACGAGAAAAACAGGAAAAACGGGTCCTCGTGATTTTCATTAATAAAGTGCTTCGCCACTTCTAGAAAAGTCCCCGTTATCTCCTCATCGACCCAACGCGCCTTTGTTCCCCCTGACATGTAGCCGATACGTCCTATCCCGTTAATGATGGTGTTGTCATGGCCATGATTAGGCGAGGATTTCATTTTTAAAAGATCAGGATTTTCTTTCCATGTTGGATCACTACCGATTTTATGATCGTAACTGACCTCAATGGGATCATGTTCTTCTAAACCCAATACGTCGTAATTTTCTAAGAACACTGTAGGGACTCGATCGGCAGTGGCTGGAAAGATAAAAGAGTAGTCAAAACCCACTTCATTCGGCCCCGGA
>DXCW01000039.1 GCA_019115805.1 Candidatus Sphingobacterium stercorigallinarum
TATGATACTTCCCCGTGGCTGCCCGTAATTGCTATTATAGCAGTCGCTTTATCTATCTGCTTTTTGGAAAATGGATCTATGGCAACGCGTGTAGAAGGATCTTTTGGAATACGTTCTTTACACATCTGGCAACATCCGTAATATATTTTTCCTTCAAAATTTACCTCAAATTGTTTTTTGCCCATGTATTCATTGTTGACCATGCATACCTCTTCCGACGGAACTACATCGCCCATTTCAAAGGCATTGTGGTCACGGGTATTTGTATTTGAGCTTTTTGAAGTATATGTATTGTCTTGCACCTTTAGTGTAGGGTTATTGTTGCATGAACTAAATATGACTACAATAGAAGTAACGATCCCAATCAATAGATATCTCATAATGGCTGACTAATTTAATTTTTCAATAGTACTACCGCAGGTCAGCATTTTTGAACCGTAATACGGGTTTTTGATATCCGTACTTTTACTTAACCAAGTTGCACCTTTGCCATCGTTGTACATCGGGCAGTTTTGGTAGTACATAGTTGTTTTTTGCTTTGATGCGTTTGCCAATTCATAGACATTCTTAGAAAGTAGGGCAAATACCCTCCGTTGCTTTACGACGTCTTTCGATTTCGAGATGTTTTCTGTGTTTAAAGACAGTTCCTTCATGACCTTCATCCATACGGTATGCTCTTTGGGAGAAAGTTCACCCATATCCACTGTTTTAATAACTGTGGCTAATTCAGTAGCATTTGAAGATGCTATATTTACATCTGCGTTTACCAAAGCATCTTTTATGGAAAAATACTTGTCAAATACGGCATGTAATTGTGATAAATTTTGTGATGGAATATTCTTTGCTTGAGCTGTTCCACCATGGTTGTGATGTTGCTCGTTCTGGTTTTGCGCAAAGCTGTTTGCTGCGGATAGTAATACGGTGATTACCATCAATATTTTTGATATTGATTTCATTTGGAACCTTATTAAGTATTAAAAATGGTAAATAATCAAAAGCCAGATCTGGCTTTTAATAAAACATGTATTGCGGATAGGTGCAAAATCAACCGATTTCGCACACCTATGGCTATACAGTACTAATTTAACTTATTTTAGGCTGTTGCCAAATGGAAGATTCCCCTGTAGAATAAAAGGGTTCTTTGTATAAAGGGTATGGTTTTTTACTTTTAGAAAAAACAGGATTTTGAGCGTTCCTAAAAAATGGGGGTGTTGCAGAAAAACTATTAGAAGAGCTGTGGCAGGACGTAGGTCCACAATTTCCAGAGCATTCATTGCTCGTGTCATCCTTAGACTTACAGCAGTCTTTCTCACATTGATCTTCTGAATGATGCTGCTTGTTGGCACTGCAACATGACTTCTCCTTGATAACAATTTCTTTGGAATGCGATTTACACGCATAGGATTGCATTGGGATTATAAAAAAGCCCAATAAGCATATAATCATTAATATGTTTATCCTTTTTAACATGTAAAAAACAAAAAAACTATTGCAAAGATAATGATATTTTTCAAACCGGTTCGTTTTTTTTGAAATAAATGGCAGATAAGTTTCTCTTATCCGCCATTTATTTTTATTCCATGAGCATTATAGTGTCAGTTACATTTCCTGCTAGTGTTCTTTTAAATCTTTCACTCAATAATATCGAATACACCCATACGCCCGGTTACGGGGTTTTCAGAAGCATGCTTCAACCTATATAAATGGTTCTTACATCAACAAGGTTGTCGTCACTGATGTCCAAAGATATTAAGTCGCTTCGGTTGAATACCTTTATATATTTCTTTTTGCGTATTTTCTGTTTTCTTTTCAATACTTATAAATTGACGTCCTTTAAAATTTCATCCGCTGTATTCGTACCGCATTAAGAATAGCCAATAACGCCACGCCCACATCAGCAAAAACGGCTTCCCACATTGTAGCCAATCCACCTGCACCAAGCACCAATACAATTCCTTTTACCACAAATGCCAATGTGATATTTTGCCAAACGATTTTCTTTGTCTTTTTTCCAATATTGATTGCCATTGGGATTTTGCTCGGCTTATCGTCTTGTATGACCACATCTGCCGTTTCAATAGTGGCATCGCTTCCCAAACCGCCCATTGCGATACCTACGTCGCTCAATGCTACAACGGGGGCGTCGTTCACGCCGTCGCCGACGAAAGCAACGCTTTCGTCTTTCGCTTTGATTTCTTTAACCCTGTTTACTTTATCTTCGGGCAATAAATCCCCAAAAGCATTATCTATGCCCAACTGTTCTGCTACATACTTTACCACTGTACTTTTATCTCCGCTAAGCATAGTAGCTTTAACATTGAGCTTATGTAATAGATTGATGGTTTCCTGTGCGTCTTCTTTGATACTGTCGGCAATAGTGATGTATCCGACAAATTTGTTATCGTAAGCAACGGCAATGGTCGTATAAACGATGCTGTTCGGGTCTAAGTCGTATTGTATTCCAAACTTGTTCATCAGCTTGAAATTTCCGACCAACAAGTCTTTACCATTTATGGTTGATTTCAACCCGTGCCCTGCGATTTCCTCTGTATTTTCTAAATGGATTGTATTATCCGGTTCCCCCACGTATTCGTGAATAGCTGTCGCTACGGGGTGCGTACTGTGGTTTTCCAGTACGTTGACCAATTGCAGGATTTCGTCTTGATTGAACGCTTTGTCAAATACCACTTCCTGAACCTTAAAAACACCCTCTGTCATTGTACCCGTTTTATCCATTACCACATTTTGGATATTGGAAAGAGCATCTAAAAAGTTACTTCCTTTAAACAGTATTCCGTTTCTGCTCGCTGCTCCAATGCCACCGAAATAACCCAATGGAATACTTATAACCAATGCACAAGGACAAGAAATGACTAAGAATACCAAAGCCCTGTACAACCAATCTTTAAACTCATATTCTGCTACGAAAAAGTAAGGCAACACACAGATAGCGACCGCTAACAGTACCACGATAGGGGTATATATTTTCGCAAACTTGCGGATAAATAATTCCGTTGGTGCTTTTTGTGAAGTAGCATTTTGCACCAATTCTAAAATTTTACTCAACTTACTATCCGTATATGCGGTTGTAACCTGCACTTGTGCAACGGTATTAAGGTTTATCATTCCTGCCAAAACCGTTTCGCCTTTAGCTTTGGTGTCCGGTTTGCTTTCGCCTGTAAGTGCGGCGGTGTTGAACGAGGCTGTTTCAGATAATAACTCTCCGTCCAGACCTAATTTTTCTCCCGGTTTTAGTTGTATGATTTCGCCTATGTTTACGGTGTCCGCCTTTACAGTTAGGGGTTGGTTGTTTCTTAAAACCGTTACCTCATCAGGTCTTTGATCGAGCAATGATTTGATATTTGCTTTGGCTCTAGAAACAGCCATTGTCTGAAAAACTTCTCCAACAGCATAAAATAACATCACTGCAACCCCCTCCGGATATTCGCCAATGGCAAATGCCCCTATAGTGGCGATACCCATTAAAAAGAACTCTGAAAAGATTTCACCTTTTCTGATGCTTTTCAATGCGTCTTTTAATACAGGAAACCCGACGGGAGCATAAGCAACCACATACCAAATAATCCTTACCCAACCTGTAAACCATTGTTGTGGAAGCCAATTATCAAATGTAATGGCAACAAGCATCAATATCAATGATATGATACACGGCAAAAACATTCTCATTGGGCTGCTCTCGCTATGGCTGTGGTCGTGTCCGTCATCATCGCTGTGGTTGTGTTGATGTTTTTCTTTTACTAATTCTTTTGCACCTGCTTGAGTGTAAATTTTTTCTTCCTGTGTGCAACAGGTCATTCTGCCCTGTGCATCGTATGTATGCTTATGATTTTTATCTGTATTTATCATAACCTTTAATTTTTTAGGTTCGTTACACTTTTATTTCTTATTCTTTCCACGTTATTATTCATTATATGCCTCACGATGTTGCGAAAAATAAACCGCTTAAAAGTATTTAGCTTTTGCTGGTGCTTTGAATAAAAATCATCGGGCGTGACAAATACACCAAAATCCTGATTGATACCCTTGTCTTGAATAAATGTATTGTTGAGGTTCCATTCAATCGGAGGGTTTTCAAAATTGTCGGTATAAACCCCGAAACCGCATAATGTGGTTTTGCAATCACTGTTCTGATTTTGCAGTTCCGTAAGGTAGGGTTTATCCAAAATCACACCCTCTAAAAAATACCACTGCTCATTTACCCATACTTCTACCCAGCTATGTAAGATGCTTTGAGGCGAAAGTTTGTACCAAATACCCGTAATCGCTCCTTTTTGCAAGGCATTGTCAATGGTAAAACCGTGAATGCGGTTAGGTATTCCCGTTGCTCTTAATAACGCCATTAGCAAAGTTGCTTTGGTATTGCACTGTCCGTAACCGTCTTTCAGAATTTCTGATGCAGGTATATCGTCCGAAACATTATAGCCAAATTTTATTTCATCTCTTACAAAATTATAAATGGCTTTAATTCTTGAAACAATGCCCAAATCTTTCCACCCTTTTTGTTCCAATAGCTCTTGTATAGAAACGTTTGAGTAGTCAAGGATTTTTGTTTCTTTAAAATAGTTGTCCATAACACGTTTATATTTATAGCAAAGTTACGGAGGGAGAGCCTGCAATGCTATTGCAAACTCTCCTTTAAACAGTTCCCACAGACACCTTTACCAAATACTTTTATCTCGTCAATACGATAATTCTGACTTTCATTCCGCGGTATTATAAAGTCCTCCTTACAGGTTGTCTGTTTACAAATCTTACAATAGAAATGTAAGTGCCAGTCATTGTGTGTTTCTTCATCACACCCATCTTGGCACAAAATATACTTAACCGTAGTGTTCTCTTGGATACTGTGAACAATGCCCTTTTCCTCAAAAGTTTTCAAAGTCCTGTAAATCGTAACTCTGTCTGCTTTGTAAAAATGGCTTTCGATTTCAGATAAGGACATCGCTGTCTGCTGTTGCTCCAAGAAATCATATACCAATATCCGCATACTGGTTGGATTGGTGTTCTTTGACAATAATTTTTGTTCAATACTCTTTTTCATGAAAAATAGATTATCAATACTCCCATCTATATAAGTCGGCCAATGTGATATGTAAATTCATTTTAGTTTGCAGATATTTTTGGGTCAGTTCAAAGTACATTGACTGTTCAACTAAATATTCGAGTATGGTAATCTCTTTAAGGTCGAGAGCCTTTTTTAACAGTTCAAGGCCTCTGGTTTGCGAAATGGTACGCTCCAACTCGTTCATGACTTTATAAAGCTCGCTTGCCCTGTTCTGCAATAGCTTCACTTGCAGGGTGTATTGGCTTTGAGAGTTCTCCAGTACTTCTTTCAATGCTTGGATATTCATCCGTGCATACTTCTTCGTGTTTTTTTGTTGCCAAAGAGGGATGGTCATTCCAAAACTCACCCCTCTAAAGTCCGCTTCAAATTCCTGCCCCCACATATATCCTACATTAAATTCAGGCAGGGTTTGGGCTTTTGCCAACCTTTCCTGTGCTTCACCTAACTCGATCTCCTGCGTAATAGCCTTGAGTGCATCGTTGTTGGTAATAAACCGTTTTTCTTCTGCAAACAACATGGCCACATCATTGGTGATGTCGGGAAAATCTGCCGAAAGGTTGCCAAACGGCCTTCCTTGATTGAAACGCATCAGTTCTTGGTAGGCTGTATTCATTTCAATGACATTGAGCTCATACTCTTTTTGGGCATTTACGGCATTTACTTGTGCTTTATTACGGTCAAGTATATTTACCCCTCCAGCATCGAAAGCCTTTTGGAATGATGCGGTTATACTTTCGGCATACTCCTTTTGCTGTTTGAGCACCTCGCCAAGCTGATTGAAATATACCCAATTCAAATAGGTATTGATAGCTTGATTGATAAGATCCGCTCTAACGACATGGTAATCGGTGTCAACGATTTCGTTCTGTTTGTTCGACACATTTTTCTTATGGCCATAGACGGTCGGGAACTCAATGTTTTGCGATATATTGTAATCCATCAATCGGCTTCTTGTGAATCTAATGGGTCTTACATAATTGATCCCAATCTGAGGATTGTTAGGTGTGAGCCCTGTTCGGTTCAACATTTTTTGCGCTTCGGCACTCTTTTGGTAGGCTATCAATCCTGTGTTGTTGCTGTCAATAGCCTGTACGAGTGGTGCATAGTCTCCCTGTGCCCTTGTCTGGCTGACCCAGCCAGACAAAAATAGGAATACAGTTATGCAAGTATGCAACGTTTTTTTATGATAGTGTTTCATGTGCAGTATCTTTATCTTTTGCGATCCATCCATAAATTATTGGGATGACGACCATGTTCAACAATGTGGAGGTAACCAATCCTCCTAAAATTACTAATGCCATCGGGCTCTGAATCTCGTTGCCTGGAGCATCTGCATTCAACGCTAAGGGCAACAAGGCCAATGCTGTGGAAATGGCCATCATCAGTATCGGATTGAGCCTATCTAATGAACCTTGTCTAATGGCTTCGTTGACCGTATTACCCTCGGCTACCAAGACGTTATAACGCTCGACAAGCAATAGTCCGTTTCGGGTTGCAATACCAAAAAGGGAAATGAAACCTATAATGGCCGGTATGCTGATCACTCCCGAGGATAGCCATATAATGATTACGCCACCTATAAGTGCCAACGGTAGGTTGAGCATAATCGCTGCGGCTTGCTTGGTATCTCGGAATTGGTTATAAATAAGCAAGAAGATGATGAGTATAGCAAAGGCAGACACAGTCATCAACGTGCGGGATGCTTGGGCTTCACTTTCAAACTGTCCTCCGTACTGGATGTAATAATCCTCTGGCAGCTCAACCTGGTGGGCAATCCGTTCCTGTATTTCATTGACTACGCTCCGCAAATCTCTACCCGCTACATTCGCCCCAACTACGATATTTCGCTGTACATTTTCACGGTTGATGGTATTGGGTCCGACTACGGATTTGATTTCGGCTACCTGTGACAACGGGATTTTTTTACCGTTGGCATCAATCATCAGATTGGCTATATCGTCAATGGATGTCCGTTGTTCATCATTGACCTTGACGGTCAGGTCGAAAGTTCTTCCATCTTCAAAAACTTGGGAAACTACTTGCCCCGCCAGCATTGTTCCTACAAACTCCTTAAATTCAGGAACGGTAATTCCGAACTTTGCCATGATTTCCCTATTGGGACGTATCATCAGTTGGGGACGTTCCACCTGTTGCTCGACATTGAGGTCGGCTATTCCTTCAACATCCTGCACGGCAGATTTGATTTGATTTCCGATGGAAAACAGCTTGTTCAGATCTGCCCCAAATATCTTGATGGCTACATTAGCTCGTGACCCCGACAGCATCGCATCTATCCTATGAGATATCGGTTGTCCAATTTCAAGATTAACTCCCGATAGATCTTCGAGTTTTTCCCGAAGTTCGTTAGCAATCACATCTCGTTTTCTCTCGTCCAGTACAAAAGGAGCTTCAATTTCGGAAACGTTAACCCCCAAGGCATGTTCGTCAAGTTCAGCTCGACCTGTTTTTCTCACGGTAGTCTGTACTTCGGGAATGGTCAATATAATCTCCTCTGCCATCCGACCGATCCTATCCGACTCTTCCAATGAAGTCCCTGGCGTAGTTGCTATACTAATGGTAAAGGAACCCTCGTTGAACGGTGGTAGGAACGACCGTCCAAAGGTGGTAAATAGGGCAATGGATGCTACCAAAACTACTGCACACACTATAAGCACAGTTTTTTTATAGTTCAATATCCATCCGAGCAACCTACTGTATCCCGACTTTAGGTGTCTTGCCACAAAAGGCTCTTTATCTTCTTTTTTGTCTTTTTTTGCGTCTTTGGACAATAGATAACTGCACAACACGGGTGTTAGGGTCAGTGCGATGACCGTTGAAGCAAAGAGGGAAACGATAAACGTCACACCCAGCGGAGCTAGCATCCTGCCCTCCATTCCTGATAGGAAGAAAAGGGGAAGAAACGAAGCTACAATGATGAGTGTAGAGTTCAATATCGGCATACGTACCTCTTTGGATGCTTCGTAGACCACTTTAAGGACGGACAAACGTTCTGCAGGAGGTTTCAATCGGTTTTCTCGTAAGTGTCTAAAGACATTTTCCACATCCACGATTGCATCGTCTACCAATGAACCGATGGCAATCGCCATACCGCCTAGACTCATCGTGTTGATGGTCAGTCCCAACACTTTTAATATCAATATCGAGGACAACAGTGATAAAGGAATGGCCAACAGGGAAACGACCGTTGTCCTAACGTTCATCAAAAAGAAGAAAAGTACAATAACCACAAATAGACATCCCTCGTAAAGTGAAGATTGCACGTTGCCTATCGAACTGTTGATAAAACGGCTCTGCCTGAACGAGTCTGTCGATACACTCACATCTTTGGGCAAGTTTGCCTTTAGGTTCTCGATTTCTTCATCCAATTTGCCTGTCAGTTCCAAGGTGCTGGTTGCAGGCTGTTTGGTCACGGTAAGAAGTACTGCGGGTTTTCCTTTTTCAGAGGCCAATCCCATTTTAGGGGCTTTTATTCCTATCTGTACATCTGCAATATGTTCCAATAGGATGGACTCATCATTGACGGATTTTACGAGAGACTTGCCCAACAGCTCTGTATCATTGGAAGCAACCGCACCATTAATGATGTATTCATTGGAATACTCATAGATAATTCCACCGGATTCATTTTGATTGAAGTTGTCCACAGCGGCAAGGGCTTCATCCAATGTTATTCCGTAATGTTTCATCCGAAATGGGTCAAGAAGCACCTGATATTCTTTGATGTCGCCCCCTAAAACGGTTACCTGTGCTACACCTCCGGTGGAAAGTAATCTTGGTCTTATCGTCCAATCTGCAATTGTTCGTAAATCCATCAGGCTTGTCGTATCGGCAGTCAGTCCGATAATCAGCACTTCTCCTAAAATTGAAGATTGTGGACCTAACGTCGGTTTCCCTATATTTTCGGGCAATGATTCGGCAACGGTTGCGAGTTTTTCTGACACTACCTGTCTGGCTTGATAGATGTCCATTCCCCAATCAAACTCAACCCAAACTACCGAAAAGCCTGTGGTAGAGGAAGACCGGACACGCCTTACATTGGTCGCTCCATTGACAGCAGTCTCCAAAGGAAACGTGACCATTCGTTCTACTTCTTCAGGAGCCATCCCGCTTGCTTCGGTCATGACTACAACCGTAGGAGCATTTAGGTCAGGAAAAACATCTACTTCGATATTATACGCAACATACACACCTGCAAGTGTCAACAGGAGCGAGCCTAAAAGAACTGCCAACCTGTTATTAAGGGAGAATAAAATGATTTTATTTAGCATAACTTACCCTCCTTAATGACTGTGACCGTGTGGAATGGCTGAACTCATACTGGACAGTTTTAGATGGTAGGCATTGGTCGCTACCAATTCCTCTCCAACCTCCAGCCCCGACAGTATCAATGCTCTTTTGCCATCATCTGCGCCCTTTTTAATTTCTTTTTTCTTATAGATATGTTCCCTGTCTTTCACGTAGACAAAAAACAACCCTTGTTCTTCTATGATGGCTGTTAAAGGTACGGTAATAGCCTGTTCTATGGTACTCGTCTTGAGATAGACGGTAACAAACGATCCCGTCAGGAAATGACCAGTATTGTTAAACTCGAAAATTACTGGAATATAAAAGGAAGAGCCATCCAAAAGTTTTCCGTATGACACTAATTTTCCATTCAGCCCATCTACGGAGTAACTCTCCTTGCCGTTGGCTGTTTTGAAGTTGGCTGAGGTAATTTGGGATATAATACCTGCATTTTGTTCAGATACATCTGCTTTTAATTGAATCCGTCTATTCTTGGTCACGGTAACAATGGGCTGTCCCACGCTGACATATTCGCCATCGTTAACCAGTATGTTTTTGATATAGCCCTGCGTATTGCTCGTGATGTTCACACCGTTGCCTGCTGACTGGTTGGCGAGTGCACTGTATGCGACCTGTGCGCTTTCGTAGTTGAGCTTTGCCTCATTGTAGTCAGCCATAGATATCAGGGTATCTTTTACTAAAAGTTCAGCCCGCTCAAATTCTTTCTTTGCCGTTTCATATTGCAGTCTACTTTTTACTACAGGGTCTCCATCTGCGATATTTCGAGCGGAAACGATTGCTAACCTTTGTGCGTTATTGATTGCACTTCCGGGAGTCAGTCCACCTCCAGTAAATTTTATGATACCACTAGTTGAAGCCACAATAGTACTTTCTTCGCCAACAGGAGCAATGAGCTGACCAGATGTTTTGATGATTTGATAGAACGGTTTTGGAGTAACTTTTTCAAGGGTAAGATTTACCCGCTTTGCCTGTTCATCAGAAAAAGCTACTTCGTTATCTCCAAGTTCCTCCTCGTCATGGCTTTGCCCCGAATGGCCATCTTTTCCTTGGATGGAATGGTCATGACCAGAATGATCTTCATTGTCATGGTCGTGGTCATGGTCATCGTGACCTGAATGGTCATTTTGATTTGTTGCTTTATTATCAGATTGTTTATTGGTAGAATCACATGCTGAAAAAAGACATACAAGCACAAAGATTCCCAAAAGTATTTTTTTCATTTGTTTTTTGATTAATCATGAATTTAAAATGTAAATCATAAGGGTAACGGATTTGAGCGACGGAAGTAACCCAAAATCAACAAGTCTGATACTTTTCTGCATCAAATTGTTGTTACCAATAGCATTAAAAATTATGCATTAATCTTTGGCGGTTGCCAAATTTCCCCAAAGTAGCGGGGTATAAAAACAGGTTTATAATACGTCACAAACGTTGAGAGGTCTAAATCAATCAACTTACCTAAATCAGATAAACTTTCTTGGAGCACTATGCCCGAAATAGCTCCGCAACAACCACAAATGCAAAAAGGCGTACATAAATCGGTAGTATCTGAGTGGTCTCGGTCATGGTGATGATGGGATGTTTCTGTTGTATGTTCGTGATTATGATACACTTCTTCGTCAAACTTATCAGCACATGGCGTCACAAATAACGCCATCATATATAGAGCCAATATGGAAGAAAAATATTTCATACTAGTTTACAAAGTTAGTAAAAAAGTAGTGCAATGCCATTGCATTGTTTTGAATAATTACTATTTTATATAATATCCTTTTTCATTCTGAATATTTGTTTTACATACTGTTCAAAACAATATTGGCGACACTCCATACTAAATTTAAGAAGAAGTATCGCCAATATTTTTTAGTCTATACTAAAAATTTCCACTTGTACCTTTATTACTCTTGCTGTATCAAATGCTGTAAGTTCGGGTCATTCTTAATCCGTTCCATTTCACTTTCGACGATATGCAGAATATCTGATTTTATCTGACGGTAATTGCTTTCAATTTCCTGCTTCATTTTATCCTCGCCTTGCTCATCTACAAAGGATAGGATTTGCGGTATCTTTTGATAGGCTTTGGTTTCGGCAGCTACCTTTTCATTATCTACAACAATTTCAGCGTGAAATATCTTTTGTTCGATGCGCTCATCGAAGTTGTCAGATACAGAGCCGACAAACAAACCCTGTGTAAGCGTTGAAATTTTGGAAGCAGGGATAAGGCTGTCTAATTGTGTGGATATAGAGGTCGATTTATCGTTACGGTTGATGGTCATGCTCTGGCGTTTCTGCAATACTTTTCCGAAGCGTTCCGAAAGGCTTTTTGCTGTTTCGCCAACCACCTGACCGCTGAAAATATTACCTACCGTATTTTGAATTACTTTGCTTTCCTTATCGCCATAATCTCGGGTTAATTGCGAAAAATCCTGAAAGCCCAAACACACAGCAACCTTATTACTACGGGCAGTGGCTATCAGGTTGTCCAAGCCCCTGAAATATATCGTCGGCAATTCGTCTATGATAACCGAACTCTTTAACTGCCCTTTCTTATTAATGAGTTTGACAATTCTCGAATTGTAGAGTCCTAAAGCTGCGGAGTAAATATTTTGTCTGTCGGGGTTATTACCTACACAAAGTATCTTAGGTTCTTTGGGGTTGTTGATGTCCAATGAAAAATCATCGCCTGTCATTACCCAATACAACTGCGGTGATATCATTCGTGACAAAGGGATTTTAGCCGATGCAATTTGTCCCTGCAACTGGTCTTGTGCTCCGCCTTGCCAAGCATCCATAAATGGTGAAAGATAGTTTTCCAAATCAGGATACGAAGTTAAAATGGTAAATACATCCGAATACTTTTTATTCAGCAATTCAATGGCGTGTGGAAAGGTGCAATATTTCCCGTTTTCATAAATTTTCAAGTACCAAATAATGGCTGCCAGCAAGATAATTGGACTCTCCACAAAAAAATCCCCTTGCTTCTGTATCCAACTTCGGTTGAGGTTCAACATTATGGTATAAGCCGCTTCATAAGCATCGGAAATATCGGTCATGAAGTCGGGATTTAGCGGGTTGCAACGGTGGCTCTTGCGAGGATCGTCAAAATTGATTACATAGAATTTTGGTTGAACCTTGTATTTATCCCGGTGCTTTAATAAATGATTGTAAGCAATCGTAGAAAGGTCATCAAATTTGAAGTCGTAGATGTACATGGACAAGCCTT
This sequence comes from Candidatus Sphingobacterium stercorigallinarum, assembly GCA_019115805.1. Classification (GTDB taxonomy): domain Bacteria; phylum Bacteroidota; class Bacteroidia; order Sphingobacteriales; family Sphingobacteriaceae; genus Sphingobacterium; species Sphingobacterium stercorigallinarum. The sequence continues at coordinate 12,636 of DXCW01000039.1, forward strand.
TCTCGATCTGTTGTTTGATGTAATTGTTTACTACCGCATAACTTTTACCAGAACCCGGAGTTCCCAACACAATCGTCGCCCGAAATGGGTTTACAATATTTATCCAACCGTCATTCCATTTATTTTTGTAGTAAAACTTTGTGGGCAGGTTGACAGAATACTCGTTTTCCATTAGTTTGGTTTCCTGTTGGAAGCTCTCGTTTTCATTGTTAAAAACGTCGTCCATCAAGTTGGTGCGGAGCAAACGGCTAATCCAAACGCCTGCGACCATTAAGGCGATATAGCCTAATCCTGTGGTAAGGATATACAGAAATGTGGCGGTATATAGTGATAGCTTTAATAAAGGTGTGTTTAGGAAAAACAGAACAAAGCCAATCCCTAAAGCCAGATAAATTTTAGTCCAGGTTATCTTCTCATTCTTAACGCCTTTGGTTCCCAAACAGCTCAAAGCCAGCAATACCATAGCGAAAATTTTGGTATATAAAGTGTGTTCAAACAATCCTGCCGTTCGATTGAAATTCCCTAATATTTTGTTGATGATTTCCAATGTCCAACCACGGTGTATAAAGAACCCATAACAGAACCAATACAAGTGCATCAATACTATAATGATGCTTACTGCTCGCATAAAAGCCATAATCTTGGCTAAGCCTCTTAAATCGTCTTCTCCCTGCATTTCTAAAAATTTTAAATGTTCGGGCGTGAATTTAAAGATGCTAAAGAGTGATTATGATAATGTGGCAGCCGATGGCGGTGAGTGGCTGACTTTGGCTTTTCAGTTACTTTTGCCCCCTTTTGTATTTCCGTTTTTTCTTCATCCTATTAGCGAAATCCAATTCCTCATAATCTTCCCCCTGCGCTTCGGGCAATAATCCACCCAACGCCTCAATCAAACCATCTTCGTGTTTATCGGTATTTAAGAAGTCAAATAATTGATGAGGTTTTTCCGAAGATAAATTATCTTCATCGTTGGAATGTGATACTTTTTGTTGAGGTTGACTAGGCTCTTTAATCTCCGGTTTGATATTATTGTTCCAAAAATCATTAAAAGTATTCGCAGAAAGCTCCTTCCCCAAACGCGAACCATTCCAAACCGTTTTAGAATTGTGGTCAATAAAAGTCATTCCGTAAATACGACCAGTATCATTTCTACGCACCACAACATTAATGCCTTGTTCGCCTAATTGTTTTTTAAAGGTTTGTTCATCACTTGTAGATTGCAGGGCCATAGTAACAGCTGATTTTACGGTCTGTTTAGTTGCGGTATCTTTCAGGGTTGTTTTGCATTTCGCAAAATGCAATTCCAAAGCCGGAAGCCCTGCGTTCTTTCCGAAAAACGAAGCCTTGAACGGATGTCCTGCTCTTTCGCCTTTCTCATTCAATGGAATGTACAATAAACCCTGCTGTGCCTTTCCGTGTAATTCTCCCTCCACTTTCTCGGTGGTAATATTGAACAGGGAAAGCAAAGCATTGTATTCTCCCAAAGTTTGGTATTGATAATAGTTCGGCAAGTGGCGAATGACCGAAGCAATCTGACTTTTTATATCACTTGCCCGATAATCCACCGGACGAAAAACCTTATCATTGTGATTACGTTCTTTGTCCGTTGCGGGTATCAGACCGTGTTTTCTTTCCAGTTCACGGCATACACTCATAGACCGCATTTTCTCAAAACTATCCGAAATTTTCACGCCCTGTTCGTCCACGCAGACCGATACGATATGGATATGACTACGGTCAATATCGGTATGTTTGAAGACCACAAAAGGCTGTTCGCCGTAACCCATTTCCCGCATATATTCTTGTGCCATTTCCCGATACTTGTCATCGCTAACTTTATCTTTCGGGTCGGGATTGAGCGAAATATGCAAGGTGTGATATTGCGTATTGCGATTTGCGATAAGGTACGGCTCAAAAGATTGGGTTAATTGAGAAACGGTATATGCTCCGCTTGGCGTTTCAATTATCTTATTGGTAAACAGAATTTGTCCGTTTTCCTTTTCCACTTTCAGATTATTATATGCCAACGCACCGTACAAATTTTCGCTTCTTCCGATTTTTGCTATCATTTCTAACGCTGTTTTTTCAGATGTTTGGTTTCAAATTCTTCGGTTATCTGAATGATTTTCTGACACAACATTGCCATTTCAGCCGTCTGTTTTTCCAATTTGTACAGGAAAGCTGCGGCTTTCTTTTCCGAAAAATGACGGTACAACAGCTTTACAATCTGATTATAATTGACACCTATTGCCCGAAACTGACTGTGAAATGAAGTCAGTCGCATATAATAATCGACCGTTCCTTTATCAATCTTGACCGACTTCATTTCCTTTCCGAACACCTGCGAGATGATAAACTTGGCTTTATTGGGCATTCCCGATCCTTCAAAAAGCGATAAAAGTTTGGCGTTTTCCTCATCTGTAAGACGGAAAACGTGGCGGTGGATACTGGGGTTCAGCTTTGGCTTACGACCGCCCTTATGCTGTTTTTTGTTATTGTTTTCATTCATCACTAATCCATTTTTAATTTACACGAAAAACCGACTTCGGAGGTCTTTTTATGCTCCCTGCAAGGGCAAGTTGTTTTGAGGCACTAAATTCGATTTAGAGTGCCTCAAAACACAACTTGCCGTGTTCCGGTGAACACAAAAATCCGCACTTCGTGACGGATTAAATGTAACAGGGAAAAACGGCTCGATGCCGTCCTTGTTATCCTCCATTTTGTCCATTCGGTTTCGCATAAATCTGTTAATAAAATTCATTACACAAAGTAAAGACCTCGTTGAAAGCGTATTGCAAGGCGATAGCCGGACAAACACTGCCTTTGAACGCCAAACACTGCCACTCATCAAGTAGCAGGTTAATCATTCGCTTTATTTGCCTTACAGTTTTAGTGCAGGGAATAAAGAATGTATTAAAACAAAGAAGAAAGTCAGGTCTGCATACAGGTAGTTTGGAATAAAAGCATAAGGTTTTTAAAAGTATAAAACTATAAAAGTGTAAAAGCATAAAGGCGGTAAAGCATTTTGCCATTTGTAAAGTTTACAATTTGCCAAGAAACATATCTGAGAAGGCTGTAAGAAAAGCAAAAAAATATACTGCCTTATTCCCGACAAACAATGCAGGAAAATGTGAAAAAAGGAATATTCAAATCCGCAAAACAATCAAAGTGTGTAACAATAAATTTTTAAATAATGGAAACAAAGAAAAAAACTTTAAAAATCAGCTTCTCCACCCAAAAGGGCGGCGTAGGAAAATCTACAATGACCACCTTGCTGGCAAGTATGCTTCATTACCGATTAGGTTTTAACGTCTTGGTATTGGATTGCGACTTTCCGCAGCATAGCCTGACCAATATGCGTGAACGGGATAAGAAGACCTTAATGCAAAATGAATATCACAAAAAGGCGGCAATGAAGCAGTTTCAAACTATTAACAAAAAGGCGTATCCGATTATCAAAAGCAAAGCCGAATATGCTTTAGAAAAAGCATCGGAATATGTAACCCAATCGGCTATTGTACCGGATGTTATTTTCTTTGATCTGCCAGGGACCGCCAATACCAAAGGGGTACTAACCACTTTGAAAATGATGGACTTTATCTTTTCGCCCATAACCGCCGACCGCTTAGTGGTAGAAAGTACATTGGGTTTTACCAAAGCTTTTCTTGAACTCCCGAAAACTATTGAGGGTAATGATGAGCAAGAGTTATGGCTGTTCTGGAACCAAGTGGACGGCAGGGAAAAGACAGGCTTGTATGAGGCTTATCAAAGTGTCATCCGACAACTTAACCTGCCCATAATGGAAACAAGAATAATGGATAGTAAGCGTTTCCGAAAGGAAACTGACGATACCGAAACTTATGTGTTCAGGTCAAGTTTACTGCCAGCAGAAACACAACTTTTGAAAGCAACGAAAATGGATTTGTTTATCGAGGAATTTTTAAAAATTACACATCTATAAAAGCGATAAACTATGAGTACAGATAACAAAAACAACAATTTTAAAAAGCCTGATGTTGATGAGGATTATTTGATGAATATCATCAGTGGCGACGAGCCTGTTACTCCGCCCCAAAATAATCAGCAGATGGATGAACCAAAAGAAATCAAGGCGAAGCCCAAAGAAAAACCCCGAAGCAACTCATCAAAAAAAGCTGACTACGAGGAAACATTTTTAGTCAATCGGTTTCCGTCCGGTCGTAGCGGCAAGGTCGTTTACATTCGTCCGGAATACCACGAAAGATTGCTCCGCATCGTGCAAGTGACAAGGGAGGAAAAAACAACGCTCTATTCCTACATTGATAATATCCTTGAACACCACTTCAGGGAGTTTGGCGATGATATTACAGATTATTTCAACGAACGTTTTAAACCAATTTTATAGTTATGGAAATTGTAATAGTAATATGCCTGCTGATCGTCATTGTCCTGCGTTTGCAGGATAAGATTATCATTAAGAAAAGGTCAAAACAAAAACCTCCGCAAAAGAAAGTCAATCCGGATCTGCCCGATATTATGGGACAGCCCAAACCCGTAGAACGCCTTTCAGTGCCAAACACTGCCAATGAACGCCAGATTGAGGAACCAGAGGTAAATCCCGATAATTTAGACATTGAATACGACGAAAATGAAAACAGGAGTATTCAGATTCCGCAGGAAGAGCTGGATGAAGTTTTTAGCAATCAACCTGATTTTGAAGAAGAGGAAGAAGAATGGAACAGGTACGGAATATCTGGTGGCGACGACGGTTTTGCCCAAGGGGTTACCTTTGAAGAACTAAGCTCCGTGGGGATGTTGCTTCAGCAAGAAAAACTGGAGTCATCTCAAAAGGAAACAGCGATAGCAATCGTTCAGAAAATACAGGGAACCGAATTATTTAGTCTGCTGGAAAATTCTATAGCGGGTGCATCCAGTAAAATTGCCAAGCTATTGGATAGCTCACTCTCATCTGAAACGGAAATCAGTTCTTCCACTTTGCGGAACAATGATTTAGATGATTTTGATATTGGGGAGTTTGTCTGAAACGGAATTATTTTAATTGAGCCTGAAAAACTAAATTTCAGGCTCAACTTATTTTTACATTTACTTTGCCAACTTCAATATTCTGTAAGCCCCTCTTGCTACAATTACAAATACAATAGCTCCAATAATCAAATCTGGATAACTTGAATTGAGCCAATTAACTAAAAGACCAGCAACAATAACTCCCGAATTGATAATGACATCATTTGATGTGAATATCATCGAAGCCTGCATATGCGCTTCTTTACTTTTGTTCTTTTGTAAAAGATAAAGGCAAAATACGTTTGCAATCAATGCTAAAACTGAAACGACAATCATTGTCTTGAAATCGGGCATAGCTTCAATTCCCATAAAACGTCTGATTACTTCAACGAAACCTATAATAGCCAGTAAGACTTGGAAGTATCCTGCAAATCTGGCGATGTTGTTTTTTAAAGCGATTGTTCCACCCACGGCGATTAATGCCAATGCGTAAACGACACTGTCGGCAAGCATATCCAAACTATCGGCTACCAACCCCATTGAGCCTGAAAAAACACCGAATAACATTTCCAATCCAAAGAACAGGAAGTTGATAATCAATACGATCCAAAGTAATTTCCGTTGCTTGTTGCTTGTATCTGTTTCAACAACGAAATTACTTTTTTCGGTTGAAACCAATGTCGTATTTAGATTCAGTGTTCCCAGAGCCAAAAAAATTGGCTCTGGGTTTCCATCGTGATAAACGTCTAATTTTCTATTGGCTATATCGAATTCCAATCCTTTTACCGTATCAAAGTCTTGCAGTTTCATACGGATTAATTGCTCCTCGCTTGGGCAATCCATTTTAGTTATATTGAATATGGTTTTTTCCATTTATTTTAAAGCTTAAATTTTATTCCTCCGTTAATCACAAATCCGTCCAAAGGTGCATAAATGTCTTTAAAAACTGGATTGGTTATTGTTTCTGTATAAATGCTGTCAAAGCGTGTTTGTCGGGTGTCGAGGAAGTTTTCAAAGTTGATGTACAGAGAAAATCTTTCCCAAATCTTTTCAGCCATAAATCCAGTAATAAAGTAATCTTTGCCCGTAGTTCCATTATTCAGTTTTTGGCGACTGAAATAATAGGCTTCCAGACCAATTTTCCATTTGTCTTCTATTTCATACATCAGGATGGAATTAATGCGGTGTTTTGGTGTTAAAGGGCTTTCTACAGTCGTTCCATTTTGGTGTAATCGGGCATCTGTATAGGTATAACCCAAAAACAATTTCAGGTCATCATAACCAATTTTAATATTGGTTTCTGTTCCTTTGGTATGGATGTAGCCAGGAGAATTAACAAACTGATACAGATTTGCCGAGGAGTTTTCAAGTAACAAGGGATTATCCAAATAGGTGTAAAAGAACAATTGATTTATGCTAAATGACCAATCTTCCCCAATGTAGGTGCGGTAATTGATATCTGCATTTGCTCCATAACTTTTTTCCAATTTATTGGTCTTGTCGTCAATGGGCATTACATTTTGATATTGTAGGCGTTCGCTTTCTTCCGTAAAAATGGTAGGTGTTTTATAGCCAAATCCACCACCAACTCGTGAAGTTAAGCCCTCGGCAATGTGGAATAGAGCCGAAACTCTCGGTAAGAATACCACCCCATAATCCACAACATAATCCGTTCTAAAACCTGTTTCCAATTGAAACCAATCCGTAGCATTAAAAGAATTTTGTACAAAAGCACCGAATGTAGTCTGATTATAATCTCTCAACGGAGATGCCATAATCTGCTTTTCTTTGAAATTATCCGTCCAAATATTAATACCTGTGACCCATTCCGATTTTTCAGTACTGTTGGTGTAGTTGGCTTCGGTAAAACTTGCTGTTTGTGTTCCCTCAAACTGATAGTTTGGAATGGTAGTATTTCGGTTAAAATAACTTACACTATTTTTGACTTGAACAGTACTGTTTTCATTGATGATATGGTCGAAAACAAATTGTGTGGAATAGCGTTGTGTTTTATTTTCCTCAAAATATTGGTTTGTATTATCTCCATTTCCTTTGATGTAAAGCATATCACCTCCCAAACGGCTCTCGATCGTTGTGTTGATACCGAAGTTCAGTTTCGTCTTTTCATTGAAATAAACGAAGAGCTTCGGATTCAGTACATAGCGTTCGAATTGTGGAATAGCGGATAGCCCGTTCTTAGCAGGATCATAAGCTGCGTTACGGTTATGGGAAGCAAATATAGTTGTTCCAATTTTATTAAACCTTTGTCCATAAAAGCCGTTTATATCCAAACCCCTGCCGGATGTTCCATTGAGGTGAAAACCTAAATCTCTCTCATAGGTCGGCGTTTTGGAAATCAGATTGACCAGTCCAGCTATTGCTCCGCCTCCATATAGTGTAGATGTAGAGCCTTTGATGACTTCTACTTGTTTGAGGTCAAGTGGTGGTATCTGTAACAAACCCAATCCACTTGAAGCACCTGAATAAATGGGGAAACCGTCTTTCAGGATTTGTGTATATCTTCCATCAAGTCCCTGAATACGAATACTTGCATTGGCACTGGTAGGCGAAGTGGTTTGTACGTGAATACCTGTGCTTTCCGCTAAAAGCATACGAATATCTCCCGGTTTCATGTTCCCTTTTTCGCCCAGTTCTTCACTTCCAATAAATTCAATACGGGTAGGGATATTTTGTATACTCCTTGTGCTTCTTGTGGATGAAATGACAACTTCCTCTAACTCCTCTGAACTTTCTTTGAGTAAGATTTCAATAGGACTGTTGTCAGCTAATGGAAATTCCAATGTATCTATATAGTCGTTAAAACCGATATAGCTAAAATGTATTTCCTGTATCCCATCAGGAATATTTTCTATTATGATGAGACCGTTTTCGTTTGATGTAGCGGCAAGCGAGGTTCCTTTTATAGATGCTGTCACTCCAATCAAAAGATTTTTGTTTTCACTGTTTCTAATAACAGCATTTAAAGTGTTTTGTGCAAATACACAGAGATTTAGTGTCATAAAAAATGACACAAAGACTATTTTTTTCATTGTATAAAAAAACATTAATGTTTGAAAAATGAGAATTGACGGTTTGTAGCACCGTAATCTGTTATTGTGCCGAAGACACTAAAAACATTAATTAATCTTAGGGGGTTGCCAAATGGAAGAGAGGAAGTCTGAAACAGCTGACGCTGTTATTACACCTAATTTCTTTTTAGGTTGTTGGACATAATTGGATGTTAAAGCATAAAAGGAAGTAATTACAAATCCAGTACAGGTATTGCATTTAGAAAAAGGCGAGCAACATTCCATACCGCAATCGTCGCTATCTTGTTCTTGACTATTTGTTGTTTGATTCACTAGGTCAAAACATTTATCTTCCATAAAGCTTGGCAAGGTCGATAAGACCAAAACCATTAATGCTAATATGTACGACAAGGATTTCATTTTACGAAGATAGTAAAAACCTCTCTCTTCCTGTCAACACCTCTCTATGGAGTTGCTACCTTTAGTAGGAGACAGATTTAGTAAGTAATTTTAAATTTGTAGAGATGCATAGAAAATTTGATGATTCGTTTAAGATCATGGCGGTCGATTTGAGCGTTGTTAGGGGTTCGGTAGCAG
>DXCW01000224.1 GCA_019115805.1 Candidatus Sphingobacterium stercorigallinarum
TCGGGGCAAAACCCCTACTCCCTCGCGGAGTGGTGCAAAGATAGAGAAAATTAAACCACCTAAACAACAATTAAAACAAAATCAATACCCAAAAAAACATAACTCGCTAAGCCTTTGGGAGATTATTTTAAATCTATCGTTCATACATACGACAAATGGGGGATATAATCCCCCATTTCATCTATTTAATCATACCCATTTATTGCCATCCGCCACCTAGCGCTTTATAAAGAACGATTTGATTCAATACACTCTCCTTGTTGACGTCCACTTCAGATATCTCTGCAGCGACCATCCCTTTTTGCGCGGTGATGATGTCCAGGTAGGTGACCCGTCCAGCGATAAACAATGCTTCTGCAGCACTTATTGATGCACTCAATGCCTCCACTTGCTCTCTTAAATGATTTTGGCGTCTCATAATTACATCCTGAGTCTTTAAGGCAAGTGATACTTCGTTGACGGCATTCAGAATCGTCTTCTCGTACTCGAGGAAGCCAATCCCATACGCAGCTTTCATTTGGTCATATTGCGTGCGTAATTCGCGCTGGCGAAAAATCGGCATGGTAATCCCGCCAAACAATCCATAGGTAATCGATTTATCGACATTGAACAACTGATCCAAGCTAAACGATTGCAATCCTAGATAAGGACTAATCGCCACAGAAGGCAGAAAGGACAGTCTCGCGCTTTCCAATTCATGAAAGTCCGCCTTAAACTCCATACCGGCTCTCCGTACATCCGATCTGTTATTAACTAACTCATCAAAGCTTCCAACATTAAGCTCTTGAAACAGTTGCAGTCCAGTATCGATCAACCTTTCACCCCTGTCGATTGGCTGATAGACTCTACCTAATAAGGTATTAATCTGATGTTCATAAGCCAATATTTCCTGTTCCGCCAATTCTCGATTTGATCGAGACTCTGCTAATAACGATTTAAATTGTTGGACAGCCAATTCATCAGCTCGTCCAGCTTCTTTTTGAGCTTCGATAATTTCTAGCGCTCGCTGGTGAAGATCAATATTGCGATCGTATACGGCTATTTTGCCGTCCAAACTAAGAAGTTCATAATATGCCGAGGCGATACTCGTGACTAACTCCGTTTCAATTAATCGCTTCAGTTCACTTTCCGACATGAGATGTAGGAATGCCGCCTCTCTACGATTTCTTAACTTACCCCACAAATCCAACTCCCACGATGAACGCACACCAACAAAATAATCGGGGATAAAGGGTTCGGGGAGTTTTTCATCAGCACTTAGATTCTCTGAAAAATTAGAGTCATAATTACCAATTCCAGATTCCGTATAGTGACCGTATTTAGTCAACCCTGCTTCGACTGCAGCATCCAAGCTTGGATAAAGCGCCGACTTTCTGAATCTGAAATTCGCTTGTGCGGCCTCGATCCGATGCAGCGCTTGTTGCACATCGTAATTCTTGCTCAAAGCCGAATCGATCAATAAAACTAGATTTTCGTCGACAAATACCTCTTTCCAAGGCAATACCCCTATGCTAGCTACCGAATCTGCTAACACTTCGTCTGCATCAGCATTCAGCTCAGAAGACACCTTATCTTCCAATGTTGCTTTTGGCACAGAACACGAAACGATCACAAACAATAGGCTGACCCCCATAACGGCTTCTGTAACGCGTTTCTTTTTCTTCTTATTATCTCTTTTCGAAAACAACACAACTAAACCAGGGATAACCAGTACTCCGATGATCGTTCCTATTACCATACCTCCTACAGCTGCTGTTCCGATGGTTCGATTACCGATCGCACCAGCTCCGCTGGCCAACATTAAAGGAATCAAACCAGCTGCAAACGCAAATGAAGTCATTAAAATAGGACGGAGTCGAGCTACGGCTCCTTCGATCGCAGATTGTATCACTCCCTGTCCCTGCTTCCGCTTCAAATTGGCGTACTCTACAATCAAAATCGCGTTTTTGCCTAACAAGCCAATCAACATAACAAGAGAAACTTGTGCATAAATATTATTTTCCAAGCCGAAGATCTTTAAGAAAATAAACGCTCCAAATAATCCAGCAGGAAGACACAAAATAACCGGCATAGGTAACAAGAAGCTCTCGTACTGAGCTGCAAGAAGCAAATACACAAAAACCAAACACAATACGAAGATATACCCAGCCTGATTTCCAGAAATCTTTTGCTCTCTCGTCATCCCTGACCATTCAATAGCAAAACCTTGTGGCAAATCTTCCGCAAGCCGCTCAACCGCATCAATCGCTTGCCCTGAACTGAACCCAGGCGCCGCTTGTCCCGTCAGCATGGCTGAAGTAAACATATTATAGCGTGTAATTTGCTCGGGCCCGTATACCCGCTCCATTGTCATGAACGATGAATAAGGCACCATCTCACCCTGATTAGTCTTTACATACAAGTCTAAGATGTCCTCTGGCCGTTGCCGTGCAAATGCATCTGATTGTACCATCACTTTGTACATCTGTCCGTATCGTATAAAGTTGGTCGCATAAAAGCTTCCTAAGAGTGTTTGCAGAGTCGACATGGAGTTTTCAACCGATATCCCTTTCTTCGCAGCTAAATCGTAATCGATATTCAACATATACTGCGGGAAATTCACATCAAAGGTCGTTGTCGCACTCTCTATGGCCTCATCCGCCTCCAGTTTAGCAATGAAGTCGTTTACCACCATACTGGTTTGAGTCAAATCTTCATTACCACTTCGATCCAGTACCCGCAATTCAAAACCGGAGGAGTTCCCGAATCCTGGAACGGTAGGGGGTGGAAAAAATTCGATGGTAGCGTCGGCGATGTGGGACGTGCGCTCGCGCAATATTCGCATCACATCATCGACACTTTCATCGCGATCTTCCCACGCCTTGAGGTTAATCATCGCCATACCGTATGAGGCACCAGATACTTCGGTGACGATACTATATCCAGCCAACATCGATACGGTTTCCACCACATCCATTTCTCTAGATATCGCGTCGATTTCATTCAGCACGCGCTCTGTCCTATCAACTGTAGCACCCGGAGGAGTAGTCACCGCAGCATAAATCATACCCTGGTCCTCTGTGGGAATAAAGCCCGAGGGAAGAATTGACGCCGATCCCCATGTAGCTACAAACATGATTATCAAGCCCAAAAAGGTGATGACACGACGCCCTGCAATAATCGACAACACACCGCGATATCGCGCATTGATTCGGTCATAGACTTTATTGAATCCTCTAAAAAATCGATCGAGTAATCGGTTACCCGGTTTTTTATCGTGGGGAGATCGCAGAATAATTGCACAAAGAGCCGGTGTCAGAGTCAAGGCATTAATACCTGAGATTACAATCGCCGCCGCTAAGGTCAATGAGAACTGTCGATAGAAAATTCCGACGGGCCCGGATAGAAAGGCAACGGGCACAAATACGGCTGACATCACTAATGTAATGGCTATCACTGCGCTCCCAACTTCATTCATCGCCGCTAAGGTCGCTTCCATCGGGGACATGTGATCCTCCTCCATCTTCGCATAAACCGCTTCGACCACAACAATCCCATTATCCACCACAATTCCGATAGCAAGTACTAATGCAAATAGTGTTAACAAGTTAATTGAGAAGCCCATCATCTGCATAAAAAACAGCGAACCAATCAAGGAAACAGGTACTGCTAAAATAGGAATGATGGTTGCTCTAAAGTCCTGCAAGAAAATGAAGACTACCAAAAACACCAGAATAAAAGCCTCTACTAATGTCACCAACACGTTCGAGATCGATGCGTCTAAGAATCGAGACACATCATAGCCCATGGTGTAAGTCATTCCCGGAGGAAAGGACGTTTCCTTCAATTCTTCCATCCGGTCTTTCACGCTCTGAATCACATCCTGCGCATTTGATCCTGGTAACTGCTTCACCATGATCGATGCCGATGGACGCCCATCAGTTTTCGACACCATCTCATATTCCAAAGAACCGAATTCAACGTCTGCCACATCCCGTACCCGGATGATTGAACCGTCACTGTTTGCTCGTATCGGTATATTCTCATATTCACTCACTTCCGTGAATTTGCCCGGGTAACGCAACACGTACTGCTGCATATTTACGGTTTTATCAGATCCGATACCAGTTTGACCAGGAGCCGCTTCAATATTCTGACGACGCAATGCCTCTACCAGTTCTTCCGTAGAAATGGAGTAAGCGGAAAGACGCTCAGGCTTCACCCAAATTCGCATGGCGTAATCTTTCATACCCATTATTTCGGCAAACCCGACACCCTGAATACGCTTCAGTTCTTTTAAGATATTGATATCGGTGAAATTGTAAATAAAACGCTCGTCCGCAGTAATATCTTCCGAATAGATATTTAAATACATGAGCATACTATTCACTTCCTTCTCGGTCGTTACACCGGCCCGGATCACCTCTTCGGGTAATTCGTCAAGCACCGTCGTCACCCGATTCTGCACGTTAACCGCAGCGATATCAGGATCTGTCCCAACCTCAAAAAACACCTGAATGAGCGTCGTCCCGTTATTGGTAGAAACTGAACTCATATACGTCATACCTGCGACACCATTGATGGCTCGCTCTAATGGAATTGCGACCGCATTGGTACTTACCTCTGCATTCGCACCATTATAATTTGCCGTTACCACCACAGACGGTGGAACAATATCCGGGAATTGGGTAATCGGAAGCGTAAATAAAGCCAACAACCCAAGTAACGTGATAAAGATAGAGATGACCAGAGATAGAACTGGCCTCTTAATATATTTTTCAAACATCTATACGCTCCTATTAATTCTTGACCATCTCAGGTTTTACAACCATTCCATCCCTTAGAGCCTGAACCCCCTCATATACCACTTTAGCGTCTTCAGGCAATCCGTCTAACACGACGTAATAATGACCAACGCGCTGTCCATTGAGAAAGGGTGTCATTCTCACGGTGTCTCCCTCCAATGTATAGACATAAGCCTTATCCTGAATTTCAAAAACGGATTTCTGGTGCACTAACAACAAATCTCCCGTCTCCGTTGGCACGGCAATTCGCCCTGTAGCACCGTGTTTCAAGATGCCGCTCGGATTCGAAAAACGCGCCCTGAGAGCGATAGATCCAGTGCTCGATTCAAAACCGTTCTCCACTATTTCAGCAACCCCCGTGTGCGGGTAAACTGCCCCGTTCGCTAATATGAGGCGCACTTCTTTCGAAAAGCTGTTCTCCTGGGTGGTATCCATTGCAATATTCAAATACTCTTGTTCTGAAATATCAAAATAGACATTCACCTGTGCCAAGTCAGAAATCGAAGTCAATAAAGATCCTTCATCCAAAAGAGACCCCTCTTTCAGAAATATACGATCAATTCGCCCATCAAACGGTGCGCGAATTTTGGTGTTGTTCAGCCTAGTACGCATCTGATTGAGATTTGCCTCAGCCTCTTTTGATCGCGAACTAGCTGCTTGCAATTGCACTTTCAACAAATCCATTTCAGTAGCACTAACTATATTTTTTGCAACTAGTTTCTGTGTTCGATCAATTTCTAACTCTACTTTTTTGATCGCAGCTTTCGCACTACTAACCGCCGCCTCAGCTTCCGCAACATCGGCTTTATACTCCTCATCGACAAGGGAAAACAGTACCTGTCCCTTCTTAACAATAGCACCTTCATCTACATAAATCCGATCCAAAAAGCCCGATAACCTAGATCTTAATTCAACATTTCTTTGGGATTGAATATCCGCAATATACTCTTTGTAGACCGTGGTATCCTTATGGATTAATTCGGTAACCGGCACCGACTTAACAGTTTCTTCAGCTGCTTTTTCATTACTGTTGGCTGTGCAGGACACCGCCAGCAAAGCAGCAGCTCCAACATGCCATAGTAAAAGATTTCTTCTCATTGCAAATTTTAAAATTATGGGTAAAATGAATAAATAGATACGTAAAGAATGTGCAAAACAATACTCATTGCACAAAGCCGACCCCTAGCAGGCACGACGCTAAAATCACGTTTAAAATGGACGATATCTATACAAGAAACGGTAATAGCCAGGGCGGCATAAGATTCTTGATAGATAGAACGGATTATTAACCGGCTTCCTCAATTCGCTTATGATAAACGAAAAGACCCAGCAAAACACCAGAACAAACGGGATGAGGTTACTCAGGGGAAAATCGGCTCGATAATCGTCGAAAATGATATTAGGCAATATTTCTGCGCCATGATGTTGTTCCAAATCCAGAACTTCTTCTAGCACAACTTCTACAATTGTTTCACTAGCCTCCACCGGGAACGACCATAGGACATCATTGGATCGAACCTCAAAACAAAGAATATTGAGGTATCCAAACAATGCTATAAAGTTCACTATGCGAAACATACGCCGCAAATATACCTAATAGCTAAAGTAAATAACCTCTGTTTAGTGTAAAAAAGATGTGATTAACAAAACTTTAACTTACAATGTGGGTTTATCCCCGTTCTCGTCATCTTGAATCTCATCGTCGAAAAGAATTCTGATCGAAGGCGTATACGTATCTTCATGCTGTCCATTTCTAGCAGCCCAAAAGAAGGCACCTAAAAAAACAGCAGCAATCAGTACACTGCAACCAATTAACAAAAAAATAATATTCATAACTAAACTTTACAAACTTTATTGGACAAGGCCTCTCCTCTTTCCATAGAACCTCGTCATCAAACTCGTAAAAGATATGATCGTCGCGGTGCTAATAGGCATTAAAATGGCAGCAAACAACGGCGACATGGTTCCCTGAACCGCAAAACTCAACCCAATCACATTGTATAAAAATGAAATAAAAAAACTCATTTTTATCACTCTGACCGCATCTTTGCTAAATGTAAAAAACACGGGTAGTTTATGAAACGATGCCCCATCTAAAATC
The DNA here is from genome assembly GCA_019115805.1 of Candidatus Sphingobacterium stercorigallinarum. Classification (GTDB taxonomy): domain Bacteria; phylum Bacteroidota; class Bacteroidia; order Sphingobacteriales; family Sphingobacteriaceae; genus Sphingobacterium; species Sphingobacterium stercorigallinarum. The sequence goes on from DXCW01000224.1 coordinate 6,886, forward strand.
GCGTCGCAACCTGGTGAAAAATTATTAATGTCATCCGACACCGCTATCCCTAAATCAGCTTTTTGTAGAGCTCCTGCATCATTAAGCCCATCACCAAACATGCAGATTCGTTCCCCGGATTGTTGCCATCTCTTGATCTTATCAAGTTTGTCCTGAGGCCTTTGTTCAAAGAAAAGCTGAGACTGATCCGGAAAAAAAGATCGCAAATCCTCCACTTGTCGATCGTTATCACCAGAAAGCAGATGCAATTGGTAATTCGATTGATGTAACGAGTTTAGCACCATATTCAAACCGTCTCGCCAGAATTGGTCAATAGTAAAATGCCCTTTGATTACTTCGTTAATTTTAACAAACACATACGAACCTACACGCTCTATAGGATGTCTTACACCAACAAAATCAGCACTTCCAATTTGAACCGTCACATTGGTAAATTCCCCTTTCTGTCCGGCACCTATCAACTCTTCATATTCAGATACCGGGAACACATCAGTTTGCCCCAGGTTCTTTAAAATCTTTTGGCTAAGTGGATGATTAGAGTTACGGCATAAGGAAGCAACCAAAGATCTCTCGTAGTTACTCAATGTACCCACAAACTGAATGGACGACACAGCTGGTGATGAGATGGTACCTGTCTTGTCAAAAAAAATCGTACCAATGGAAGCCATTTGTTCAATTGCAGCCGTATTTTTAAAATACAATTTATTCCGATCAAAAATACTCAATGCCGCAGACAGCGTAAACGGCGAACTCAAAGCCAATGCGCACGGACAGGCTATAATCAAAACCGCCGTGAATGCGGCCCAAGCTTTGTGATACGCCCCCTGTATTCCCCAAAACACAAGCGCAGTGGTAGCGACAAGCAATAACACCAAAGTAAAATACTTACTAATGTACCCTACAAAAGTGTCGAATTTCTTTTCCGGCTGCTTGAAACTATCGTTGTTCCATAACCGAGTTAAATAACTTTGAGAAACCGGCTTGATCACCTCCAACTCAATCGCCTCGCCCACTTGACGTCCTCCAGCATAAATAATCTCCCCGAGCACTTTAATAACCGGCTCACTCTCTCCAGTAACAAAGCTAAAATCAACGGTAGCTTTACCTGTTAACAAAATCGCGTCAGCAGGAATTATTTCATTATTTCTAATCAACACCCGATCCCCAACGCTTAAATCACCCAATTGAACCGGTCGATGGAGATCATTCTCTATGACCGTTACCGCAACAGGAAAATAAGAACGGTAATCGCGTTCAAACGAAATATGATAATACGTCTTTTGCTGCACCCATTTACCTATCAAAATAAAAAAAACCAGGCTACAAAGGGTATCAATAAACCCCGCACCAATCCCGGTTAGGATCTCATAAGCTGATCGGAAAAACAGAACACCTATGCCGATAGCTAATGGAACATCCAAGTTCAATTGACGGTTTTTCAGACTGAGCCAAGCCGACTTAAAATAATCAGAGGCACTGTATAGCAATACCGGAAGTCCAAAGACAAGATTCAAATATCCAAAAAACTCAGCATAATTTTTTTCGAATTCCCCGATTCCAAAATAATCTGGGAACGAGATCATCATCGAATTACCAAAACAAAAACCCGCAACGGCTAATTTGCCAATCAAATTATTGTGGTCAAATTGTTTTCCCTTTTTAACAACATCCTGGAATGTTATTTTAGGGCTATATCCGATTTTATCTAGCAATTCAACAAGTCCGCGAAGTGAAAAACCGGGTACAGATAAGGTAAAGCTGGCCTGCTTCTTCATAAAATCGACGCGCGATGATGTTATCCCCGCATTTAGCTTATACAAATGCTCTAGAAGCCATATGCAAGCACTACAATGTATGGACGGGATATAGAAGGTAATGATAAGTTTTTCATCATCCATATAATCCACAAGCTTCGAAACGATTGCTGGCTCATCGAGATAGGACAAATCCTGTTTTTCAGCGGCCTTTCGTTGCCCGGGGTGTTGCCCATATTTATAGTAAACTGAAAGGTTATTTTCGAGCAACACTTGATATACGGTTTGGCAGCCCAAACAACAAAAGGTATGGTCGTTTAGCAGGTATTTAGAATTGGAGATCACATCTCCACAATGAAAACAAGTGGTATCGGCACTTATAACCTGATTAACTTCCATTGTGTTGAATCGTTTAAATTGCTTGACTAAAGAGATCCCTCTGCGGGCTTGATCGATGTAGTCTTACGTCGAATGCCATGCAAATATTGCGTAAAAATGATCGTCCGGAATTCGTCACCTGAATGCCGTTCTCCGACTCCCGCACCAAGCCGTCTGTGATCAATGGGGCTAATCTTGATCGAACTTGCTCCCGCTGTCCATCATGACGCCCCCACTGCATTCGCCCTCGGCACATGATATCAAGCACGTACTGCCGGATCTGTTGATCCTGCTGATCGAGCAAGTGCCCCTTGAAAACCGGGAAGTTGTCCGAATTTAGCAATGCATAGTAGTCCTCCACATTTTTTACGTTTTGTGCGAAGGCCGTAACCGAATCACTGATTGAAGAAACCCCCAATCCAATTAACAGTGGTGTAAAACGATCCGTGTATCCCATAAAATTACGATGAAGTGTGCCTTGCTTTTCCGCCGTGCATAGTGAATCGGCTGGTTTAGCAAAGTGGTCCATCCCGATGTGCGAGTACCCCGCGCATTCTATCATTTTTTTACCTAAAAGATAAAGGTTTTGTTTATTCTGCCCAGTTGGCAAGTCTAACTCGGTATAGTGGCGTTGCCCGGGCTTTATCCAGGGAACGTGAGCATAACTATAAAATGAAATTCTATCGGGTTCTAGCTCGAGTACGCTTTCCACTGTCCGCTCCACAGAACTACTAGTTTGGAGCGGTAAACCATAAATAAGATCAAAATTGATCGACTCGTATCCTATCCTTCGCGCCTCAAACATCAAGCGAGCCACCTCTTCAACCGTCTGTCTCCTGTTAATTACTTTCTGAACCTGTATATCAAAATCTTGAATCCCTAGACTAAACCGTCTAAAACCCACGTTATAAAGGCCTTGCAAATGCTTAACCGTGGTATTCGCGGGATGTCCTTCGAAAGAAAAGCGCACGTTTTGGTCAACTATAACCCCTGCGGTAATCCCTCTAATCAATCCAATTAGATTTTCAACAGAAAAGAAGGTAGGTGTGCCTCCACCCAAATGTATTTCTTCAATCCGAATCGGCTTTCCTGCTTGTGATAACACTTTTTTATAAAGCTCCCATTCTTTCAATAGCGCCATGATGTATGGATGCTCAACCTCATGGTTTTTGGTAATTCGGACATTACAGCCGCAATATGTACAAAGGCTTTCACAAAATGGTAAATGAATGTAAATGCTCAACCCCCTACTACCATGTGCTCGAAATTGAGAAAGAACGCGAGTTTGCCATTCAGATTCACTAAAACCATCAACGTCCCACAAAGGAACAGTTGGATAACTGGTATAACGTGGAGCCGCTACATCGTATTTATGGATCAATTCTCTCTTTATCATAAATTCACCTTTTATAATTACTGGAATGACATGGACAAATACTACTCGAGCAGCCTTGAAGCGTCCATTGTGTTAAATTAGCAATCGTGTGTTCAGCAATTTCTGCTGTAGAATTGCTATCTGACACCCTCGCAATATGCAACTTCAAGGCTTCGGCCTTTAGCAAGTCAATATGCAATACGGTATGCGATCTTGAAGTAATATAGCGGACTCCTATCTTGTACAATTCAAACAACATCTTTTCGTCCAAAACATCCCGATCAGATATCACTACCGCTTCTTTACCTACGCTGTAATGTATCGTACTCTGATTTAACTCATTCGATATTAAAGTAAGGTCGTGCACCTTACTATTGGCTTCGGCAAGGTGGCGTTTCTCGCACTCTAAAACGTTATACGCGATCGCTTTCATATTAAACACAAGTAGTCATTGGCAAAAGTAACGGAGAATAACATGCATACTGATGGATTTCATCAATTCAAAATATGATATAAATCACTTCTAACCCATGGGGAATTTTCAATGTCAGCGTATTCATTATAAGGATCGCGATCTTCAATGAGGCCAAGTCAAATAGAGCGTAATCAAAAGGGGCACTCTAAAATTAGAGTGCCCCTTTTGATTACTTGATATCCTCGTGAATTATTCCTTTTTCTTCTTAACGTCCGAAGCTAGAGACGAGTGATCATCGTCTTTTTTTGCAGCCGATGACTTGACGGTGATCTCCTTTTTCTTATCATCAAAGTCGATCATAATATTATCGCCGGATTTTAAATCGTTTTTTAATATTTCCTCTGCGATAGGGTCCTCCAAATACTTCTGAATGGCCCGTTTCAACGGTCTTGCTCCAAAGTTCGAATCGTATCCTTTTTCGGCAATATAGTTCTTCGCCGCTTCCGTTAAATCAATACTATGTCCCAGATCCTCGATTCTGCTAAATAGGTATTTAAGCTCGATGTCGATAATCCGAAAGATATGCTCTTTATTCAATGTATTGAATACAATAACGTCGTCTACACGATTCAGGAATTCCGGCGCGAATGCTCGTTTTAAAGCTGTTTCTATTACGCCCCGTGAATGCGAATCCGCTTGACTCGCTTTCGCGGCCGTGGTAAATCCAACACCTTGCCCAAATTCCTTAAGCTGACGCGCACCAATATTAGAGGTCATGATGACGATCGTATTACGAAAATCGACCTTCCGCCCCAGACTATCGGTTAGTTGCCCCTCATCAAGTACTTGCAGTAGTAAGTTAAAGACATCAGGGTGTGCTTTTTCGATCTCATCTAAAAGGACCACTGCATAAGGTTTCCGACGCACCTTCTCCGTTAACTGTCCTCCTTCTTCATATCCAACGTAACCTGGAGGCGCCCCAACTAAACGGGAGACCGCGAACTTCTCCATGTACTCGCTCATATCTATCTGTATCAACGCATCCTCTGAGTCGAACATAAAACGAGCTAATTCTTTCGCTAATTCAGTTTTACCCACACCAGTTGGCCCTAGAAAGATAAACGAGCCAATAGGCTTTTTCGGATCTTTCAAGCCCGCACGCGTTCTCTGAATGGCTTTAACCAATTTTTGAACGGCATCGTCTTGACCGATAATGCGTCCTTTCATGGATTCACCCATATTGAGAAGTTTCTGACTATCCGACTGGCTAACCCGCTGAACAGGAATACCGGTCATCATCGAAACGACTTCCGCAACATTATCCTCAGCCACTGTATAACGCTTCGTTTTAGTCTCCGCTTCCCACGCCGCTTTTTCTTTCTCCAATTCCTCGATCAACTTCTTTTCCGTGTCTCGGAGTTTTGCCGCTTCCTCATACTTTTGGCTGCGAACGACTTTATTTTTCTCCAATTTTACTTCCTCAATTTTCTCTTCGATGTCGATGATGCTTTGAGGAACGTGAATGTTGTTCAAATGAACTCTGGATCCAGATTCATCTAAGGCGTCAATGGCCTTGTCGGGTAAAAATCGATCGGTGATATAACGAGTCGTTAACGCCACACAAGCTTCGATCGCCTCTGGTGTATAGGTCACGTTGTGATGTTCCTCGTATTTATCCTTAATACGATTCAAAATCTCAATCGTGTCGTCATAAGAAGTCGGTTCCACAGTAACTTTTTGGAATCGGCGGTCGAGTGCGCCATCTTTTTCTATATACTGTCTGTACTCGTCCAGTGTCGTTGCGCCAACACATTGCACTTCACCGCGCGCCAAAGCAGGCTTAAACATATTGGACGCATCCAGTGAACCTGAAGCTCCACCAGCACCAACGATGGTATGAATTTCGTCAATGAAAAGGATGACATCTGGAGACTTTTCCAGCTCATTCATCACCGCTTTCATCCGTTCTTCAAATTGGCCTCGATACTTCGTCCCAGCTACTAAAGACGCTAAATCCAACGTAACCACACGTTTATTAAATAATACCCGAGACACTTTTCGTTGTACGATTCGTAACGCTAATCCCTCGGCTATAGCTGATTTACCGACTCCAGGCTCCCCTATCAAAATAGGATTGTTTTTTTTCCGCCGCGACAAGATCTGCGATACCCGCTCAATTTCTTTCTCCCTTCCTACAATGGGATCAAGACGCCCCTCCTCAGCTGCTTTCGTCAAATCTCGACCGAAGTTATCTAGAACCGGAGTCTTCGATTTGATATCAGACACCTTTTTAGGCGAGCTAAATTGTGAGTCATCGTCTGCGTAGTCATCGTCTCCACCCGACGGGGTGTTAGACGCCTCATCGGTAATGCCTGTAGCATTTTGTTCAACCTCTGTTTTGAAAACTTTATAGGTGACATTATATTGTTGCAAAATCTGGGACGCAATATTTTCTTCGTCCCTTAAAATCGCTAACAACAAATGCTCTGTACCGATAACATCGCTTTTGAATATTTTCGCTTCCAAATACGTTATTTTCAATACTTTTTCTGCCTGTTTAGTTAACGGCATATTGTTGATAGGTGAACGAGACACGGAAGAACCTTTCACTGCCTCTTCAACTGATTGCCTTACGGCCGCCATATCGACCCCAATATTTTTCAGAATCTTTATGGCCACGCCATCTCCCTCACGTATTAATCCTAATAAAAGATGTTCTGTCCCAATATAATCGTGACGCAGACGCAACGCCTCCTCACGACTATACGAAATAACATCTTTTACTCGGGGTGAAAATTTTGCTTCCATTAATTTCCTTTCTCAATTAAATTCGGATGTTCATTTTATAAATGTACTAAAAATACGAAACACACCCATTTGTTATACGTTTTATTTATCAACAACTACGCCACAGCACACAAACTATCAATTTGTCAGTATTTCCACTATATTTGTATAAAAACAATATAACGCATACGCTTTTATGTCCGACGAAAAAATTATATTCTCTATGGCTGGAGTGAGTAAAATTTACCCTCCATCCAAACAAGTATTAAAAAACATATACCTCTCTTTCTTTTACGGAGCAAAAATCGGAGTCATCGGTCTGAACGGATCCGGTAAATCTTCCCTTTTAAAAATCATTGCTGGTTTAGACAAATCGTACCAAGGGGAAGTAGTGTTTTCCCCGGGATATTCAGTGGGATACCTCGCTCAAGAACCCGAGTTAGATCCCGCTAAGACCGTTCTGCAGATTGTAGAAGAGGGGGTGGCAGAAACTGCTGCCGTCTTAGCCGAGTACGAGGAGATTAATGAAAAATTCGGCCTTCCTGAAGTATACGAAAACGCCGATGAAATGGAAAAGCTTCTCGAAAGGCAAGGACAACTACAGGACATAATCGATGCGACTAATGCTTGGGAATTAGACAACAAGCTTGAGCGAGCAATGGATGCATTACGTTGCCCAGAGCCTGACGCCATGATTGCCAATTTGTCAGGTGGTGAACGAAGAAGAGTTGCATTATGCAGATTGCTACTACAAGAACCAGACGTGCTATTGCTTGACGAGCCAACCAACCACCTAGACGCAGAATCGATTGATTGGCTGGAACAACATTTACAACACTACAAAGGTACCGTTATAGCCGTTACCCACGACAGGTACTTTTTGGACAATGTTGCCGGTTGGATTCTAGAATTAGACCGCGGTGAAGGAATTCCATGGAAAGGCAATTACTCCTCGTGGCTTGATCAGAAAGCCAAGCGTTTAGCGCAAGAAGAAAAACAAGAGAGCAAACGGCAAAAGACTTTAGAGCGTGAATTGGAGTGGGTGCGAATGGCGCCAAAGGCACGACAAGCCAAGTCAAAAGCAAGGTTACACAACTACGAAAAACTAGCATCTGAGGAAACGAAGGAACGGGAAGAAAAACTAGAACTATTCATACCACCCGGACCACGCTTGGGCAACGTAGTGATTGAAGCGGACAGCGTGTCAAAAGCTTATGGCGACAGGATTCTATTCGAAGATTTAAGTTTCTCTTTACCGCCTGCAGGAATTGTCGGGATCATCGGTCCTAACGGTGCAGGAAAAACGACCCTATTTCGGCTCATTACGGGCCAGGAGCAACCGGATACAGGAACATTTCGCGTTGGAGAGACGGTGAGCCTAGGCTATGTCGACCAATTGCACGACGACTTGGACCCTGAAAAAACAGTTTGGGAAAACATAACCGGCGGTAACGAGCACATCATATTGGGCAATAAAACTATGAATTCGCGTGCGTACGTATCGAAATTCAACTTTAGTGGGGCTGACCAACAGAAGAAAGTCGGTGTGCTTTCCGGAGGGGAGCGAAATCGCGTACACTTGGCCATCACCCTCAAAAAAGGAGCGAACGTGTTGCTGTTAGATGAGCCAACAAACGATATTGATGTCAACACGTTAAGAGCCCTAGAAGAGGGCTTGGAAAACTTCGGTGGATGTGCCGTCATCATTTCTCACGACCGGTGGTTTCTAAATCGTATATGTACGCATATTTTGGCTTTTGAAGGAGATTCCCAAGTTTACTTTTTTGAAGGAAACTATACGGAATATGAAGAGAATAAAAAGAAACGTTTAGGCGATGTCGGTCCGCAGCGAATAAAATATAAGAAACTTATAAAATAAGATCGTGATTGAGTCTGCAAAACTACTAGAAGCCATTATCGAAAATGCTATCGATGGTATTATTACTATTGATAATCGAGGTATCGTAGAGAGCATTAACCCTGCAGCATTGAAATTATTCGGCTACCAGAGTGGCGAAGTCATTGGAAACAACATCTCTATGTTGATGCCTGAGCCGGATCGATCAAGTCACGATCAATACATAGCAAATTACGAAGAAACCGGGAAGAAACGCATTATCGGTATTGGACGAGAAGTTCATGGGTTAAAAAAAGACGGCACGACTTTTCCGTTCCGATTAGCTGTTAGCGAAGTCTTCTATAAAGACCGTAAAGTATTTACCGGTTTTGTTCACGACCTAACTCATCAAAAAGAAGCAGAGATCGAACTCAAGAAACATACTCAAGAGTTGGAAGTAATGGTTCGAGAGCGCACCAAAGATCTCATAAAACTGGTCTCCGAGTTGGAGCAGGCTAAAGCTGATGTCAGCGTGTCTTTAGAAAAAGAGAAGGAATTGAATCAACTAAAATCTCGCTTCGTTTCAATGGCCTCACATGAATTCCGCACACCGCTAAGCTCCGTGCAGCTCTCTGCATCTTTAATCACTAAGTATGTCGAAAAGGGTGAATACAGTCCGATCGAAAAACACACTGGCCGCATCAAAAGCTCCGTTCAATTACTGACGAATATTTTAGATGATTTTCTCAATCTTGAAAAACTTGAAGCTGGAGTGGTTGCGGTAAACAAATGCATGACCAACATCTTACATGCCGGAGAAGAGGTGACCGAAGAAATGCAACTAATTTGCAAGAAAAACCAACACATTATTTACCAACACACTGGGGAAGAGTCCGACTTTTTAATTGACCCGAACCTGTTAAAAAACAGCATCATCAACCTGATATCGAATGCCATAAAATACTCGGGCGAGGACACCTTTATCGAATTCAATACTGAGATTGCGCACAACCAGCTTCAAGTTACCGTCAAAGATAACGGCATTGGTATTCCACGTGAGGAACAACCCAATCTCTTTGCAGCATTTTTTCGAGCACATAACACCGGCAATATTCCTGGCACGGGACTAGGCCTTAATATTGTGAAAAGGTACGTAGAACTCATGGGAGGAAGACTGACATATTGCTCTGAGGTAAATCAAGGAGCGACTTTCAAAATGTACTTTAATTAGGGATGGCAAAAAAACAGATTTTGATTATCGAGGATAACCACGATATCCGCGAAAGTACGGCAGAAATTTTAGAATTAACCGGCGAATATGTCGTGATTTTAGCCGAAGAAGGGAAAACAGGAGTAGAGCTCGCGATCCAACATCGACCCGATATGATTCTATGCGATATCATGATGCCCGAGCTTGATGGCTTCGGCGTTTTGTATATGCTGAGCAAAAATGAACATACACGGCAAATTCCTTTTATTTTCCTGACAGCAAAAAGCGAAAAATCGGACCTTCGCAAAGCTATGGAAATGGGTGCTGACGATTATTTAACCAAACCATTCGATGATATTGAGCTTCTGAACGCCATTGAAAGTCGATTTAAAAAACGATCTCAAATCCAGACGAATCTCACTATACCAACTAAGTTGGAAGATCTTCATATAGAAGACAATGAACAAGTTCGTCTCTTACGTGAGCTCGCCACAGGAGGCCGCAACAAATCGATAAAAAAGAAGCAAACCGTCTACGAGACAGGTGATACGCCAATTTACGTGTATTACATCAACAAAGGCCAAGTACGCAGCTATCTACACTATAAAGACGGGCGAGAACTTTCCACCAATATTTTCATAAAAGGAGAATTTTTCGGGTTAGAATCCGTGCTTCGCGGAGACAAGTACGCAGACAGCACTGCTGCGTTGGAAGACTCGGAAATCACGTTGATAGATAAAGATAAATTTTTCGAGTTATTGTACCGTAAACCGGGAATGGCCTCTCGTTTAGTGAGACTCTTATCTGCCAATATCCGCGACAAGGAAACGCAGATGCTAGGGTTTGCTTATGACTCTGTACGCAAACGCGTAGCGAATGCCTTAGCGCACGTCGCAGAAAAATCCAAGCCCGAAACTGACGAGGTACTTATCAAAATCTCTAGAGATGATTTAGCCGCACTAGCCGGTACGGCAAACGAAACGATCAGCCGAATGCTGGCCGATTTTAGGGAAGAAAAATTAATTATTAAGGAAGGAAACGCTATCCGCATCTGTTCCGTTTCCAAACTAAAACAAATTAAACAATAAAACAGCGTGATACGTGATTTAGCGAGCTGTCCGTGATCGATGGATCTCAATATCCACCGTTCTCTTCTGCGAAAATGGCAATAAATTTGATAACAATTCTTAAACTTTGCGCATCTTTGGTTGTCTATATAATAACGAAGACTTTATTTACCTTTAACTTAACATCACATGAAAAGAGTTTTACTTGCTTGCTTTATCGGCATCATAACCACGATAGCCCTGAGTTCCTGTTCTAAGGACAATGAGGTGATCGTCCCTCCGTATGACGGGTACAGCTATATCATTAAAAACGTGATCCCAGCGGATTGGGAGCGAAATGGTAGAGAATACACATTGATTATCGAGATGCCTGAGTTGGATGAACGGTATTTCCAGGATGGACATGTCAGCGTAGCGATATCTCCTGATGCCGACCCGGATTATTATTACAATATTCCAAGTCAGATAGGCGATCATTCCTACGCTGCGAGATATGGCGTCGGAACAGTTGAAATTGTTGCTACACATAACCAATCGGGGACTTCGTACGCTCCGAGGGAGATGTATGTCAAGATCGTCCTTACCGATGCAGAAATTGGAAATTAATTAGACGACAAAATGAAAAAGGCTGCTGGAAAGCAGCCTTTTTCATTTTCGTCACATTTTTTTCAAAATTTAAGCAGTCAGCATTTTTCTCGCGTGTT
>DXCW01000225.1 GCA_019115805.1 Candidatus Sphingobacterium stercorigallinarum
TGCAGTAGCGTATCCTCTGTATACGCACAGCCTACATCGGTCGCAATGGAAATCAGCCCGGTGTGCCGAAAGCTTGCCACCACAGATCCCACACCGTAGGTATATCCTTTATCCTCTCGAATATTATTCATTAACCTGGAGCCAAAAAAACCACCTAGCAGCGTGTTCACAAACTGCAACGCCGGGTAATCCGGATGCGCTCGGCGAATTCCAATGGTCCCTAAGCGGATGGAACTTTGCAGCGCCGATTCTTTTCGGATACGAAGTTCTCGATCATGGTCTTGTGCGGGCTCAGGGGAATAGCTGGGCGTACTTATTCTTTCCGAGTGCCCCCATTGCCCCTCAAATAAATCGCGAAACAGAGCCAATACCTCGTCCGTAATATTACCTGACAAAAAAAGCGTCGAATTCTGGGGCTGGATTTGCTGTCGGTATAAATGAATGAGATCGTCTCGCTCCAGCGATTCCAGCGATTCCACGGTCACGCCTTTTCCATAGCGACTTTCACCGAAGAGCTGGTGGTAAAAAGTACGTCGAGCAACCACATCTGTTTTTTCAAGAGAAATTTGCAGGTTTTGCTTGTTATTTCGGATAAAAGTATCCAACTCCTGTTGCGGAAATATGGAATCACACAAAAGCTCATGCATTATGGGGAGCACCTTATCGGTATGTTTTCGCAACGTATAAAGCGTGAGTGCTTGGTGATCAAAACTAAATTCGGGGATCAGATAGGCCCCGTAAAAATCAATTGCTTCAGCAATTTCCGCGCTGCTTTTTGTCGATGTGCCTTCTTTCAACATCGAGCTTAGTGCTGTATTTCGAGTAGAATTCTCCGGGGTTTGGTACAGATTATTAAAGACAAATTCTGCCTTAATCAATTCCTGCTGTTGCGCTTGAAAGATAAAGACACGCAAACCGTTCTGGAAAGAGAGCTCGATCGGCTGATGTAACCTCACCGCTCCTATCTTATTTATATGTGGTGCAATTATTCTATTCGGCATGTTCCTGATTTGTTCGTGCATGATATACGAGTGTAGATGAGTTTTCCTTACGGAAGGTTTCCCCTGCCACGCGCTGTATGTCTTGTGCTGTTATTTTTAAATATTTATCTACTTCTTGGCTATAGTAATCGGCGTCTCCTAAAAGTTCGTAGAAGGCAAGATTCATCGCCTTATCTAAAATAGAAAGCTCCGAAAAAACTAAAGTCGATTCGATCTTATTTTTTACTTTAAGCAATTCATCAGGGTTCACTGCCTGGGTGACGAGCAAGTTGAGTTCCTCCCAAATGGCCCGTTCAGCTTCCTGCATGCTGACCTCAGGTAAAGGTTTTCCTTCGATCACGATTAAGTTATCATCCAAGCTGCCCAGAATATACGCATTAATCTCACTAAATAGCGGCTTATCTTTTATCAACCGTCTGTATAAACGAGACGAGGTTCCTCGAGACAAGATATCGGTAATCAGATCCGCTGTTTGGTAATCCTCGTCGCTGCGTTTCACCGAGTGAAAAGCAATATATAACGCCGAAACGGGGACATCCGCAACAACTTCCTCACGACGCGCTTCAATCTGCGGTGGTTCCTCAGGTAAATTCCTATTATTTACGGGTCCGGCGGGTATCTCGGAGAACCAGGTGTGGGCCAGCTCTTTGACTTGCTGAGTGGTCACCCGTCCGGAAAGTACGAGTATCGCATTATTGGGTGTATAGAATCGATGAAAAAAACTTTTCACATCGTCCATTTTCGCCTGTTCAATATGACTGATTTCCTTACCGATGGTCGCCCATCTATAGGGATGTACTTTGTACGCCATCGCTCGTAATCTTAGCCATACATCACCATACGGTTGATTCAGATAGCGCTGTTTAAACTCCTCAATGACCACATTACGTTGCACTTCTAAGCCTTGCTCATGGAAAGCAAGACTCAACATCCGGTCAGATTCCAGCCAGAAAGCAGTTTCTAAGTTCGCAGCCGGCAAAGTGATATAGTAGTTCGTGATGTCGTTAGACGTAAAGGCATTATTCTCACCCCCTACCCGTTGTAATGGAGGGTCGTACTGCGGAATATTTACCGATCCACTAAACATAAGATGTTCAAAAAGGTGAGCAAATCCGGTTTTATCCTCTTGCTCGTCTCTTGCTCCTACGTCGTATAATATATTCATGCACGCCATCTCGGTATGCGGGTCCTCATGGACCAATACACGCAAGCCGTTGGCGAGCGTGAATCGTTCAAATTTTATCATGTAATTACGGTTTGCGTTAAACCCAGTCAATTCCGGGTTTCAACAAAGAGAGTGTCTCTTCTTCTTTCGATCCCGCTTCGGGTTGAAAATTATAAAACCAATTGGCTTGCTCGGGTAAACTCATTAGGATAGATTCTATTCGTCCATTGGTCTCCAAACCAAATTTGGTACCCGAATCGTACACCAGGTTGAATTCCACGTAGCGTCCACGTCGCAACAATTGCCAATCTTTTTCTTTCTGAGTAAACGGACGATCTCGGTGCCGGTTCACCAGCTCGATATAAAGCTTCGGAAATAAACGGCCCGAGTCACAAGAAAAATCAAAAATATCCTGATACGACGCGCCTGTTTTTTCAGGCGTAAGACGGTCATAGAATATTCCACCTATACCGCGCGTTTCCTGACGGTGCTTAATGTAAAAGTAGCGGTCAGCCCAGGCCTTGAACTCACTGTAAAATTGCTCTTGATAGCGATCGCAGACGGTTTTCAATGCGCCGTGAAAATATCGTGCATCTTCTTTATCCACGTAATGCGGGGTCAAATCAATTCCTCCGCCAAACCAGCGCACCTGTTCATTCAATTCAAAATAACGGATATTC
>DXCW01000226.1 GCA_019115805.1 Candidatus Sphingobacterium stercorigallinarum
ATGCGGACGGTGATGGCGCTGTAGATTTGTTTTTCGCGAATTTAACGAGTAACGCAGGAAAGCGGGAAAGAGATCCTCGAGGACGTCTGTATATGAATCAAGGAGAGGGACGCTTTCAAGACCAAACTGAATCGCGGGTGCCCAGCTACACGTTTTCTACTTACGCGGCAAATGTTGTTGATTATGACCGGGACGGCGACTTAGATATTATACTTAGCGCGGTGTCGATCCCGCCCTTTGAGGGGAAGCAGGTGCAAGCTTTAGAGAACGACGGTAGTGGTCATTTCAATATGGCTACGGAAAAAGTGATTCCCAAGGTTACGGTTGATCGGGGCTGGGGAATTGCTGTTGGAGATGTGAATGGCGACGATATCGAAGATGTGGTGATTGGTGCTTGGGGCGGGCAGGTGCGATTGCTGTTGGGGAAATAGCAGGACATCTGTAAAGACCCTGTTTGGACAACCTCACTATTTTTTTGTTTTTTTCGTCAGAATTGTGTTCTTTTGGATATCCAATTCTTAAAAAGTAATAAAAGACTTTTATTTTCCTTAAATAATATATATCTTTGCACCTCGTTTGGTTGCAAAACTGTGTTTTGTGGCTGTCGAAAACTAAATGTTACGTTATTGCTTCCAACTTACTAACAAACATTTAACAAATTAAATCACGAGAAAAAATGGCAAAAGAAGTCAGTGCGTTAGTAAAATTACAAGTGAAGGGCGGTGCTGCAAATCCATCTCCTCCTGTAGGACCTGCATTAGGTGCCAAAGGAGTAAACATCATGGATTTCTGTAAGCAGTTCAACGCTCGTACGCAAGACAAACCAGGGCAGGTTCTTCCTGTTGTGATTACTGTTTATGCCGACAAATCTTTTGATTTTATCATCAAGACTCCACCAGTAGCTGTGCAGCTGAAAGATGCTACAAAAGTTAAAACTGGATCGGGAGAGCCTAACCGTAAAAAAGTTGCTTCAGTTACCTGGGATCAGGTGAAGACCATTGCGGAAGATAAAATGCCGGATTTGAATGCGTTTACAGTAGAGTCAGCTATGAGAATGGTTGCTGGTACAGCGCGTAGTATGGGTATCACTGTTTCTGGTGATGCTCCTTGGAATAATTAATTAACGAAATCAGTTTAAGAAAGTGGCTAGATTAACAAAAAATCAAAAAGCGGCACTATCCAAAATTGAAGCTGGTAAAACGTACTCTTTACAAGATGCTGCGGCTTTAGTTAAAGAGATTACCAACACCAAATTTGATGCTTCAGTGGATATCGACGTTCGTTTGGGCGTAGATCCTCGTAAAGCAAATCAAATGGTACGTGGTATTGCTACATTGCCACACGGAACCGGTAAAACCGTTAAGGTTTTGGTTCTGTGTACTCCAGATAAAGAGGAGGAAGCGAAGGCAGCAGGAGCAGACTACGTTGGTCTTGACGAGTATATCAGTAAAATCGAAGGTGGTTGGACTGACGTTGATATTATCATCACAATGCCTAGTGTCATGGCAAAAGTAGGTAAATTGGGCCGTATTTTAGGTCCAAGGAATCTTATGCCTAACCCGAAGACGGGGACAGTAACTACCGAAGTTGGTAAAGCTGTGACAGAGGTTAAAGGTGGTAAGATCGACTTCAAGGTCGATAAGACGGGTATCATCCACACTTCCGTTGGTAAAGTGTCTTTCGATGCAGATAAAATTTACGACAATGCGTTAGAGGTTTTACAAACCATCTCGCGTTTGAAGCCTTCTGCAGCAAAAGGAACGTACTTCAAGAGTATTTACATTTCATCAACCATGAGTCCTAGTATTCATGTGGAAACTAAATCAGTAGCAGGAATTTAATCATGAGAAAAGAACTTAAACATGAAATTGTTCAAGCCTTAGCCGAACAGATTAAATCTTATGGTAATTTCTATATTGCCGATACTGCTGATTTAACTGTTGAGAAGGTAACTAACATTCGTCGCAAATGTTTTGAACAAGGCATTGAGATTCAGGTGGTGAAAAATACCCTGATTCGTAAGGCATTGGAAGAAGCGGGAGTCGACTCAGAGGAAATTGTAGGCGTATTAAAAGGAGCATCTACCATGTTGTTTTCAGAAACAGGTAACGCTCCAGCGAAATTAATTAAGCAATTACGTAAAGAAGGCGATAAGCCAGTCTTAAAGGCTGCTTATATCGAGGAAACTGCTTTTGTTGGTGACAACCAACTAGAAGCATTAGTTAACCTTAAGTCGAAAAACGAACTTATTGCAGACGTTATTGCGCTATTACAGTCTCCTGCGAAGAATGTTATCTCCGCTCTACAATCCGGTGGAAATACAATTTCAGGCTTAGTAAAAGCATTAGAAGAAAGAGGCTAACGAACCCTCGCATTAACGTTCGTTGTAGAATTTAATTAACAATTTTTTAAAGAACATTCAAAAAATCAAAATAAAATGGCAGATTTAAAACAACTTGCTGATCAGTTAGTTAACTTAACGGTTAAAGAAGTTAAAGAGTTAGCTGATATCCTAAAAGACGAATACGGAATTGAGCCTGCTGCTGCTGCTGTAGCTGTAGCTGCTGGTGGTGGTGCTGGCGAAGGTGCTGCTGCTGCTGAAGAGAAAACGTCTTTCGACGTGATCTTGAAAGAAGCTGGTGGTCAGAAGTTAGCAGTCGTTAAGTTGGTTAAAGACTTAGCTGGCTTAGGATTGAAAGAAGCTAAAGACTTAGTTGATAGCGCACCAAAAGAAGTGAAAGCTGGTGTTTCTAAAGACGAAGCTGAAGCTTTGAAAAAGCAACTAGAAGAAGCTGGAGCTGTTGTTGAGATTAACTAATCTCACATAAGGCACTAAAAAGCTTAGACTCTGATAGGTTTTACTATCAGAGTCTATTCCTGTTTATAATAATGACAAAAGGGTCAGATTGCTGCTGATGTTTGACCGGAAGACTTAATCAGCAGATGTTAGCTCAGTTTTTTTAAACTAAATTCTTATTCCCTTGGCAAACAATAATATTCAACAAGAAAGAATAAATTTTGCAATCAGTAAGAAGGTAATTGATTATCCTGATTTCTTAGATGTGCAATTAGAATCTTTCAGGGAGTTTTTTCAATTAGAAACTACCTCCGATAACCGCCATCAGGAAGGGCTTTACAAGGTTTTCGCAGAGAACTTCCCTATTTCTGATTCAAGAAACATCTTTGTCCTCGAGTTTCTGGATTACTTTATTGATCCTCCTCGCTACGATATTCGAGAGTGTATTGAGCGTGGTTTAACATACAGTGTTCCTCTGAAGGCCAAATTGAAGTTGTCTTGTAACGATGAAGAACATGAGGATTTCGAAACCATTGTACAAGATGTGTATTTAGGGACAATTCCTTACATGACTCCAAAAGGCACATTCGTGATCAATGGAGCAGAGCGAGTAATTGTTTCGCAACTACACCGTTCACCTGGTGTTTTCTTTGGTCAAAGTAGACACACCAATGGCACCAAACTTTATTCAGCAAGGGTAATCCCTTTTAAAGGGTCGTGGATTGAATTCGCAACTGACGTGAATAACGTGATGTATGCGTATATCGATCGGAAGAAAAAATTCCCGGTGACCACGTTGCTACGTGCAATCGGTTTTGATTCGGATAAAGATATTTTAAATCTATTCGATCTAGCTGACGAGGTGAAGGTGACGAAGTCTGGGTTAAAGAAACTTATTGGGCGGAGACTTGCTGCCAGAGTTTTGAATAAATGGACTGAAGATTTCGTTGACGAAGATACCGGTGAAGTGGTATCAATTGATCGTAACGAAATCATACTTGAACGTGAAACCATTTTAGAAGAGGATCACATTGAAATGATCATCGAAGCGGGCGTCAAAACGATCATTTTGGCCAAAGAAGATGAATCGAACAATGCGGACTATTCCATTATATATAACACATTACAAAAAGATACCTCTAACTCCGAGAAAGAGGCGGTGGAACACATCTATAGGCAATTGCGTAACGCAGAACCACCAGATGAGGAAACAGCCCGGGGCATCATCGATCGTTTGTTCTTCTCAGACAAGCGTTATGATCTTGGGGATGTTGGACGGTATCGCATCAATCGTAAATTGAAATTAGAGACTCCGTCGGACACTAAGGTCTTGACTCGTGAGGATATCATTGCGATTGTTAAATATTTAATCAACCTGATCAACTCCAAAGCAGAGGTAGATGATATCGACCACTTATCGAACCGTCGTGTTCGTACGGTTGGTGAACAGCTATATGCTCAGTTTGGTGTTGGGTTAGCACGTATGGCTCGTACCATTCGTGAACGTATGAATATACGCGATAATGAGGTGTTTACCCCGACCGACTTGATTAATGCAAGAACACTTTCTTCGGTGATCAACTCGTTCTTTGGTACCAACCAGTTGTCGCAGTTTATGGACCAGACGAATCCACTAGCAGAGATCACGCACAAACGCCGTCTCTCAGCATTAGGACCAGGTGGTCTATCCCGTGAACGTGCCGGCTTTGAGGTACGTGACGTTCACTATACGCACTATGGACGTTTATGTACCATTGAAACGCCAGAGGGCCCTAATATTGGTTTGATTTCGTCACTTTCGGTGCACGCTAAGATCAACAACCTTGGATTTATCGAAACGCCTTATCGTGTGGTACGTGACGGTAAAGTGGCGGTTGATCAACCGGTGGTTTATCTGTCTGCAGAAGATGAGGACGATAAAACGATCGCGCAGGCAAATGCACTGTATGATGATAAAGGAAACTTTATCGACCCTAAAGTGAAAGCTAGATATGAAGGTGACTTCCCGATTATCGAGCCTGAACTGTTGGACTATATGGACGTATCGCCGAATCAAATTACGTCAATCGCAGCTTCACTTATTCCTTTCTTGGAACACGATGATGCGAACCGTGCCCTAATGGGATCAAACATGCAACGCCAGGCGGTCCCGTTATTGAGACCTCAGGCTCCTGTTGTAGGAACTGGACTTGAAGGGCGCGTGGCAAGAGACTCTCGTACCTTGATCAATGCAGAGACAACGGGTGTGGTGGAATACGTAGATGCTGAAGAAATTCACATCCGATACGATAGAAATGATGACGACCGTTTAGTCTCTTTTGACAACGATATTCAGGTGTATTACTTGACGAAATTCAAGAAAACCAACCAGAACACGTGTATCAACTTGAAGCCTATTGTACGCAAAGGTCAACGGGTAGAAAAAGGACAGGTCTTATGTGAAGGTTACGCGACTGAAAATGGAGAGCTGGCGCTGGGTCGTAACCTGAAAGTAGCATTTATGCCTTGGCAAGGATACAACTTTGAGGATGCGATCGTGATTTCTGAACGTGTGGTGTCACAAGACTTGTTTACTTCGTTACATATCGAAGAGTTCGAACTGGAGGTCAGAGATACCAAACGTGGAGAGGAAGAATTAACGGCTGATATTCCGAACGTATCTGAAGAAGCCACTAAAGACTTGGACGAAAACGGAATTATCCGTGTTGGTGCGGAAGTTGGAGAAGGAGATATCTTAATAGGTAAAATTACGCCGAAAGGAGAGTCTGATCCTTCACCAGAAGAAAAACTACTCCGTGCCATTTTTGGAGACAAGGCCGGGGACGTTAAAGATGCATCGTTGAAGACGCCACCATCTATCAAAGGAGTGGTGATTGATACCAAGTTGTTCTCTCGGGCCAAGAAGATGGCTAAGGAAGTTGAGCGTAAAGCGCTGGACAAACTGGAAACCACGCATGAGCGCAATATTAAGGTTTTAAAAGAGCGTTTGGTAGAGAAGTTATTTACCATTGTAAATGGTAAAACCTCGCAAGGGATTTACAACGTTTACAAAGAGCTATTGGTAGCTAAAGGAGCGAAGTTTACTCAAAAGATCCTAACAGAGTTGGATTATACAAATGTCAATCCATCGGGCTGGACAACGGACGAGGAGAAAAATGACTTGATTAAACGCGCTTTGCATCACTATAGCATTAAAGTCAATGAGGAGTTAGGTGCGTTTAAACGGGATAAGTTCGCGATTTCTGTTGGAGACGAGCTGCCGTCCGGAATTGTACAAATGGCTAAGGTATATGTGGCCAAGAAGCGTAAGCTGAAAGTAGGAGATAAAATGGCCGGCCGTCACGGTAATAAGGGTATTGTAGCTAGAATCGTAAGAGACGAAGACATGCCTTTCTTAGAGGACGGAACGCCAGTTGATATTGTACTGAACCCGTTAGGTGTACCTTCTCGGATGAACCTAGGTCAGATTTATGAGACCGTATTGGGTTGGGCCGGAGAAAAGCTAGGTGTTAAATTCGCTACCCCGATTTTTGACGGAGCCGAAATGGACGAAGTGGAAGAGTGGGTGGAGAAAGCAGGATTGCCAATGTCAGGACGTACGTATCTATACAATGGGCTTACCGGTGATCGTTTCGACCAACCGACAACTGTTGGTGTCATTTACATGTTGAAACTTGGACACATGGTGGACGACAAAATGCACGCTCGTTCTATTGGTCCATACTCGTTGATTACACAGCAGCCTTTAGGTGGTAAAGCACAATTCGGTGGTCAGCGTTTTGGTGAGATGGAGGTTTGGGCTCTGGAAGCGTTTGGTGCGTCGAATATCTTACAGGAGATTCTGACAGTTAAGTCGGATGACGTAGTAGGACGTGCCAAAACATATGAGGCCATCGTGAAAGGGAACAATTTGCCGACCCCATCGGTGCCTGAATCCTTTAACGTATTGGTACATGAGCTTCGTGGCCTAGGTTTAGATATCACATTGGATTAATCAAGCAAATAGCGCATAAGGAGGAGCCTAGACTCCTGCTTATGCTTCCTATAAAGCTTTAACTTGTTAATAAGTATGTCTTACAAAAAAGATAACAAAATCAAAAGTAACTTCACATCGATAACCATTAGTTTGGCGTCTCCAGAAACCATTTTGGAGCGCTCCAGTGGTGAAGTTACGAAGCCAGAGACGATTAATTACCGAACCTATAAGCCAGAGCGTGATGGTTTATTCTGTGAACGCATTTTTGGTCCCGTTAAGGACTATGAATGTCACTGTGGTAAATACAAACGCATCCGTTATAAAGGCATCGTTTGTGATCGCTGTGGCGTAGAAGTGACAGAGAAGAAAGTGCGCCGTGAGCGTATGGGACATATTAATTTAGTGGTTCCTGTTGCTCATATTTGGTACTTCCGCTCTTTACCGAACAAAATCGGGTATCTATTGGGGCTTCCAACTAAGAAGCTAGATATGATTATCTATTACGAGCGTTACGTCGTAATTCAAGCTGGTATCAAAGAGGAAGATGGTATTTCTTATATGGACTTCTTAACCGAAGAGGAATACTTGGATATCCTAGATACTTTGCCGAAAGAAAATCAGTATTTAGAAGACAATGATCCGCAAAAATTCATCGCGAAAATGGGTGCTGATGCACTAGAAGATTTGCTTAAGCGCTTGGATTTGGATCAATTATCATATGATTTACGTCACCAGGCGGCTAACGAGACTTCGCAACAACGGAAAAATGAGGCGTTGAAACGTCTGCATGTTGTGGAGGCGTTCCGCGGTGCAAATGAACATATTGAGAACCGTCCGGAGTGGATGATCGTCAAAATTGTGCCGATTATTCCACCGGAACTGAGACCTTTAGTTCCATTGGATGGTGGGCGCTTTGCGACCTCTGATTTGAATGATTTATACCGTCGGGTGATCATCAGAAACAACCGTTTAAAAAGACTCATTGAAATCAAAGCGCCAGAAGTCATTCTACGTAACGAGAAACGGATGTTACAGGAAGCTGTAGATTCGCTATTTGATAACTCTCGTAAGGTTAACGCGGTCAAGACGGAAGGAAATCGAGCGTTGAAGTCGCTTTCTGATATTTTGAAAGGTAAACAAGGACGTTTCCGTCAAAACTTATTAGGTAAACGTGTGGATTACTCGGCTCGTTCGGTAATCGTGGTCGGGCCGCATTTGAAATTACACGAATGTGGTCTTCCTAAAGATATGGCGGCGGAACTTTATAAACCCTTTATCATCCGTAAGATGATCGAACGCGGCATTGTAAAGACCGTGAAATCTGCTAAGAAGATCGTCGATCGGAAAGATCCAGTGGTTTGGGATATTTTGGAGAATGTCTTGAAAGGGCATCCGGTATTGCTAAACCGTGCGCCGACATTACACCGTTTAGGGATCCAGGCTTTCCAACCCACCTTAATCGAAGGAAAAGCTATCCAATTGCACCCCTTAGTGTGTACCGCATTTAACGCCGACTTTGACGGTGACCAGATGGCGGTTCACTTGCCTTTGGGTAACGCTGCAATCTTGGAAGCTCAGATTTTAATGCTGGCTGCGCATAACATTTTAAATCCAGCGAACGGATCTCCTGTGACGGTACCTTCTCAAGATATGGTCTTGGGATTATATTATATCACTAAAGGACGCGCCTCCACTGCGGATCGCAAAATGAAAGGTGAGAACAGCACTTTCTATTCTGCTGAAGAGGTGATCATTGCTTTAAATGAACAACAGGTTGATTTACACTCGTTCATCAAAGTTAAAGCACGTGTCAAAGCAAAGAACGGGGAGTTTTCTGAACAAATCATTGATACGACTGTCGGACGTGTTATTTTTAACCAAATTGTTCCGGAAGAAGTCGGATATATCAACGAGTTGTTGACAAAAAAATCGCTTCGTAACGTAATCGGTGAGATCGTTAAGAACACGGGTATGGCTCGTGCGGCGCAATTCTTGGATGACATGAAGGAACTTGGTTTCCAAACGGCATTCAAAGGTGGGCTATCGTTTAACTTGCAAGACCTGAACATTCCTGCAGCGAAATCGGATTTGATTGACCAAGCTACTGCTGAAGTAGAAGAAGTGATGAACAACTACAATATGGGATTCATCACGAATAACGAACGGTACAATCAGATTATCGACATTTGGACGCGGATCAACAATAAATTGACTGCGCACGTTATGGATATCTTGTCGAATGATAATCAAGGGTTCAATTCGGTATTCATGATGTTGGATTCTGGAGCTCGTGGTTCTAAAGAACAGATTAGACAGTTGTGCGGTATGCGTGGACTGATGGCTAAGCCTCAGAAATCAGGTACTTCGGGTGGTGAGATTATAGAAAACCCTATTCTATCCAACTTTAAAGAAGGACTTTCGGTACTTGAGTATTTTATTTCTACTCACGGTGCGCGTAAAGGTCTTGCCGATACAGCCTTAAAAACAGCTGATGCAGGATATCTGACCCGTCGTCTACATGACGTCGCTCAAGACATGATCGTTATTGAACAAGATTGTAACGGTTTGCGTGGAATCTATACGACCGCGTTAAAAGATAACGACGATATTGTCGAACCACTTTATGACCGTATTCTTGGTCGGACGCCTTTGAATGACGTGTATCATCCCGAAACGAATGAATTGATTGTTTCTGCAAATGAGGATATCACTGAAGAGGTTGCCAGAGAAATAGAAGATGCAGGTATCGAGGGTATAGAAATTCGTTCTGTCTTAACTTGTGAGTCCAAGAGAGGTGTTTGTGCGTGTTGTTACGGACGAAACTTGGCTTCTGGAAAACGCGTTCAACTTGGTGAGGCTGTCGGTGTTATCGCTGCTCAGTCTATCGGTGAACCGGGTACTCAGTTAACACTTCGTACATTCCACGTTGGGGGTACGGCATCGAATATTGCGGCTGAGTCATCTATTATAGCGAAGTACGAGGGTAAAATCGAATTCGAGAACGTACGTTCTGTTGAGAAGATAGGCGAAGACGGTCCATACCAAGTCGTATTAGGTCGCTCTGGTGAGATCAGAGTAGTGGATGAAGATCGCAAAGTGTTGTATCAACAAGTTATTCCATACGGGGCTAACCTGTATGTGAAAGAGGGTGAAAAGGTCGAAAAGGATACGAAGTTAGTAGATTGGGATCCATACAACGCTGTGATTATTTCAGAATTCGCAGGTAAGGTAGAGTTTGATGCCATTCTTGAAGGAATTACATTCCGCGAAGAGTCTGATGAGCAGACGGGGCACAAAGAGAAGGTGATCATAGAGACTCGGGATAAGACCAAAAACCCGATGATCAAAGTATTGGACACCAAAGGTGAAATTATTCGTTCTTACAATATTCCCGTAGGCGCTCACGTTTCGGTATCGCACGGTCAGAAGGTGAAAGAAGGAGCGATCTTAGTTAAGATTCCTCGTTCCACTGGAAAAACTAGAGATATCACCGGAGGTCTACCACGTGTGACGGAGTTGTTTGAGGCTAGAAACCCATCAAACCCAGCGGTAGTTACCGAGATCGACGGCGTCGTGACCTTAGGCGGTGTCAAGAGAGGTAATCGCGAAATTTCGATAGAATCTCGTGACGGACAAATTAAGAAGTATCTCGTACCGTTATCGAAGCATATCCTGGTACAGGATAATGACTTCGTGAAGGCGGGAATGCCGCTTTCCGATGGCCAAATTTCGCCAGCTGATATTCTGTCTATTAAAGGTCCTGCAGCAGTTCAAGAGTACATTGTCAACGGTATTCAAGAGGTCTACCGTCTGCAAGGTGTAAAGATTAACGATAAACACTTTGAGACGATCGTACATCAGATGATGCAGAAAGTGAATATTGAAGATCCAGGTGATACGCGCTTTTTAGAAAAAGAGGCGGCTAATAAATGGGATTTCATGGAAGAAAACGATTCGCTTTACGATAAAAAGGTCGTTGTCGATGCCGGAGATTCCACCACACTTCGTCCAGGTCAAATTGTGACCTTAAGAGGACTACGCGAGGAGAACTCCAGCTTGAAGCGTCAGGATCTGCAATTGGTTGAAGTTCGTGATGCCATACCAGCGACCTCTAGTCCATTGCTCCAAGGTATTACTAGAGCGTCATTAGGGACTAAGTCTTTCATTTCAGCCGCATCCTTCCAGGAAACCACGAAGGTGCTTAATGAGGCTGCGATCGCAGGTAAGAAAGATAACTTACTTGGTCTGAAAGAGAACGTGATTGTAGGGCACCTGATTCCGTCAGGTACGGGGCTTCGTCAATACAGCAACATTATCGTTGGTTCTCGAGAAGAGTACGATCAACTTCTTGCTTCTAAAGAAGAAGATTAATAGGATCGGATCCCTAAAGCAGTTTGGGGATCGTGGATCGATAAATTACAACGGTGGCCTGGCTCTTAAAAGTCAGGCCACCGTTTATTTTACCAATAGCCCAACCGTTTTCTGAATTTATTGTTCTAAATTAAGGTGATTATTTATGATGGAAAAAGTTTTTGATATTATCGTATGGGAATGGAGCGATTTGCTCAAGGCGGTCCTATCGCTGTTAGCGGGTTTTGTCCTGGGATTTGAGCGGGAGTGGAAAGATAAATCAGCAGGGTTTAAGACCATTTCAATAATTTGTCTTGGTAGTACGCTATTCTCTCTATTATCAATGAAGGTTGCCGTTGGCGAATCCGAGGACGCCACACGTATTGCCTCTTATGTAGTGTCCGGAATTGGCTTTTTGGGTGCGGGTGTGATTTTTAAAGATGGAGTCACGGTCAATGGTTTAACGACGGCTAGTATTATTTGGATGTCTGCGGCAATAGGAATGGCGATTGGTTTTGGGATATTCGTGACTGCTGGTATCTTCTTAGCCGCGTGCTTTGTCATTATTATTTCCGGCCCGTTGATTAACAAGTATGTGATTCACAACATTGTCAAAACCGCAGAAATTACTATGCAAAGAAAAGATCTTGACATTAAACGTAATGTAATCGCCGAGCTGAAGCCGATTGTGAAGCACATCAAGTTAAAAAAACAAGTCCTCACAGAAGAGAGTTTTACCCTAGAACTGGAGGTGCTTATTGATAAACGAAGAGTTCGAGAATTTGAATCTGTATTGATTGCACATCCCGAATTTACTCAGGTGATTTTGTAGATGCCCATCTCAATAGATCCCGGCAATCATTCTCTATCTGTTCGTAGTTATACCTGTCGTCTTCTTTCTTAAATAATTGTGATCCTAAGCCAACGGCTTTCACACCCGCAGTGAACCACTGTTCCAGACTCTGCTGTGTGCACGTTACGCCGCCAGTTGGCATAATGGATATATCTGGAAACAGGGGCAGCACAGCTTTCACAAACGAAGGGCCTAAGATACCTCCAGGGAATATTTTAATAAACGTAAAGCCCGAGCGACTGGCCTTCCCAATTTCCGACGGGGTCATACACCCCGGTATCCAAAAGATGTCCTGTTCCTTGGCTACGGTAGCAATCGCGTCATCAAACAGCGGGCTAACTAAGAACTCGCAGCCTAACGCTATGAAGCGCGCCGCTTGCGTGCCATTAAGAATAGTGCCTATGCCCAAACTCAGGTCGGGGAGGAACTTGTTTTTATGGTCTAATAATTTTTCGAAATTGGACTCCGCCTGAGCGCCTCTATTTACATATTCGAAGACACGTATTCCACCTTGATAACAGCTGTCCATGACCTGGATGCTTTTTTCAAGATTGTCGTCGTAAAAAACGGGAATAACGGGAAACTTAAGGATTTTGTCAATTACTTCATTAGTCATTTTGTATGTTGTTTTTCATGTTGAAATCACCCGCTATAAACAGCTTTTTGAAACCTTCCTTAGTAGCGGTCTCCACCACTTCCTGTCCACTCATTTCTGAGCGGAGGGCATGAATTAGGCCGGCCATAAATGCATCGCCACTACCGATTCTATCCACGATATCGTCGCTTTGTTGACTGCTAGAGATAAAGTCATATGTTCGGGTGTGGTAGGTGCCAAAAAACAGGTTATGTTTAGGATGGTCCATAAATCGATAGGTCATTGCGATATGCTTTGCTGTGGGGAAACTTGTAAATAGATCAGCGGCACATTGTTTCGCTTCATCATATAGTTCGTTTTTTGGTGAATGCCTATGAAGATTTCGGTGGAGTTTATAACCCAACATTTTTTCTGCTGCCCAAACATTGCCCATGATCACGTCACAAAACTTCACCAAATCCGGCATCACTTCTTCCGGTGCTTTACCGTACTGCCAAAGTTTGCTGCGGTAATTCAAATCAACAGAAACACTAATGTCTCTGTTTTTAGCTTCTTGCAACAGCCGAAGCAAGATTTGATTAAGTTGCATCGACAAAGCGGGCGTAATTGCCGTCCAGTGGAACCATTCTACTCCCTGGAATATCGCATCCATGTCCATATCCTCCAATTTCAGCTGGGTAAAACTAGAGGGATCGCGGTCGTATACCACTTCACCTTTACTTAATCCGTTTGCCGAGAGCAAGTAGTAGGTGCCAATTCTCCCTTGCTTTATTATTGATTTATCGCAATTGACGCCGATTCCTTCTAACAACTGCTGGATTCCGTAGGCCAAGGTGTTGTCCGGGAACGCCGTTAGATAGCTAACTGGATGCCCCAAATTTGCGAGGGTAACCGCTAGATTGGCTTCCGATCCGCCGGGATATATTTTTGCGCCGGACTGTCCATCTTTCCAGAATGATTCGTCCTGGCTTTGTATGCGTAAAAGGATTTCTCCGAAGGTGAGTATGCTCATAGTTGGTTTTGTTATAGACAAGATACAGCTTTTCATAAAATTAGCCAACATGTACTGAAGGAAGCCGGTTTAAACTGTTCTGTTTGATCGCAATTTAATGCAAAATCAGGGCTATCTGGATGTAAACGAGTGCGTTGAAAGACTGTTGGTTCGTAGTTGAGCTCCCGATAAGATTAGTTGGGGTAAAACTGCGTATTGTTATTGAAAATTTGTAATATTGGTATATCTAACCATAAACTATGCAAATTCTTGATAAATTCTCCCTTAAAGGAAAAGTAATTGTTGTAACCGGAGGTACCGGGATCTTAGGTAAATCTTTTGTAAAAGCCCTGGCTGAGGCTGGTGCTAAAGTTTGTATTATCGGCCGTAATCGCGAAAAAATAAATGAACGGCTGGACCTCATCAAAGCTATTGCAAGTGATACATTTGGTGTGGTGGCTGACGTGATGGATGAAGCATCAATGGGCGAAGCGAAAGCCGAGATATTAGCACGGTTCGGTACAATCGATGGCTTGGTGAATGCTGCAGGAGGGAACATTCCTGGCGCTACTATCGGCGAAACTGATTCTATATTTGATGGAAAAATTCAAGATACTGTTAAAGCCATTGAGTTGAATTTATACGGAACGATTGTTCCGACAATGGTATTGGGAGAAGTCATCGCAGACAAAGGTGCTGGCGCTATTATAAACATCTCTTCATTGGCCGCTTCGCGCCCCTTAACTAGGGTCTTGGGCTATACGGTAGCTAAGCATGGTATCGATGGATTCACAAAATGGATGGCTGCGGAATTGGCGATTCGATATGGAGATAAAGTAAGAGTAAATGCGATTGCGCCTGGCGTATTTTTGACCGATCAGAATAGGGGATTGTTAACTCGTGATGACGGAACGTACTCGGAGCGCGCTCAGAAATTTATTAATGGTACACCCTATGGCCGTTTAGGTGACCCTTCGGAACTCGAGGGGACATTAATATATCTGCTTAGTGATGCGTCTGGATTCGTTTCTGGAGAGACCATTTTCGTAGATGGAGGATTTAATAGTTGGTGCGGTGTATAATGTCGATGCCTTCCGCTTAAAATAAAGGATGTTTAATTACACACTGTACTTCATTAGACCATGAAGGTCAACTTAGTTGATTGTATGAGCAATAATAAAAAATTACTTGAACAAACCTGGAGATGGTATGGACCAGACGATCCAGTGTCATTAGACGATGTGAAACAAGCTGGGGCGACCGGAATAGTGACGGCGTTACACCATATACCACACGGTGCCCCTTGGCCCCTTGAAGATATTTTAGAACGGAAAAGGATCATTGAAGACGCTGGGCTGCGTTGGACCGTCGTCGAATCGGTGCCGGTGCACGAAGAAATTAAGACCTGGGGGCCGCTTGCGAACCAGTACATAGAGAATTACCGAACAACGCTAGGAAACCTGTCTAAATGTGGGATTACTACGGTGTGTTATAACTTCATGCCAGTATTAGACTGGACACGTACGAGACTGGACTTACCAATGCCCAATGGGGCTAGAGCACTTTATTATGATAAAGTTGATTTGGCGGTATTCGATTTGTTTATCCTGTGCCGGGCAGGTGCAGAGTTCGATCATACTCCCGAACTGCTTGCCAAAGCAGAACAACGTTGGGAAGGACTCTCTGAAGAGGAAAAAATTGATTTGGAGCGGACTATCCTGATGGGAATACCGGGTGAAGAGAACATAGGTTTAGAAGCGCTACGAGCTAGTATAGACGTCTATAAAGCAGTAGGAAAAGAAGGACTCAAAACACACTTGTTTAAGTTCTTGGACGCTATTGCCGATGTGTGTGAAGAGGGGGAGATAAAAATGACGGTCCATCCCGACGATCCGCCATTTCCGATATTGGGGTTACCCCGCATTATCAGCACGCTAGAGGACCTGCAAGAGTTGATTACGAAAGAGCCACGCGTATTCAACGGGATTTGCTTTTGTACAGGTTCACTAGGAGCAGGACCACAAAATGATCTCCCAAAAATATTTGAACAAGTGGGCCATCGCGTTTATTTTGCCCACCTACGAAATGTGAAGCGGGATGAGTCCGGAAGTTTTTATGAAGCAGATCATTTGGACGGTGATGTGAATATGTACCGAGTCATGTCGAGTATTGTCACTGAAAATCAGCGGCGGGATCAACCTATACCTTTTCGACCAGATCATGGTCATCAGATGTTAGACGATCTTAACAAAACAACCAATCCTGGTTATTCAGCCATCGGCCGCCTTCGCGGTTTAGCTGAATTACGCGGGCTGGAGCTGGGCATCCTCGGTGCCTGATACTTTTACCAAATAAACCTTGAATAATGAGTGAACAACGACCAACCAAATACCGTTGGACCATATGTGGACTTCTTTTCTTCGCCACATTGATCAATTACCTGGATCGGCAAGTCCTGTCATTAACGTGGAAAGATTTTATTGCTCCCGAATTTCATTGGACGAACAATGACTATGGGAATGTAGCAGCAATATTCTCCATTGTATATGCCATTTCTATGCTGGTGTCGGGGCGCGTCATCGATCGTTTA
Source organism: Candidatus Sphingobacterium stercorigallinarum (assembly GCA_019115805.1). Lineage (GTDB taxonomy): Bacteria > Bacteroidota > Bacteroidia > Sphingobacteriales > Sphingobacteriaceae > Sphingobacterium > Sphingobacterium stercorigallinarum. Next base: position 16,153 of record DXCW01000226.1, read on the forward strand.
GGCACGAAGAAGGGATATCTATGGGCCATTGCGATATGGTCGGTGGGGGCGATACTCCATGCGTTCTGTGGGATGATCACCTCGGGGCTGTTAACGGGTCAGTGGTGGGTAAGTTTTGCTGAAGCGCGGGATATTATCGCTGGAATCGAGGACGTTGCTCGAATCATCAATATCAGCGTTGTTGTATTCATAATCGCTCGAATCGTCTTGGCCGTCGGTGAGGGAGGGAACTTCCCCGCAGCAATGAAAACTGCGGTCGAGTATTTCCCAAAAAAGGATAGGGCCTTTGCAACCAGTATTTTCAATTCAGGAACCACCATTGGTGCGTTATTAGCGCCTTTAATTATCCCCGCTATTGCGTTGACATTCGGTTGGGAAATGTCATTTATCCTCATCGGTGCGTTGGGTTTTATTTGGATGGGCTTTTGGCAGTTTCTTTACAAACGTCCGGAAGAGAATCCGAAGATGAATACCGCAGAGCTAAATTACATTCAGCAAGATGATGAACAAGCGCTTCCATCGGTACCGTCCGGTGAAACGGTAAAGGTGAAAGAGAAACCGTTATCGGTACGTACCTGTTTGAAATTTAAACAAACCTGGGCTCTGATTTTTGGACGGCTATTCACCGATGGAGTCTGGTGGTTTTTATTGTTTTGGTTTCCTGCCTACTTGAGTTCCGTGTATGATATCAAATCATCTGATTTTGAGGGACAGATTGCCATTTTCGTATTGTATGCGATTACTATGTTGTCATTGATTGGCGGGTGGCTACCCACTTACTTTGTCGAAAAAAAGGGTATGGAGGTGTACAGTGGGCGAATGAAAGCGATGTTGATTTTTGCATTTTTCCCTTTACTGATTTTACTGGCCCAACCCTTGGGTGAATACTCGTACTGGTATCCGGTAATTCTTATTGGTATAAGTGCTGCTGCGCATCAATCCTGGTCCGCTAATGTGTTCTCGGCGGTTGGGGACATGTTCCCGAAAAGAGCCATTGCGACGGTAACGGGGATAAGTGGTCTTGCAGGAGGGATAGGCTCGTTTTTGATTAATAAGGTTTCAGGTATGCTTTTCGATTATGCCGAGCAAACCAACATGCGGATGTTTCAGTTTGAGGGAATTGAATCGGGTTATTTTATCATTTTTGCTGCATGTTCCGTCGCCTATTTGATTGCTTGGACATTAATGAAGGTACTGGTTCCGAAAATGGAAGTGATTCGTCTTTAAGAAAATAGATCCTGCTGTGCCGCGCTCGATATGGGCGATGTTGGTGAGAAATAATGCGGTGAATATCGCAATAAAGCTGCCGACGTTATGTGTTGACCTATAAGCTCGTTCTTCGCTGAGACGAAGAGGATATCCGAAATAAAACCCACTAACCTGTTGGGTCTATATTGAGGTTTTTGGAAATGGAGCGCATCTTTATGCTCACCGCTTTTCACTGGTGAAGCGGTGAGGCGTCGAGAGGAAAACTTTAGCGTTTTCTGTGATATCATTAATCGTTGCGTTGGTTATTCGAGGGTTCGTCTGTTGGTACGCCCTCGGTGGAGTTTAAAAGACTTTGCTCCATCTCGAATTCTTTGCCGAAAATTTTGTTCAATAGCATGTTCTTTATTTCAATCGCCTGAAGGTTTTGATGCTTAGGAATTCCCTTTCCGATCAGTACAGGCCAGTATTCTTCGGTGACCTCATTCGAACCGTGAGAACCCTTAATTAGGGAGGCGTCTAATGGAATGACGTCAAGAACGGATCGGAAACCTATTTTTTTCAACAACAATTTGTAAAGAGCGCGACTTTTTGAGGTCATGAACATTTCAACAGGGTCATAACCTGGCTTCTTATGGATGTCGACCATCCGCGCATAATCAGGAGCTTGTTTATCGTCTAACCAGAAATAATAGGTAAACCAAGAGTGGGGGGCAGCAATTAATACCAAGTCTCCTGAGCGGTTGTGATCGATATCGTGGGTACGCTGATCCGCTTTATCTAAGACTTTGGCGATGCCGGTTTGCTGGGATAGAAGTGATTTTACCTGTTGTATTTCTGCTTCCGTTCGGCAGTAGATGTGTGCAATTTGGTGATCTGCCACTGCAAATGCCTTTGAAGCGCCAGCATCTAGTAATTCCAAGCCACGCTCTACACGAATGGCCAACAGATTGGCTTGACGCAATATTCGATTGATATGAACCGGTTGGCTAACGGGAGAAATACCGTATTCCGAAAGCAATAACACCTCCACTCCCCGTTCCTCGAAGAATTCAACTGTTTCCTTGACAAGTAGATCAATTTTTTCTAATTCGACATGTGTTTCGGTCGCGTTAGGTCCAAATTTCTGTAAACAGTAATCCAAATGTGGAAGATAGATCAAGTTCAATGTAGGTTGGTGTTTTTCCTCTACCCACATGGCAGCTTGAGCGATCCATTGTGACGATTTAATATTTGCGTTAGGTCCCCAGAAGCTAAACAATGGAAAGGGGCCGAAGCGCGCCGTAAGTTCATCACGAAGGGAAGCTGGGTGTGTATAGCAATCGGGGATTTTTCGTCCGTCAGCAAGGTAGTTGGGGCGCGGTGTAGCGGAGTAGTCAGCGTCATTATACATGTTAAACCACCAAAACATTTGCGCGCAGGTAAAGTTGGTGTTTCGTTTCTTAGCCGTTTGCCAAATCGTCTCGGTCTGGACAAGTTTGGCGGATTGCTTCCAAAATTTAATTTCGGAATCGACGCGATCATACCAACCGTTCCCCACGACTCCATGTTGACTAGGATAGGCACCTGTCAGGTAGGTGGTTTGTGCTGAAGTAGTCAATGCCGGTAATATAGGTTTAACCGGAACCAGTTCACTACGGTTCATGAAGGACCTGATAAAAGGGGTGTGGTCGCCGATAACAGATCGAGACAGTCCAACCACATCAATGACGGCAATTCTATTCATATCTATTTTTTTAGCTGTTCGATTAACCACTGCAATTCCCTTACGATCGATGTTTGTAATGGGGTTCGCAGAGAGGGAGGCAATACATTCCAGGTATACGTCTCGACTTCGATATGAGACGATAATGTGTTTTTTTTATGCAACTCAAGAACCTCGAGCACGTCACACTGTGTAGATCGTAGTTCGCCGTAGTCTTCTAGAAATATCGGTACGTGGAAGTGGCTTCTCCACTCAGAGGCATTGGCGGGAGGTGCTTGAGAAAGGAACTCGGGCAAATCCCTGTATTTTTCAAGCGTGCCGTCATTTTTCTGTACAATAACTTGATGAAGATAAATAGGCTCATCGAATTCTTTTAATTTCTCCAAACCTTCTTTTGTTTGCTTGATATTCTCACTTATGGTGCCTTTCAGCGCAGAACTGACTTGTATTTTGCCTACGCGTATATTTGCTTGCTGCAATGCTAAGATGCATTGCTGATGATCTTGGTAGGCGAGTGCAAAATGACAGACATCGTAACATAAGCAGATATGTCGCTGAACAATGGCGTGGGCTTGTTCAGGGCTTGCATCGTATCTTTCGGCAAAATACGTCTCGGCTGCTGGTAATAGTTCCCCAGTATACCATTCCATGAATTGCGGAAAATCTTCAATCAAACCATCGGGTTCGGGCTCTATATCCAAGTGCATATATTGCCCTCTGGAGTTGTCCAACTGCGAGAGGAAATCGGCGACTTCTAAAATCTGATGCGTGCATTTCTCCCGATGCGTATCCTGCTGACTTTGTTCCCAAAAGCCATAGGAGAGAGGGGAGGTGGATATTCCCCCATCAATGCCAGCTGGTAGCAGCTCAGAGAGAATTTCAAACAATAACTTGGTGTAGTGTAAACGCTCACTCGTACTCCAATCGGGGAAATGAACTTGATCCTTTACATGATCGGTATGAAAGTCACCATAAGGGAACCCATTCATGGTGAAGACGTATAGGTCATGCTCATTCAGCCAGGATTTAAAAACGTGAAGGCTTTCCGGCTGTGCTAGCTCTTCAGCGGCTTTTCTGGATAGACGTAATCCTAGTCCCATTAGCCCGTTAGGCCAAACGGCGGATTTAATAGGCGGTAGATTTGTCTGTAATTCGTTAAAATGGGCATGCCAGGATTCTCCCGGATGAATATTAGTGCAGTAGGTGACGTGAGTATGGTTGATTTGCATGTTTCTGATTAATTCTCGTAATCGCCGTTGAACTGTTTCAAGAAGTCGATCGCTTGATCCATCAATTGGTAATCAATGTGATGATAGTCCTTACCCTCTCCAATGGTCATCAACAGTACGACAGTCAGCTTGCCACCTAAATGTTCTTGGAAGTCCATCAGTCCCGAGAATAAGATGCGTCTAGCGTCTGAGCTGTCTAATAATGAATAATATGTGGGTAGGCCTAAACGACGGAACAACTTCAGCACATCAATCGCGTCAGCTTCTTCGATATTACCTATAAGATACGAATAATAGACATCAATAGCGATACCAATAGCAACTGCCTCACCATGGAGTAACTCGAAATTACTCATTTGCTCCAATTTATGCGCGCTCCAATGCCCAAAGTCAAGCGGACGCGAGGAGCCCAATTCGAAAGGGTCCCCATTTCGAATATGCGCGAGATGCAGATCTGCACAGCGGTATATTAACGTTTCCATGACCGCCGAATTGCGGTCACATAGTGCACTACTGTTGGCGTCGATCCAGCTTAAAAAAGAACGATCTTTTATCAGTGCTACTTTAATAGCCTCAGCTATTCCCGATGTCCATGACCGATCGTCTAAGGTTTGCAAAAAAACCGCATCATTAAATACGGCATGAGGTGGGTTGAATGTGCCGATAAAATTCTTTTTGCCCTTATAGTTAATCGCATTTTTAACCCCAACGCCTGAATCGTTTTGAGCAAGGACCGTCGTGGGAATACGGATATGTTTAATGCCGCGATGTGAAATAGTGGCGGCGAACCCAACCAAATCCAATACCGCCCCACCACCGATAGCAACAATATAGGAATGTCGATCAATGCCATGTTGGTCGACAGCTTGGATAATATTGTCGAGATGTACAGGGTCATTCTTGCAAATTTCGCCACCGGGGATAATTAACGGCTCGGGAACCAGAACGATATTCTCGAGTTCCAAGTGGTAATTGGTTAACTGGGTCATTAGCCGTGGATGAGTATCTGCTACACCCGAATCGATGACAAATAATAATTTTTGCTTGAACGACGGATCGCTGGCGTTGGATAGATAGCGCTTGAATTCGTCGTTGGATTGCGAAAAGAGATCGTTTGAGAAATAAATGTCATATCTAAAATCAATATGGAAACGTTGTTCTAATTTTGATTGCATGGCAAAGTGAAAATTAAGTGACGGCAAATCTTTTTGCTAAAAAAATTGAAATTGGAAGGGTGCAGAGTGTTAAGAAAGCCAATGACCAAAATCCAGAAATTGCAATCCAGCTGCTGTTAAGTAAGATAAGCGCTAACACGCCTAGCTTGACTGCTTTTCTAATTTTAGCGGGTTGAGGTTGATTATAGGCTTGGAGTAATGGAATGAAAATCATTAACGAGAAAGCCAGAATGGCACCCAGCGCTATCAGGTTGCTGTAGAATCCAGCATAATAAACCAATGTGCCAATGACAATGGCATATAGGAGGGCTGATATGCCTAACGCGGTTCGGTTACCCCCGTAGACTTCCCCACGACTGATCGTGGTGACCGACGCGATATAAAGTACCGGCACGAGTGCGACATAACTATAATCTAGTGCAGTGGGCAATACAGAAACCCCCAAGAGTAGATTAAATCCGCGGCATAGCCCCATGATAATGGGGCCGAATAAGAAGTGGTGTTTGGCCATCCCATTATACACTAAACACAGCAGTACGATGACCAAAGCCATATAAAATGAAGGCAGCCCAATTAATAGCGATAAAGCCACGCCGATAACGAAGGACGCTGTGCCCAAGATGATGGCCGATCGGCGGGATATTCTGCCGGAGGGGATGGGACGTTCTGGTCGTTCGACTCGATCCAATTCCGCATCCATAACATCATTAAATACAATCCCCCCAGTGTAAAGCAGCATACTGGCCAGACACAACACAAAGAGGGTGGCGGTTTGTGGAAGCGTCACGTTAAGAAAGAGGCAGGCAATTGCGACTCCTGCCAAAACATCCGAAATCGCCGTTAACACATTCGACGGTCTGATTAACTCAATCCAGGATTTACCCATAAACTCCGCTAGGATATAATCAGTGTGTTGTGATCGATGCGTGGTTGTTGGCCACCACGTAGGATGGTGTTCCCCTCAAATTTCTGATTAGGGTCGGCCATTGTACCCTGTGTTAAGACATTGATATCTAGATGGTCGTTTATTCGGAAAGCCTCGATGCAATTGGAAAATGTTACTTTTTCTACATCTGCTTTGCTGATGCCATGGTTCAACATCAATGCAGCCGTTTTCGGGACCGCTAACGGGTCGCTAATTCCCCAGTCCGCGGCCGAGTTGATCAGAATTCGTTCTGCGCCGTACTGTTTCACAATCTCCACCATGCGTTCGTTCCCCATCTTCGTAAACGGGTAGATGGTAAACGCCGCCCAAAATCCCCGATCGAGGACCTCTTTCACTGTTTCCTCGGTATTGTGATCAATGATGACGGCTTCTGCCGATAGCCCATGTTCTAAAGCGATATCCATACTGCGCGTCGTTCCCTTGGTTTTGTCCCGATGCGGGGTGTGTACTTGAACAGGAACCTCCGATTCTTTTGCAAGTTCCAATTGTGCTCTGTAAAACTTCTCTTCCGCTACAGTTTGATCGTCGAAACCGATTTCTCCGATACCAAGAACGCCCTCTTTGAATAGGAAGTGGGGGAGAATCTCCATCACCTGTTCTGCAAGCGGCTCATTATTGGCTTCACGGGAATTTAGGCCTATGGTACAGAAATGTCGTATGCCAAATTGCGACGCCCGAAAGCGTTCCCAGCCAATCAAAGAACTGTAATAGTCTTTGAAGGTATCTAGACCTGTCCGTGGTTGTCCCACCCAAAATGCAGGCTCAATGACGGCCGATACGCCCGCGTCAAAGAGATTTTGGTAATCGTCGGTGGTTCTGGACACCATATGGATGTGGGGATCGATAAATTTCATGCCTTTTATCGCTTCTAAGTCTAGGGGCATTGGATTGCCCATTGTTGACCTATCTCGGTTTAGTTCTGTGCACATATCTTTTCATTTTTTAGTTTTTCCAATAAATCGCGTGCGATTTCCGGGGAAGTTATGGCTGCATTTTTATCTGCATGGTTGCGCGATAAGATGTGGCGTCGCTCGGCCCATATTTGCCCCAATAGCGAACGCTCGAATTGTTCGTCCGTTGCCACGCGCCGCTCGTTTAGAATTCCCCAAGCACGTTCGGGTAAATAGTCTTTCGACAAAAGCCACAATATGGGATGAATACTACGTTTGGCAGCATGTCGCTCATAAATATAATCAATAATTGCGTGGGCTAAGTCGACATTGTTTCTTTCAAATAATCCGACAATCTTGAGGATGTCTTTCTCCGTAAAGAAGCTTTTTAGAACCAATTGATTCCACGATTCGTTCGATAAATAGGCTGCCGGATAACGGTTTTGTTCCATGATGGCTTGTTGGACATCGCCTATATTGCTGCGGATTCCTTCTTGACAACGTGACACCCAGAGAGCGGGATATTGTAGGATGTTTAGTGCCGAATATAATGCCACCAACTCCTCCATTTCGGCGTATTCAAACAGTCGATCGACGAATGCATGATACGGTTTCTTCTCATCGTCAATTAAACCGATCAACCATACGCGAGTTAAGCGTATGGTTGACCAATTTTCTATAATTAAGGGCAGATCGGCAGGATCGTTTATGTGGAATACTTGATTTTTACTTTCCTTCGAAAGCCTTCGATTTAACGAGCTAAAAATACGGACGAAATGCGCAGCGTAATTTTCTTGAATAGTGGCCTTAGCCTCTAAAAGGTAATGTTTATCCTTTGGTGCTAAAGATTCAAATAGAACAGTACTGATTTTGGTTTGCCATTCCATAGCCGCATGTAAAGTTTATTGGTTTAATGTTTTGATTCGCATGTTCCGGTATTCCACTTTCATGGGAGGACCAACGTGAACCTGTACACCGATCAGCCCACTGTCTTTTCGATGCTCGGTATCCTTATCGTTCGTCTCGGATACTAACAGACCATTAATATAGTGACTTAATTTGTTTCCTTCAGCTACTATTTTAATTTCGTTCCATTCGTTCGGTTTAATGATATCGTTTAGCTCCGACTCGCTAGCCACGGAGTCCACCACTTCTAAGTTGGTCCAAGCATTGCCTTCTGACTTGCCTGGTGACTCAGGGGAGGAATCCTTAATCTCGGTACGTTGTCCTCGGTAAGCTAGGGTCGTTCGGTTACGCTCCTCATAATTCTGTCCCGTATATCGATGTTGCCCATCGATATCTGCTTGATATCCCTTCATCGCAAAACGAGGCTCGTTTAATTGTTCGGAGCGGTAATTGATGCCGCTATTTCCCTCTGCTGTGATTTTGAAATCCGATTTCAGAATAAAATCACTCATTTCCTTACCCTCCCAAATGAGAAATGTATTGTCGGTAAGGGATTGCTCTGGGGTAATTTCCCCTATCAAAATATCCCCATCCATTCTCCAATAGGTGGTGTCTCCCACCCACCCTGCTAGTGATTCATTCTGAAACATCGGTGTAAACCCTTCTTCGCTTTGTGCCGCATCGGATGTGTTGGATGATGGATTGTCCGTTGCGCTGCTGCCGTTGCATCCGTAAAGCAATGCTAGAGAAAGTAGGACACCAATCGATGTTGTGTTTATTCGTGCCATGTGCTAAAGAATTATTGATTTTTCCATTCTACTTGTGTGTCTTTCCACTGGCGATCTTTTGCCGAATCGATAACCGCTTCACAAACCCGTTGTGTTTGCAAAGCGTCTGCAAAAGTAGGGTGACAATCTTCCCCGGATTCTAGACTTTTGAAGAAGTCTGCTGCCTGGTGGACGAAGGAGTGCTCGTAACCGATCGATAGACCCGGTACCCACCATTTATCCATGTAAGGTTGGTCACCATCGGTAACATGGATACTTCGCCAGCCCTTTACGTTAGAGTCGTCTGTATTATTAAAATACTCCAGCCGATTGAGGTCGTGAAGATCCCATTTTAGCGAACCGTGTTCGCCATTGATTTCGAAGGTGAATAATGCTTTGTGGCCGCGTGCGTAACGTGTAGACTCGAACAGACCGAGTGATCCGTTGGCGAAGTGACAATGGAAAATACACGCGTCATCGATTTTTACCTCCTCGAGATGGCCCGTGTCTTCGTGCTTACGCTGTTTAACGAATATTTCGGTGACAGATGAGACATCTTCTATACCTCCATTTAACCACATAGCCAGGTCAATACAGTGTGCTAAGAGATCGCCTGTAACGCCAGAGCCGGCCGCATTTGCATCCATTCTCCAAAAAGCGCGTCCGCCCTGTGGAAGATTTTCATTAATGGTCCAGTCTTGCAGAAAATTAGATCGGTAGTGGAAAATTTTCCCGAGTTTCCCACTTTCGATAATCTGCTTGGCCAACGTAACGGCTGGCAAACGACGGTAATTATACCAAATGGTGTTTTTAACTCCCGCTTTGCGTACGGCTTCCACCATCTGCTTGCCTTCTTCGAGATTTCGAGACAAGGGTTTCTCACACAACACCATTTTGCCCGCTTCGGCTGCCGCGATCGCAATTTCTTTGTGCATATTGTTAGGTACGCAAATGTCTACAGCGTCAATGTCATCTCGTGCGATCAGTGCTTTCCAATCGGTCTCGTAGGATTCATATCCCCATTGTTGCGCAAAGGCTTTGACGGTCTCCTCGGTTCTTGAGCAGACCGCTTTCATGACCGGGGTATATTGAAGGTCCGGGAAAAAATTTGGAATCCTTTTATACCCATTCGAGTGTGTTCTTCCCATGAATCCACATCCAATCAAACCTATTCTTATTTCTTTTTTTTCCATATCTGTTTAGCAGGTTGCGCCTTTTTTTACTGCTTGAAAAGGAGGAAAGCGCCTGCGTTCGCATTTCCTTTCTAAAAATTAATGTAATCTGCGTTGTTAAGCGAGACTCGGGGAGTCTGCATGGTTTACCATCCGTGACGGTTCCTAACGTCTACCATCGCTTTTAAGATGGAATTCCACGTTTCCTGCTTATGCATCACCTCGTTGGGAAACATACAGCCGTCCCAGCAAATATGTTCGAAAGCCTTGGTGAGCTTGCCATTTTCATCACGTAGCCAAAACCCAGCATCTTTTGCGATATCCAGTTTTCCATTTGGATCTGTCGGTAGACAATGGCGTCCGGTTTTGTCGTGGGAACCGGAACCGAACACCGTTCCATCATTTTGTGCGACGTGGAAATCAATGGTCCATGGGCGCAGTTTTTCTGTTAAGAATCGTAACCCCCTCTCCAGCTCCTGGCGATCGTCCCATTGAAAATCATGCTTAAGGATGCGATCCTCAGGGGCATTGTAACCTAGAAGATAAAGGAATGAATGCGACATGTCAGCTTGAAAACCGATGTTCTCCCGATCGACTAATTCTAAGGTGTTTAACATGGTCTTCCAGCTTTGCATCCCGCCCCAACAGATTTCTCCTTCTGCGGCTAACCGTTGGCCGTATTGTGCCGCGGCATCACATGCTCGTCGAAACGTTTCAGCAATCAGCTTGGTGTTTTCTAGCGGCGCTTTTTGCCAATCCTCTACGCTTGTTGCCGAATCAATCCGAATGACATTGCCGGTTCGAATTCCATTTTTTGCTAGTTTGTAGCCAAAAAGCGCCGCTTTTTCGACCACTTCAACAAATCGGTCACGGTCAGCTTGACTGCCCATAGCCGATCCCCCATCGGGTGGCCAAACTGGTGCAACCAATGTACCTATCGAGAGACCGTAGTGACCTACCTTATCCGTGATGGCATTGATGTTGTCATCTGAGGTGTCGAGTTTTACGTGTGGATCGAACAATCCCAAATCCACCCCATCGAATTTCACGCCGTCGACCTCCGCACGGGCCGTTTTCTCCAGCAATTCGTCCAACGGAATAATGGGTTCTTGATCACCTTTTCCAACGATACCTGGCCATGTGGCATTGTGCAATTTAGGGAAGTTGTTTGTGTTCATAATCAAGTGTTTATAGTTGTGTCTGTACTAAGGTAGTTTAAGTTCTGGGTTTTCAGGACCAAAATGTTTCAACATAACAATGGGGTCAGTCTCCGATAGATTTTGTATTCGAACACCACGTTTTGCTGCCTCTTCCGATACAAAGTACTCATCGAAAGTCAACTGTCCATACCGAATAAGTGCAGGAGTCTCGATGGACCACTGGTTCAGCTTGCCATAGCCCTGCATCATAATAAGTCCGTAAGCGGCCTCGTCGTGAACAGTGACTGTTTGGCCGGGCAGTACGGTTAATTCTTTCGCACTGAAGGCGGTTGACTTGTAACAAATCCAATTTTCTTGGTAGCCAGCTGCTTCCATTTCGGCTTGATCCCGCACGGGAAGCGGGGGCATAAACCGATTTTTCATCAGGTCAGGATCGACGTTGAGATCCCAGTCGATAATGTCCATTAAGGCGTCATAATTGCCACGCTCCTCCTCTGGGACGCCTTTCCAAAGTAAGTCTTCTTCGATAATGGCTTCATTCACTAACGACTGGTACATGGCAAACACATCAGATGCCTTTTGGGGTTCATAGGTGCACAAACTTCCCGGGGCGTGTAACAAACCAGGAGGAACATCCCAGCCGGTCCCCGGCTCCAATCGATATGCCTGTGAATAGTTGGTGATTTTATTATCGCCTTTGTCAAAGTTTTCTAAGCACGTTTTAATTTGCTCTTTGGTGGTGCCAGGCGCGATGCCCATAAAGGTGTAAGGGAAGTCGCCGCCATGATTATTCAACTGCGGTGGAAAATAGTAAGCCTCAGGTTTTCCCTCTTGCCCGATTAAGGCAGCTTTTTCGTCATTGTGATGTATATGGTGCGGAAGTGGTCCCATGTTATCAAAAAACTTAGAGTACATCGGCCAACTTTGATAGGTATCCCATATACGTTTACCGATGAGTTTATCTTTGAGGTGAGCGACACAGTCGGATAATAATATTTGTTGGGTTTCACCATCTTCTTCGTACACGACAAAACTTAGGCCTTCATGTTCACCCGTAAGTGGACCGTTTTTCGCAGGGGTAGTGGAAGATAGCCAGCGCTCGTCAATCCCACCTCGTTCTCCGCCCAATACGTAATAATCGTCTGGATGTAATTTAATGCGACGGCCCGGTACACAAAAAGACCGTGGGACCCAGTTCGGGGCGAGTCGCAATACGCCACTTCCTTGTTCAAATGCTTTTTCGATTTTTTTTTCCATTCCTTTTAATTTTTGTTAAACCGTCGTATGAAGTGCTCTATCGCCGAGGATTCCGTAATGACAGCTATACTCAGGTCATACGATCGAGATTCATGAGGTTTTAGTTCTATAAGTTGGTTGTTCGCTCTTGCCTTGATTTGACCGATTGGCGGATTCGTGCCGGGTTCTAGTCCCATCACGTATTCCCCTGGGCCCCAATGTTGCCAGTTCGTTAGCCAAGGTAATTGTTTTTTGGGAAACGAAACATGGACAGCGAGTGCAAGCTTTTCATTATGAGCTCCGCAATGGACTATTCCATTCTCGTCTGTCTGCGGATTTATGAACGCAGCCTCTTCACCGGCGCCACGATGTGACTCCATTGGCTCAGGGCAAGTTCTAAAATCGTGCTGGTCGGTAAACAGTTGGGCAATATCGGGTTCTCGAGATGTCCAATCACCATTCCAAAATAGATGGGTCCCACTGTCAATAAAAGGCCATCCGAAATTGAGGTGGTAAAGTAACATATGTGGGGCCGGTGTGTTTCCGATATTTCGAACCTGGTCGTTAATACGAATGGTGGACTCACCTAATCGACAACGAATGGTTCGGATCAGTTCCAATTGGTAGCCAAGCGGTTGTCCTTGGAAGATTCTACCCGATATTTCCATATCCCATTGACCGCGGTGTGGGTCCGGTTGTTTGATCTGTATAATTTCTGCGGGAATATTGGAAATTCGGTCGTGTAATCCACGTTCTCCCGAGTGGTCTCGATCGGGACCACCAACATGGGTTAATCCGCAGGTAGTCACTAGGCCCCCAGTAAATGTTCGAAGCCAGTCGGTTCCTTTATCGGCTAATGGCTGAGGTGAGACCATTCCAAGGGCACTGATCCAACTCAGATTGTGTGCGTTAAACGAGGCTTCGGTGATGTCCATAGCCCGATCGATCGCCACTTTGAACCGAAGACCGGACCCGGTGTTCACCCAAGCTATTCGTGTGCCGGAACCGTGACCATTATCTAGTCGCGCGGTTTCTATTTCGCCGATTTGTGAACGATGAGAAACTTTGTCGAGCCACTTGTTGTCGCTATCCATAGTCCTGTTCTTTACTTCCCTTTATAAATTTCGTGTTCTTCGTCCGCGCCCGACATGAGATACGCCATGATATCGCTCAGTTCTTCAGGGCTCAACACGTTCAGCGTGCCTGGTGGCATGATAGAAACTTCAGATACTCGGATCTCTTGAACTTCCTTTTTTGGTAGCTCGACGGTGAGTTGTGGGGCGTATGGGTTTTGAGAGATGACGTAATGGTCGTCTGTTTCCCCCATCAATCTTCCTAACTGTTTCGTGCCGTCTTTCATATGGAACACTTTTGATTCGTATTGATCTGAAATCACTTTGCTAGGTTCGATTAGCGCTTCCAGCATATCTCGAGTGGAAAAACGATTTCCCAGCTGCGTAAGGTCGGGCCCTACCGAACCGCCTTCTCCTTTCATGGTGTGGCATGAAGCACATTTAAGCGCGATGTATAATTCACCTCCACGTTTAAAATCCGGTATTTTTTCAACTTCGTTGAGGTATTTTAATGCCGTGTCAATCTCCCAGTTCCGTCCCGGGCCTTTGGCAGGTTCTACTTTTGAAGCCAGTCGATTCCCGGCCTGGTTAACCAAGGAATCGCCCGAAATCTCGCCGTAATGAGCAACTTGGTCTTCCGGTAGATTTGCCAGAGCTATTTTACGGGCCCGATCTATGAATCCTATATAACTGTTTCCACCTTTGTAGCCGAATCCTTTATAAAACCATTTGAAATATTCATCCCTAAGTTCCGGCGTCCAGCCCGTTTCCGCGTCGCTAATCATCGTCGCTAAATAGATCTGCTGGGCAGGAGGAATATTGGCCAGCATGTCGGCGATATCCAAACCGTATTGGGGATTTCGGAGTATCAAGTTCGACGCACTCATAAAATTGGTGTTGCTTGTGGTGTCATCGACCGCGCTGTACATCATGGGGATGGTTTTGGCAATCACTGTTTCATCATCCAGTGCGACGAGCACTTTACCTAGTTCTCGGTTGATTAGGTTCAGTTTACTTGGATACAATGCCGATAGCCGTTCGGCGGTGGCCGAGCGCATCGTTTCATCAGGCTGTCCCATACGGTATAGGAGCACTTCGTATACCCGTAATGCATTGAGCATCATTCTAGGGGACAGATCCTCCATGGGGATGGTGAAGAGCTTTTCGAAAAGTTGCGCTTTAAGCGATTCTTCGCCACTTCGCGCTAAAGCTAGCAATGCCTCTGTTAATCGGACGACGTTGGTCTCTTTAAGCGCCAAATCTTGCCAGGTGTCAACGGGTTGATGCTCGATTGCGATGCGTGCGGCATAACGGATGAA
>DXCW01000227.1 GCA_019115805.1 Candidatus Sphingobacterium stercorigallinarum
ACATTGCAAGATGCGAAAAAATCCTGGAGATGTAATCGAATCGGAGCGGGCTGCCGAAGTTGAATCTGCACCAAAACCTTTGCAACGAGGCTGGATATTGGCGGCCTTGATGGTCACCATGATGCTGGCGGCGATGGATAACACGATCGTCTCTACAGCCATTCCTCAGATTGTCGGAGACCTGGGGGGATTTTCATTGTTCAGTTGGGTGTTTTCTATTTATTTATTGTTGCAGACCATCACCATTCCCCTCTACGGCAAATTGGCGGACATGTACGGTCGAAAGCCCATTCTACTTTTCGGTATTGCCGTATTTCTGGGGGGATCCACCCTATGTGCATTGGCTTGGAACATGTATGCCTTGATTGCCTTTCGAGGAGTGCAGGCGCTGGGAGCTGGTGCAATTATGGCGACCGTAAGCACACTGGCTGGTGATCTGTATAACGTCGAGGAACGTGCAAAAATTCAAGGCTGGCTTTCCAGTGTTTGGGGGGTATCAGCGATTGCAGGCCCAGCTTTAGGCGGGATATTCGCAGAATACCTGTCCTGGCATTGGATATTTTTAATCAATTTACCCTTGGGAGGCGTTTCGATTGCCTTGATATATCGGTTCTTGCATGAGCAAAAACCTCGCGTATTTCATAAATTGAAATTCCTGGGTGCAGCGTTGATGTTAGTGAGTAGCGCACTGATCATGTTTGCGATACTTAAGGGAGGAAACGCGTGGCCTTGGCTGTCGCTGGAAAGTATCGCCGTATTTGTACTGGCGGTCGTATTGATTGGGCTTACCGCACGTGTGGAGCGTGATAATCCTCAATCCGTGATGCCCAAATGGATTTGGAAGAATCGCAGTCTGATGGGGACGAATTTGGCCTTGGTCGGTATGGGAATTACCATGATGGCACCCAGCATGTACTTGCCGGTCTATGCACAATCCGTCACGGGAGTGAGTCCGATGGCCGCTGGTTTCATTCTCGCTAGTATGAGTCTCACCTGGCCGCTATTTTCCGGGATGTCCGGCCGGCTTTATTTACGAGTAGGCTTTAGAAACACGGCGTTGGTGGGGATCTGTTTTGCGATTTTATGTATTGGTCTATTTCTCCTGCTTCCATTTCCCGGACCCGTCTGGATGTTAGTAAGCTCTCAGCTGCTAATGGGTGCCGGTTTCGGATTAATTTCGACGCCGCTCACCGTGGGGGTGCAATCGATCGTCAGTTGGAACAAACGAGGCGTGGTGACCGGTGCAAGTATGTTTTCTAGGTATCTGGGGCAGACCTTGGGCACGGCTTTGTTCGCCGCGGTATTCAACTCGGTGCTCTTGTATTCCTTCGATCGCGCTCCGGATGACTTGACGACCACACTTCCCCCGACCAATCAGGTGATTGAAGCGATACAATCGGGCGATACGCCCGTTCAGACCTTAGATTTTCTGAGACAGACTTTTCACACGGGGATTCATTTTGTGTATATAGGATTGTTGGTGGCCGCTGTGTTGACCCTGATCCTGTTGTTGTGGACCCCATCCAAATTTCGGCACATCGACGAGCTTTAGTGTCGTACGGGTAGGTTGGATTTCTGCACCGTGATCCTCAGCAAATGCGCGTTCGCCACATCGGCCGTTTTTGTTTATGCATGGAAAAGAAACTGGGCGCGCTAAACTAAAAAAAACTTAGCGCGCCCAGTTTTACTGATAGCAACAGGATTATCAATTGCAGTTTCCATCGATATCACAGCTGTTGCCTGACGTCATGTGAAGTTTAGGCTCCGAATTCGCTTCTTGCCATTCCGTATACGACTTGTTCAATGTTTCTAGAAAGACCGATGCGGGCTGTGCTCCGGAAGCTCCGTATTTCCGGTTGAACACAAAGAAGGGGACGCCAGTTACCCCAATCGACTGTGCTTCTTGTATGTCTTGGCTGACCGATAAGGCGTACTGATCGTCGGTAAAAGCCGTTTGAATCTCATCGGCCGGCAGTCCAATTTCCATCCCCAGTTGTGTCAACGTTTCCGTATTGGCGATATCCTGACCTTCGGTAAAGAAAGCTTTGAATAAACGCTCTTCTATTTGATCGCCCAAACCTTTGGTTTTTGCGAATTGTATTAAGCGGTGCGCCTTTTGTGAACTGACCATCACGGCTTGATCAAAGCGGTAATCCAGTCCGACCTGGGCAGCCATTTCGGTCACTCGAGCTAGCATGTCCTCCACTTGGTTGGCATCCATACCTTTACGTTCCTTCAAATAGGATTTATAATCTTCGGTAGCTACCTCGGGCAGATGAGGATCCAATTGAAAGCTTTTCCATTCAATCTCGATTTGATCTTTATCGGCAAACTCTGCCAGTGCCGTCTCCAAATTTCGCTTCCCAATGTAACAGAACGGACATAACACGTCGCTCCATATTTCTATTTTCATATTTACTTTTTTTATACCGTTCTGGTTTGCTCACGCGAGTGGGTTAGAACAGTGTTATTGCTCTTTTAAATTATTTGCTTACCGAGTCCAGCAACGCTAAATTTTCTGCGGTTAACGTCAACTGTGTGCTAGACAGGATTTCTTTCAACTGTTCGATAGACGTCGCGCTCGCGACTGGCCCCCCAATGTGTGGTTGGGCCGAGAGCCACGCTAAAGAGACACTTGCCGGGACACTTTGATGCTCCTCGGCGATGCGGTCCAGTGCATTTAATAGGCGCGTCCCCTTTTCATTTAGGTATTTGGCGGCGCCTTGACCGCGTGGGCTTTTATTGAAATCCGATTCACTCCGGTATTTCCCGGTTAAAAAGCCTGCGGCCAGTGCATAATAGGGGAAAACGCTGAGTTGATGGCGCTCTACAATCGGCGCGTAATCGCTTTCATATCCTTCGCGCTCCACTAGATTATAAAGCGGCTGCAAGGCCTGATATTTTGGTAAGTTATTTTCAGTAGCGAAATCCAGAGACGCAGTCAATCGCTCTGGAGAGATGTTGGATGCCGCAATATGCTTTACTTTTCCCGCTTTAATCAGCTCGTCAAACGTGCCTAAAGTTTCCTCAACGGCCGTCTTTTCGTCATCATAATGAAGGTAATACAAATCGATGTAATCGGTCTGCAATCGCTTCAGGGACTGATCGACACTGGCCATAATGTGCTTACGGCTGACATCGATTTCGTTGACGCCAGTCGGCCCCCCTACCTTTGTGGCAATGACCATTTGTTCCCGATTGCCACGTGCTTTCATCCACTTACCGATAATGGTTTCTGACTGTCCGCCAGCGCCACCATCCACCCAATACGAATACATATCAGCGGTATCGATGAAGTTGAAATCTGCGTCTTGAAAGGCATCTAAAATCTCGAAGGATTGTTGCTCATTTAGCGTCCATCCAAAAACGTTTCCACCTAAATTAAAAGGTGCTACTTGTAAATCTGTTTGTCCAATTTTAAGTTTATTCATAGTTTCTTTTCTTTCTATATAGAGTGTGTTCGTTTGTAGTGAACGGCGGCCAGCCGATCGCAAGCCTCGGCTCAAGAAATCAGCAAGTGTGCGGGTCTTTTTAAGTAAACAGCATCGATGTGATTTGGTTCAGCCGAATTGATATTCGGAAGATGTCACGGTTCAGCTGAATGCAAAATCCACTGCGCCCTTAATGGAACTGATCGGCAAATGTTTTTAGACTTCCCTGTTGAAGCACTTCTACGACTTTTCGATCGGTTTCGTCATAAAGCTTTTCCAGTTGTGCGTTAATCTGTCTGCCGATGGAGCATGTCGCTTTACTGCACGGGTTTCTTTTGCCCAGTACGTTTGAACGCTTTACCGCGGTATAAATATCGGCTATAGAAATCGCCTCACTGGATACAGCTAACCTGGATCCTCCTTCTTTTCCTTTTTTGCTTTTTACCCATCCTAGACGCTGCAGCGTAGACAGTTCTCGTCGAACCGTGACGGGGTTGATATGGATACTTGCGGCGATCCAATCTGAACTGAGCCATTGGTCAGGATGCTTTGCAAAAAGTGTTAAGATGTGAATTAATGTCGCAAACCGGGTGTTGTTCATATGGGAATGAATATACGGATTTTTTTAATGTAGCAACTGTGGATACATTATGATTTTAGAGGCGTTTTCTTCAAGAAGATATCTGTTGTTTCAATTTTCCATTTAAGTCCTCTTGATGTTTGGAATATAGCGGAAAGCGGCTATTGGCGTCAGGGTATAAAATGTCGACTTTTATAACTTGTAGTATGCATTAAATTTATGAGAAGAACGCATCGCTTATTTCTTTTATTTACCGTAATGGCCATTTTTATCGGACAACGAAGTTTCGCTCAGGATAACGGGAAACCGATCTTGATTCTTCAACTTCCCCAAACCCACCAGTGGGTGCAAGAACCTTATGAGGATAACGAGTTATGGGCTGTACGTTACAAAGGCTTGTTGAATGAAGCAACCCATCCAGATATCGAGCTCGAACAAACGAATATGTTGCGCGAACACGTAACGATGTCACCCGAGCAGATCGCCCGACAAATTGCATCGTTGATCAAAAGCTATGATGATACGGCAGCGCTTACCTTGCGAAAAAAACAGCAGGTGGGCGAAGATACCTGTTTGTTTTATACGATAACCACGGCTGAAAGCACCATTTTGCTTTTTTACAGGGAATCGGAAACTATGATGCACAGTGTAGAAATCGCGCTTTCCGATGAACAACTGAACCTACACGGCATCCCGGTTTGGGAAAACCTGTTTTTCACCGCTGCGCTGAGCGATTGACGCTAAAAACCGCCGAACGTATTGGTATACAACTATGCGCCATTGGTCAGTTAATCCGGAACGCTGTATTGGGATATACGGCTACGGTGTCAGTTGAACAGGCTGATGGGCATTCCATAGGCGAAGGGTAAATCTGCTTGCTTTTCTCGTCTGCAGCGAAAAATCTTTCCTGAAAGTCATGACGGAATATTTTGTAAAACGACTTGTGTTGGTGAATCCACGTTAACCGATGACTGTCTTATAGGTCGAGTGGTGTGAGAAAGGAGACAAATCCACTAACCGGGGGGCGAAAAGAACATCCTCGATAAATAGCCGATCAGAAGGTAAAGGAAGTTAAATAGTGTTAAGACGTAGCGTGCTGCTTGTAAAATAGCCGTATAGGCACATTTTTTGGACCCTAGGGAATGCTGCGAAGCGAATAACACGAAATCGGTGCGCAATACAGCTCACATGATGTGTCAGCAGTACGTATAACTTAATAAAAACAAGAAATATGATGATGAAAAGAACGAAACGAAACACATTAATAGGCGGTGCATTTGCAGTGCTGTTCTCCCTAGCCAGTGCATCGACGACGCTGGCGCAGCAACCGGTACAACAAGCGCCTGCTCAGACTCAGGCACTCAAAGAAGATTTCCAGGAGGAGGAATTGGATTGCTTTCTGAATGCCAGTTCAAAAATTAACGAAATCCAAATGGAAGCACAGGGCGAAATGATGAAAATCGTTGAAGATGAGGGACTGTCGGTGGAAAAGTTTAATGCCATTGCGCAAGCCCAGCAAGTCCCTGATAGCTCGGCTACACAGCCAGACCCCAAAGAAGTCGAGGCCTTTCAGAAAGCGGCTGAGAAAATTACCGGTATGCAACAGACTGTAGAAGGTAAGATGGTCGAAGCCGTTGAGGCAGAAGGTCTAGAAGTCGAGACCTATATGCAAATTGCACAGGCGTATCAACAGAGTCCCAAAGTTAAAGGGGAGTTGGACGAAAAGATGAAACAAAAGCAAGCAAGCCAACAAGATTCTTTGAACGCGAACTAAAGCGACATCTGCTAGAAGACGCTTATAAAGTACGCTCAAAAATAAACAAGCGGTCCATATCTTTCGGGCCGCTTTTTTTGGTCCAAGATCTTATGAAAGCCATGTAGAAACGGACCAAGAGACGATGCGTCGAGACTGTAAAATTCCCGTGAGATGATCTGTTATACTGGAGAGACTTATTGGTGAATTTCATCATTATCGGAACGTTGGAATATGCGCCATGGCATGCTTGCTATGTCTCCTGATTTTATAGAGAAATATGAGGGCCGTCCCGCCTTCCCGATTGTTCTACGCCCGTTGCCGCTGATGCGACTGGAGTACTCAATGTGTAGCCTTGAATAGTCTATCTTATAGCGCATTTGAAACGCCTACTATGCTATAATGCAAAAACTCCCCTTAGAATCTTGTTTCTCTGATTTGCGAACAGGTGATATCCTTCGTTTCCTTGCTCGATGGCCCACTGATGCGTTTTTAGGAATGTCGGATCGAGTTCCCCTTTTTTGATATGTTCCAACAAGGTCGGGATGTACTTTTGCCCATGCACCAAACCAGCTTTTACCTTCAGACCTTTAATGACCAGGGGTCCAAGGGGAAATTTATCGACCAGGCCTGAATAAATTCCAATAATGGAAAGTGTTCCCCCTTTTCGACAGGCCATGATGGCCTGTCTCAACGCAGAGGTGCGATCAGTTTGGAGTCGAAACGTCTGTTTAGCCTTATCATAGAGATCCTCTATTCCCGTTGATTGAGCCTCCATACCCACTGCATCAATACAGACATCGGGCCCACGACCGCCCGTCATTTCTTTCAGGGCTTCCCTGATATCCGTTGTTTCATAGTTGAGCAGTTCGGCTTGAAGATGTTTGGCTGCTAGATCGAGCCTGAAGACATATTTATCGATGCAGATGACTCTGGATGCACCCTTTAGCCAGGCAGCAGCTATAGCCATCTGGCCTACGGCGCCCGCCCCCCATACAGCTACGATATCTCCCGATTTTACCGCCATATCTGCCGCCATATAGCCGGTGGGAGCAGCATCGGAAGCAAATAAGCCTTGCTCATAACTTAGTTCTTCTGGAATCTTAAAGCATCCCTGATCGGCATATGGAACACGGATATATTCAGCGTGACTTCCTGCATACCCGCCGAATAGATGGGAACAACCGAAGAAGGCGCCTGTCGGGTAGCCACTTGTTTTCTCTTGCAGATAGCCTTTGTGATTGGAGTTGTCACATAATGACCATTCTTCCTCTTGGCAATAAAAGCATTCGCCGCACCCGATATTTGGAGCCACCACAACGCGATCTCCCTTTTTTAGCGTTTCCACATTTGAACCAATTTCGACGACTTCTCCAGTAAATTCATGGCCGAGGATATCACCTTCTTTCATGGAAACAATATATCCATGTATGTAATGAAGATCAGATCCACATACCGAAGAATAAGTTACTTTTATGATGACGTCTTGTGGATTTAAGATTTCGGGGTCTTTTACCGTCTCGACGTTCAGTTTGTTCACCCCGATATAACATAATGCTTTCATGACTTTCAATTATCTGTTTTTTGCTGGCTGACCTTGAGTGGTGGGGATTTCCCCTGTTTCCACGTATCTTCGAAAGTTTTTCAGGTCTTCCGCGATGAGCTCCTCAAGTGCGGGCCTTATCAGTCGTGATGCCAGTTTGCCCAGCTTTCCGCCAGGTATAGTACCATAGAGCCGCACTCGTATTTCAGTCCCAAATTTACCGGCAGCTTTAAAAGATACAGACCCTTTGTGCTGTATAATGGGGCTACCTACTGATTCCCATTCAATCCATCGATTGATTTGATCCGAGGTTATCTCCGCCGTCCATCGAAACTCCCCGATCCGCCAGGGCAGAACGGCTACCCAAACCGATTTCCTTTTATTGACCTCGCTAACCGATTTCAGATACTGCATAAATAGGGGCAATCGGTTCAAGTTTCGCCACAATTGATAGGCTTCGGAAACAGGCCTGTTAACAGTCAACGAAAGAGCGATCTCAGAAGCCGATGATTTTGTCTCCATTCGCAGCACGTCACTTATCGGGCAATGTCCAGAGGCGCCTCTGAAAACCAAGTAGCTGCCAATCAAGGCTTGAAATGGCCGTTTTTGATCTTTCAATGCGTTGCAGATGAGAAAAACGCCAGCCGCTGCTGAAAAGATTCGATCAGCGCCCTCTACTTTTTTGTTCGGAAACGGGATGAGGTTGGTTTTACGCATAGCAGTTCATTTTATTACTGATGAACATCGCAACACGCATATAGTTCAAATCTTCCTTTTTTTGTTACGTACCAGCGTTCCATCAGAACATGAAATGTGCGTATGACCATGCAGAAGGGGCGCTGCGGGGGGGATGGTAATTTTTTTCATGTACTTGACAGAAGGTTGTCACCGTTCCTTTTTATTTTCATAGGAGATTAAACAAAAACAAATTAAGTACTGCATCAAATAGAAACGGATCTGTGCAATGGAGGATGAGAAAAATGCTACACAGGCCGCTAATGGATATTTGTAATTGGAATGTTAAAGGCAGAGGCGACAATGGTGAACAAAATGAACAAAGCAGAAGTTTTTTATCCGGTAAACCAAGCAGCGTGGCGAGAATGGTTGGCCCAAAATCACGTATCGAAGCAGTCTGTTTGGCTCGTTTTCTATTCTAAATCGTCAAATAAAACTTCTATAACCTGGAGTGAAGCTGTTGATGTTGCCCTGTGTTTCGGTTGGATAGACAGCAAGAAAATCAAAATCGATGACGAGCGCGCTCATCAGTTTTTTAGTAAAAGGAAGCCTAACAGCACTTGGAGCAAGATCAATAAAGAGAAAGTGGCGCGGCTTATCGATAACGGGGCTATGACCGAGGGAGGTTTAGTGGGTATTGAAATCGCAAAACAAAACGGTTCCTGGACGATTTTAGATGAAGTAGAGGCTTTGACGATTCCGCCTGATTTAGCTAAAGCCTTTCAGAAGCATAGCGGATCAGAGGATTATTTTCTCAGTTTGAGCAAAACCATTAAAAAGATGATGTTGCAATGGGTGGTGCTGGCAAAGCAATCAAAAACCCGACAAAGACGTATAGAGGAAATAGCCGAGCTAGCAGGGCAAAACAAGAAACCTAAACCATTCTGACAGCTAAAAAGCTCAGTCTTTAATTACAATTTTTGGGTTACTGCCGTGTCAAGCAAAACGGTTCTGGAACGGTTTTCGCGATGGAACCGATTGGAAGAGCAAAATCACAACGGTCCGGTCGAAGTGATAGGCTTCGAAAAAGAAACGGTAAATCTTCATGACCAACGATATCGCGGGTAAGGTCGGTCATTTTTGGCCCGTAGGTTTAAGATCTAAGATACGTTTAGGATCAACAATGGGAATAAACATTTTGTCTTTATCCATTGAGTGCTGTAATCAGCTGCAAGTAGCGAACTCGAGTGATGGAGAGTAATAGGGGATAAGGTAATCGGCAAATTGTCTGGAATATTCAAAGTAACTTGATCATCGAGATTAGTAAGAGGCACATTCTTTGTTTCGGGAAGTGTAAAGCGAACGTACCTCCAAGGGGTATAATGAAAACCAAATCATACGTTTGCTAAGGAGTACAAAAGAATATATCGTAACTTTGGAGGGATACATATTAATAAAAGAATATACTATGAACCATATATTAAAACGCATTTTAGCGATGAGTTTCGTTCTATTGATTATAAGCTTGTCTGCTTGCAAGTCTAAAAAAATTGTGATTAATCCAGGTAGCCAGATCGAGCAGAAACCCGAACGCGAGGAACCGGTAGAAGAAATAGCGGAAGAGCCTGTCATTGTTCCGGAAGCACCTCGTGAAGACACTGAACCGGTGATCGAAAAACCGAATTTCAATTTTGAGAACGTCCTTTTTGAATTTAATTCTAGTGTACTCAAAACCGAGTCTTATGCCGTATTGGACGCTATCGTCCGAGAAATGCGAAAAGATACGTCAGCTAATTTTATCATCAGTGGTCATTCATCCGTCGAGGGCACAGCCGAATACAACCAATCGCTATCTGAGGACAGAGCCAATGCGGTGAAGCTTTATATCGTCAACGCGGGAGTATCATCAGAAAATCTTAGTGCGAGAGGATTTGGTGCCTCCAAGCCAGTAGCATCTAACGATACCGAAGGAGGAAGGGAACAAAATCGGCGGGTAGAAATATCGGTGGTACAATAGCGGGGTTTTCGGCCCTTTGGGGATCTCTTCGCGCTCAACTAACGAAAAAACACTTTTGCGAAATGGCTTCATGAACGAGCTGGTACCCGGAATGCACGTATAGTTATTGATCAGCTCTAAAATCTTAGTTTTTATTTGATGGCCAGGAGTTAGCTCGTTGCACAAGTAAAGCATACAGGTCAATAGCTTTTTCATCCATAGTTAAAAGCTTTATGATTGACAGCATTCTATTTTAAAATCTTTTCCAAAAGACTTGTTTTAACCAGTTCGTATGCTTCGTTAATGTCGTAAGAAATTCCACTTCTCAACAATCCGTTCATATCAGTGTCTTCTGTTCGGATTTGTTCTCTTAATGGAATATAGGTGTAGCCCAGCTTCATTAAGTGGAGAAGGGCAGGGATTTTTACTCGTGAGTTTTCATTAAATGCCATTATATCGTTTCAAAGATTGTATTAAACAATAGTTCCAAGTCCTTTTTAACTTCATCAAACGCAGGTAGCTTTCTAGTTGCGATCTGATGCCCTAAACTATTTTTCCATGCTCGTTTCACCGTGTTTTCACTTTTAGCATTCAGAAGCTGATCTATACCTGTAAAATCAAGTCCTTTAAATGCCATTTTCTCTAAGAAAGCCTTCCTAATCTCCGCCCAATCAAGATCACTCGCATACTTGGATAAATACCATATGTCATAATAGTCTCGAGGTGCTGTATAGGAGCGTTGGATCAAAGCTCTTAATTTTTCAGATAACACTTCTCTTATATCATAACAGGCAATTTCATTGACTGCAGAACTCAGCTGATCGGAATAATCATGATAAACCGTTTTCAACGTCGGTGCGAATAGCATCTTCTCGTACAGAATAATTTCGATCTTAATCGAAGTATTCCATCGGGAAGGATCTGGTGGAATTTGGTCCTTGGAATGATCGGCTCCCCAAAACTTGACAACTGCAGCGTAGCCAGTCGGCATATCATTGTGCCGAAGATCGGTGAGTTTTTCAAGATGTAATTGCATACCGGTACGTTCTTGTACTAACGACATGATTTCTCTCAACAAATTTTCATCAAATTGAAAATTCGGATTGATTGACGTAAAATCTAAATCTTCTGAAAAACGATAATCCGGGATATAACATTTCCGTAAACATGTTCCTCCTTTAAAGATTAGCGCCTCTCTGCAAGAATCTATCGAAAATATAGCGTCGACAAAATGTCCCAATACCCAATCCTTGTCAATGGTACTTCTGGACACTTCGTGTTCCAAAGCTTTTTTCTCTATTTCCTTTTTCAGTATCATTTAGTATTGTTTATTGGAGATGTCTAACAATTCTTCACGGCTAATATTTAACCTTAATCGCCATTCTGCGACAAATTCACCTTCTTCCAATCCCTGGGGGTCAAACAAGTTATATTTATTCTTTACCTGCATCTTGGCAAAATCTATAAAAGGTTCCATACCTGTAATTTGGAGAAGTTCGACCAAATATCCAATTCGTTTGGTAACCGCTATATTATTCACAGCCTTGCAGTACTCGACTAATTTATTGGGTTGCATTTGCGCTTGACCAACTGCTCTGATCAATTCTGCGTAGCCACCAGAATGTTGAGGTAGATCAAAGCAATCAACTATTGTTTTCTCTACATCAGTGATCGGATACTGAAGGTTGCCGTAACCATTGTGTATAATTCCTGTTTTTTTATTAGCTGCTATCCTAACGAATTTATAAGAAGTACCGAGAATTGATTTATCGTACTTTTTATGTGTCGTTTGAATAAAAACCGTATTAGAGAACTGTTCTGTCAATCCATGTAAATTCAATGCAGACCAATATGCGACAGCACTATTTTCAGCAACGAAAGTACCGATGACATATTCGTCCCGAAAACCTTGTTTGCAAAATTTGCCTTTTTCTATTCGCACAAGTAGTTCCTTGTCGACTAGATTTTCTAGGATTTCACTTAAGTTGTCAAACTTTTTTTCTAGCAACTGTTCAATTTCGGAGAATTTGAACAACTGAATTTCATAGTCGTCCAGCAACTTTAAGAATTCGAGCTGTGGTTTAGTTAAATGTTCCGATATATAAACGCTGTCTGCCATATTACCTTTTGTGGAACGATAAGACCTAAAAATTGGGTCTTATCGTTCCTCGATTGGTAAAGATATAAAACTTTATATAAAAAACCCTTTTCCACTAAATAATAGTTCCTCGACTTCGGATAGTGTTTTATCACCTGCAAAGGCAAGTAGTTTTGAGGCACAGAATGAATTTCGAGCATCTCAAAACATAAATTGCTATGTTCTGATGAACGGAAAGTATTGTAGAGAGATAAGAATGATATTCGTTTGGAATGTGTAGTCGAGATTGCCGGCGTTCTAACCTTATGGCTGTCTTGGAAGATAGGAAACAGGATTGCAGGAAGGCATGACGACTTTTAATATATCAGTCTGACCTCATTAACTTCTTTTTATTTATTCGGTAATGAGAGGAGGTGCTGTTTTGTTTTTCTATCACTACCATTTATTCGTTCAAAGGTCGGAGTATGCTATGTTTCGTTTCATGGGCTAAAAAGGTCAGTGCTTAGCTGACACAAGGTTTTGACTGAAAAATACTATCCGTAGGTTAGATTTTTTAGCAAACCGAAGGCTTGACCTTGGAAAGCGTTAAGAACACTGATTTACCTTTGCCCTTGAAAATGGAACGAATAGCATACCGATTTTTAAAAAAATAATGTAAAATACTGAAAAACAATGATATTGTATAGAAATAAACT
>DXCW01000228.1 GCA_019115805.1 Candidatus Sphingobacterium stercorigallinarum
AATGATCGTGAGCCATAATGTAACATGGGTATCCGCATGTAGCGTAGCTTCGTAAATGAGATCTTTTCCAATAAATCCATATGTTAAAGGCAACCCTGCGCTACTTAGTGCGGCTAATACAGCAGCGATTGCTACGGGTGCCATGACTTTTCGTAGACCGGCTAGCTTGGAAATATCTCTGGTGCCAGTTTCGTGATCGATAATGCCGGTCACCATAAACAGCGTCGCTTTATATAGGGCATGCACTAAGATAAAAACGCTGGCTGCGATGAGTGCTTCCACGGATCCCAAACCCAACAAAAACACAAGCATACCCAGTGCCGCAATTGTACTGTAAGCTAAAATCGCCTTTAAGTCCAGCCGAAACAGGGATTGAACAGCTGCATATAACATGGTGAATCCTCCTACAATCATCAACGTGTTGCTCCATAGCGCTGTGGCTCCAAGGATGGGGAAAAAACGTGCTAAGATATATACACCTGCTTTCACCATTGTTGCGGAGTGTAGATAAGCGGATACGGGAGTTGGGGCTTTCATGGCCCCGGGGAGCCAGAAATGAAAGGGGAATTGAGCGGACTTGGTGAAAGCTCCTAAAAGGATCAATCCAAGTGCTAGAGGGTATAGGGGATCAGCTAATATAGTCTCTCGATACGCAATCAATTCAGAAATTTGGTATGTACCGGCCATATTTCCGATCAGTACCAAGCCAGCGAGTAGAAAAAATCCTCCCATTCCTGTTACGGATAAAGCCGTCAAAGCACTTTTCCTTGAGGCTTCTTGCTCGTTATTAAAGCCGATTAGAAAAAACGAACTGATACTGGTGAGCTCCCAGAATATGAACAATAGAAAAATGCTGTCGGAGAGTACTAAGCCCAACATGGCGGACATGAATAGCAATAGGTAGCCGAAAAAACGGTCAAAGTACGGGTGTCCATTTAAATATGAACGGGCATAAAAGAAAATCCCACTTCCAATTCCCGTAATGAGCAATGTGAACAGCAAGCCCAATCCGTCCAGCTGAAATTGAAAGTTAACACCGAGAGACGGAACCCAATTCAATTCTTGAAAGAAAATCAGGCCGTTCGACACGTCCGGTACGTAACTTAAATAATAACCAAATAAAGCTGTTGGGATTAGTGGAAGGGTTATGCTCCATGAGGATTTAAATCTCCTGCTGAACGGGATAAGTAAAAGAGAGAAAATAAAACCTAACAGGATTGTAAACAGCATTTGGCCTTTCTTTTATAGTTTTCGGGATGCTGGTAAAAATAGGGAAAATATTACAATTTTCCGGCGTAATTATCTATTTAGAAGTGATGGGGGTTCGAAAAACGATAATATTTTTACAGTTATAGAACGTTCGCTACACCGGATGGTTTAGCGGGAAAAGGAAATAAAACTGGCCCGCTTTTGGGCCAGTTTGTTTATGTTGAGATCAAGAGCGTGTCGCCTCAGCACCTTTTACGATCGCATCGACTACAGTTGGATCTTGTAGCGTAGAGGTATCTCCTAAATTATCTAAGGATCCCTCGGCAATTTTGCGTAAAATGCGTCGCATGATTTTTCCAGATCTGGTCTTAGGCAGATCGGAGACAAATTGAATGATGTCCGGTTTAGCGATCGCGCCGATTAACCGACTAACCGTTTGTAGAATATCTTGTCTTGTTTTTTCTTCATCGATATGGTGTGTCGCGATCACGTAGGCATAGATTCCTTGTCCTTTGACCGCGTGTGGGTAGCCTACAATAGCGGATTCCACAACATCGGAATGCATGTTAATGGCATTTTCGACTTCCGCTGTTCCGATCCGGTGTCCTGATACATTTAATACATCATCTACCCGTCCTGTAATACGATAGTATCCCTCTGGGCTCCGGTAACACCCGTCACCTGTGAAGTACATGTTTGAATAGGTAGAAAAATAAGTTTGTCTACAACGCTCATGATCACCCCAGGTGGTGCGCAGCATGCCGGGCCACGGGAATTTTATACACAAATTCCCCGATTGATCGTTGCCTGTAATTTCTTTACCGTCTTCATCCATTAGGCAGGGTTGAACGCCAGGAAGCGGGAACATGGCATACCCCGGAATTTCTGGTGTGATGCCAGCGATAGGGGTAATCAAGTGACCGCCATTTTCCGTTTGCCACCAGGTGTCGACAATGGGACATTTGCCTTTGCCGACTTTGTCGTGATACCATTCCCATGCTTCTTCATTGATTGGTTCACCTACCGACCCTAAAACTCGTAAAGAGGACAGATCCTTGTTGTCAATGTATTGATCTCCGAAAGCCATTAACGAACGAATTGCAGTAGGGGCGGTGTATAGGATGTTGACCTGATGTTTAGCCACGATGTCCCAGAACCGGCTAGCATCAGGGTATGTTGGGATGCCTTCAAACATCAGTGATGTTGCGCCTTGAGAAAGTGGGCCGTAGACGATATAACTGTGTCCAGTAATCCAGCCAATGTCGGCTGTACAAAAGAAAACTTCCCCTGGCTGGTATTGGAATGTGTTGGTGAAAGTGTAGCCGGTGTATACCATATAGCCCGCTGTCGTGTGAACGACGCCTTTAGGTTTTCCGGTAGAACCCGACGTATACAGGATGAACAATGTGTCTTCAGCGTCCATTTCCTCGGCTGGACACGGTGGGTTGCCTTGAGTTTCGACCTTTTTGATCTCATCTTCCCACCACACATCGCGGCCTTTAATCATCGATATAGGCGTTCTGGTTCGGGTGAGTACAATTACTTTTTCGACGGATTTGCATTGCATCAATGCGTCATCTACAATCGACTTTAATTCCAATACTTTTTTTCCACGGAATCCTCCATCTGAGGTAACGACGAGTTTGCAATCGGCATCATTGATTCTATCTGCGATGGATTGAGCAGAAAAACCGCCAAAGACGACCGAGTGGATGGCACCAATTCGTGCACAGGCCAAAACCGCAATCACCAGCTCGGGGACCATGGGTAGGTAAATGCACACACGGTCGCCTTTTCTTATGTTGTTGTTTTTTAAAACGTTCGCGAATTGTTCAACCTTTTGTAATAATTGTTTATAGGTCAGTACACGGTGTGCTTCTTGTGGATCGTTAGGTTCCCAAATAATGGCAGGTTGATCGCCGAGTTGATAAATATGTCGATCCAGACAGTTTTCCGTGATATTAAGTTTTCCCCCTTCAAACCACTTGATATCCGGTTCGTCGAAATTCCAGCTTAGCACATTCTGCCACTTTCGCTTCCAGAAAAAATGATCAGCGACTTCGGCCCAAAACGCTTCTGGTTCCTCAACACTTTTTTTATACGTGTCTTGATACTCTTCAAAAGATTTAATTTGAAAATTCATTCTTGTGAAATTATTAGGTCTACATTATCTTTACTTCTACGTTAGGAGAGGTTTATTCATTTCAGCCAAAAGCTTATTTGAAATGATAAAAACGCCTTCTTCGGTTAGCTAATTTAGAAAAAATAGGCCAGAATTCCCATTGTAAAAACGTTAATCATGCGGTTCTTGTGTAGTATTAGTGTCCGTTTTTGGCGCATTTCGGAATGCCAACTATAACTTACGAAAATTGCGAGTCGGCGGATGTTAACCATCTCTGAATGGATAAAAAAAGGGGCAATTGATACCCGTGGGCGATTGCTCAGGTAGGGAACTCCAGATAGCGATCGTATGTGTCAAGTTTTAAAAAACGTCTATTATTTTTTGGTGTACAGCAATGCGCTGATCGCGTTGGCGGCAGTGGGGCAATGTGCGCTTACTTATTTAATTCTTAACTACCCAGTAAATCCATTTATTTTAGTGATAGAAGGCGCAACTACGATGTTGCTCTATAACCTCAGTTTGTATTTGTCACTTCCCGCCGGCCCTGCGGCTTCCCCTTATCGGCGAACACGGTGGCTAGGGCGGAATATGCCGTTGTTTTGGGTAGTTAGTGGAACAGCAGCATGTGTGGCGGTTTTCGCATTATCTCAAATCCATCTAATGACCATTGGATATCTGGGCGTGATTGGGGGAATGAGTGTGGCCTACGCCTTTCCTCTGATTCGAATTGGCGGAAAGCGTATTGGATTGCGTCAGTTGCCGGGTCTGAAGCTTTTTTACATTGCACTAATATGGTCCTTGAGTAGCGTAGGTTTACCGGTGGTCGAAGCATTTTACGCGGACATTGCCATCGACTGGGGGAAAGCAAATTATCTGGGCTTGGTTAAAGTTCTCTTTTTATTATTGTGTACGCTACCCTTTGATATTCGAGATATCGAACAAGATAGACATTACAAACTTAAGACCCTGCCGGTCTTATTGGGTAGGACACGATCGATTCAGCTATCCTACTTGTTGGGGGTGGTACACATTCTCGTTCTACTTGTTGCTCCCTACTCATTTCTCATCAGATCGGCCCTAATCGTTGCTACGATTGGCGTCATGCTCCTGCTGCGTTTGGTGATTTTCACCCAAGAGAAGCACTACCACTATGTATATCTATTGGATCTCGCACTGATACTGCAATGGCTAATTGTATTGGTTTTCACGGAGATAGCTTAAGATCTTGTCAGCTAAGATGTCAGCTAATTTAAAATAGCTTTCAACAGTCCATCCGGCCACATGTGGGCTCAAAGCTATTCGGTCTTCTTTGATGAGTTGTTGATACCACGTTTGCGCACCCAATTCCGGGAACTTTTCGACAGGCAGCACATCAAATGCCGCGCCGATGATGCTGTTTTGATACAAAGCGTCTAACACTGCTGGAATATGTACAATTGGGCCGCGCGCGCCGGACAATAAATAGATGGGTTTTCGGAAATGAGAGAGATACTCTTGATCGACGAGGTTGTTCGTCTCCCTAGTTAGGGGTACATGTAGGCTTAATATGTCGCTTTGCCGAACGATTTCCTCCATGGATACTTCTTGTGCATATGTATCGGTGAACCCCCATTTGTATTTGTCGTAGGCGATCACTCGTACATCGAATCCGGAAAGCTTTTTTGCCATTGCTCGACCGTTATGTCCGTATCCAATCAGACCGACTGTTTTTCCGTTAAGCTCATGTCCGCGATTTTCCTCTCTTAACCAACTTCCAGCCCGAACTTGGCGGTCGGCGCGGTTAAGGTTATTCATCAATCCCAATAACATACCAATCATGTGTTCTCCCACAGCATCGCAATTGCCTTGATTAGCTGCAAAAAGCTGAATGTTTTTCTCCTTTGCATAATGATCGTCGATGTTGTCCGTTCCAGCGCCAGCGCGCGCGATCAGTTGGAGATTCGTTGCTTGATCAATAAAGGAGGCGTCGACCTGGAATTTAGACCGGATTACCAGACCGTTGAAGTCCGAAATGAGGCCGCTGGCTTCTGATTTGTCGATGTCGGGCCTGTATAAGAACGAGACGTTGGCATCCCTTAGTTTCTGAAGTAAGATTTCGTGAATGTCGTCGACAATCAAAATACGGAATGCGGTAGGATTTCTCAGGTTATGGGTTGTCATGTTAGATCTGGCTGGCTATTTCGGTGGTCAAACTAATGAAATTTTCAACACTTAATCGTTCTGCTCGAAGGTCGTAAAATGGATTGTCGCTCATCTTATCTTTTGGAATTACTCCTGCAAGCGCATTGCGTAATGTTTTACGTCTTTGATTGAATGCAGCCTTCACAACTCGCCAAAACAGTTTTTCATCACAATCTAAAGTCTCTCGTTCGTTTCGGGTCATTCGGATTACACCGGAAAGGACCTTAGGTGGTGGTGTGAAAGCGCCCGCTTTGACGGTAAAGAGATATTCTATTCGATAGAATGCTTGAAGAAACACACTCAAAATGCCGTAGTCCTTGCCACCCGGCTTCGCAACACATCGTTCCGCGACTTCCTTTTGAAACATGCCCACCACCTCGACTACACGATTCCGCTCTTCTAGCACTTTAAATAAGATTTGAGAGGAGATGTTGTAAGGGAAGTTTCCAATGACGCCCATTTTACTTTCAAAAAGATCGTGGAAGTCCAGCGCTAAAAAATCCCCGTGAATAAGATGATTCCCTAGTTCAGGGTACTGATTTGATAAGTACGCAGTGGATTCCTCATCGATGTCGATTAGAAAGGTTTCGAGGTCTTGCCTGGCCAACAAAAAATCAGTCAAAACTCCCATTCCCGGGCCCACCTCTAATACTTGTCTATAGCCTAAACTTGGAGTTAATGCATCCACAATTCGTTCTGCAGCTTTCTTGTCATTAAGAAAATGTTGACCTAAATGTTTTTTTGCGCGTACCGAAGCCATAGGAATAATTTGAGACAAAGATAGGTTTTTTTCACCGTGGTTATAGCAATTCGTCACCAGTTAAAGGTTAGGTGATACGGTTTGACGAATGAGGATAAGGGCTTCATGCTCGTTTATTCTGATGAAGGCTTATTCTGTGCTCGCGTATTCGCTGAGGATTGTTTGTCTTTTTTTTCTATTTTTGATCAGATATAAATGCATAATACGATGAGTGAGAAATTGAAAATTGGAATTTCGGTAGGAGATATTAACGGTATAGGGCTTGAGGTTATCATAAAGTCATTGATGGATAATCGCATGTTGGAATTTTTCACTCCTATTGTTTACGGGAATACCAAAGTTGCATCCTTCCATCGTAAGGCAGCTGGGGTAACCGACTTCAGCTTTCATGTCATTTCATCGCCGGAACAGGCCAATCCAAAACGTGCCAATATCATCAACTGCTGGCAAGAGGATGTGAAAATCAGCTTAGGTGAACAGAACGAAGTCGGCGGTAAATATGCATTTATTTCATTGCAAAAAGCAACCGAGGACCTGAAATCTGGTCTTTTGGATGCGTTGGTCACTGCGCCGATTAATAAGCACAATATCCAACAGGAGGGCTTTCATTTCCCCGGCCATACCGAGTTTTTGCAAGAAACATTTAGTAGTTCTGATGTGCTGATGTTTATGATCAGCGAAAATCTTCGTGTGGGGGTAGTTACCGGTCATATTCCTGTAAAAGACGTGTCGGATGCAATTACCTCGGATAAGATACTGCAGAAACTACGGATAATGAATTCCAGTCTCCAAAAGGATTTCTGGATAAAAAAGCCCAAAATTGCCGTTCTTGGATTAAATCCGCACGCTGGAGACGAAGGGTTGATTGGTTCGGAAGACAACGATATTATTCGGCCTACAATAGAGAAGGCGAATCAAGAGAATATTTATTGTTTCGGTCCGTATGCGGCAGACGGGTTTTTCGCAGGTGATGCGTACACTAAATTTGATGCGATTTTAGCGATGTATCATGATCAAGGACTGATACCCTTTAAGCATATTGCCTCTAGGAACGGAATCAACTATACAGCAGGACTTCCGGTGGTTCGGACCTCACCAGACCACGGGACTGGCTACGACATTGCCGGGAAAAGCTTAGCCTCTCACACCTCCTTCGTGGAAGCGATATTTGAGGCGGTACATATCGTAAAGCGTCGAAGAGAACATGAAGTGCTGAGCGAGAATCCATTGTCTTTCCGTCGACTTTCTAAAGATAGGGATTAGGAGTGATGTTCGCTTAATGTACCAACGGTCAAAGCGAGAGGATGACTCACAATTAAGGTTGATGCGTTCTGTCAGATGACCTTGAGTGCTATAGGAAATTTCATTACTTTTGCAGCCTGTTGCTATGAGTCAGAATTTAGATCACCCCATATTCTCCATAATTAGAGAGTTAGCCCGGACAGCGAATGTTCGCGTATATGTCATTGGCGGCTATGTCCGCGATCGGATTATGTGCCGTCCTCTAAAGGATGATATTGATATCTTGGTGGTGGGGAGCGGGATTGACTTTGCTACGAAACTCGGTGACGCCTTACAAACAAAAGTGACCGTTTATAAATCGTTTGGCACGGCGATGCTTGTATATAAGGGGTTGAATATTGAGTTCGTGGGAGCCAGGAAAGAATCGTATCGTAGTGAATCTCGAAAACCGATCGTTGAAAACGGAACGCTAGAGGATGACCAAAATCGCCGGGATTTTACGATTAATGCCATGGCATACTCATTAAATGAGGATGATTTTGGAACCCTTTTGGATCCTTTCAACGGTGCTCAGGATATCCAAAATAGTGTAATACGAACTCCTTTAAATCCTCAAATTACCTTTTCGGACGACCCGTTGCGGATGTTGCGCGCCATTCGTTTTGCTACTCAGTTAAACTTTAGAATTGACGTTTCTGCATTGGAAGCAATTGCTGAACAAGCAGATCGCATAAAAATTATTTCTAAGGAGCGTGTGACAGACGAATTGAATAAAATTATTATGGCACCGCGTCCTTCGATCGGGTTTACTTATTTATTTGATACTGGCTTACTGGAACGGATATTCCCGGCTATGCATCAGCTTCAAGGTGTAGAATACATTGACGGGAAGGGGCATAAGGACAACTTTTATCACACCCTTGAAGTATTAGACAACGTGGCAGTGTCGTCGGATGATCTCTGGTTGCGGTGGGCTGCCATTATGCACGATATTGCCAAACCCGCGACGAAACGTTTTGATAAGAAGGTGGGATGGACTTTCCATGGTCATGAAGACAGGGGTGCCAAGATGGTGCCTAAACTGTTTGCCGCACTAAAACTGCCGTTGAATGAAAAAATGCGCTTCGTACAGAAATTAGTGCAATTGCATTTGCGACCCATCGTGCTGGTTAAAGATAACATCACGGACTCTGCGGTTCGGCGTTTACTTTACGAGGCGGGTGATGATATTGATGATTTGATGCTGTTGTGCCACGCTGATGTGACCACAAAAAATGATTTTAAGAAAAAGAGATACCGGGAGAATTTTGAACTGGTAAAGCAGAAACTCCGAGACGTTGAAGAACGTGATCAGATTCGGAACTGGCAACCTCCAGTAGACGGCGAGGACATTATGAAGGTTTTTGGGATAGGCCCTGGACGTCATGTAGGTGTAATTAAAAATGCGATCCGAGAAGCAATTCTGGAAGGCATTATACCGAATTCACGAGATGAAGCGTTAAGCTTTATGATGGACAAGGGGAAAAGCCTGGGTCTGGCTCCGGTGCAGATGGATGAATAAAGATAATCATACCCAGAAACCATAGCGTTGGAATGAAGCTTGATGCAAAAATGGAAAAAGCATCCGGATCATTTTGGGCGTGACAGAGTTAATCGCAGCGGATGATTCCATGCATTTCGATAGTATACTAAATTAAATAGAAATGGCAGTATATAGATTTAGAGCAACTTTTGAGGATTACGAAGATGTGTATCGAGAAATTGATATGCCATCTAAAAGTACGTTTCTCGAGCTTCACGAGCAGATTCAAAAGTCCGTGGGATACGAGGTAGAACGACCTTCATCATTTTATGTAAGTAATGACCAGTGGAAGAAAGGGACGGAAATCGCATATTTGCCGAATGACCGAAAAAAGAACAGCCAGGTGCTTTTAATGGAGGGGATTCGTTTAAGCAAGTTTATCGATGATCCACATCAAAAGTTCTATTATATCTATGATTTTGATCGCCCCTATGACTTCCATGTCGAACTGGTCAGAATTCTGAAAGAGGAAGAGGGGAAAGAATATCCTGCTGTATTTCGAAGCGTGGGGGATGCGCCAAAAAGTTTAAGTGCAGCGAATCTCGCACTTCTTGAAGAGGACGTTGACGATGATGATGAGCAATCAGATGAGAACGCGGAAGAATACGGCGTAGATCCAGAGGATGACTTCGATTTATTTGATGATCAAGAGGGATCGGAGCGTTCGTCGGATGATGGGGGATACTAAGTTCAAACTGTGAATCAGCTAGGCGGATAGGTGAGGTTGCCTTCATCTATTTTTCTCGGATTAATATCGTGAACAATGAGTAAGGAAAAATCTCTAGTCGTTGTGGTAGGGCCTACAGCAGTAGGAAAAACCAGTCTGGCTATACGTTTAGCTCAGCATTATGGTACATCGATTGTTTCGGCTGATTCCCGACAATTTTATCGGCAATTGACCATCGGCACAGCGAAGCCCTCTACAGAGGAGCGGCGTCAAGCACCTCATTATTTTATCGATTCACACTCCATCGAAGAAACGTATTCGGCAGGCGACTTTGAAAGGGAAGCGCTTACGCTGCTTGAGAAGTTGTTTCAGACCCAAGACGTGGTCATCGTGGTTGGTGGATCAGGATTGTTTATAAAAGCGCTATGCGAGGGGCTTGATGAATTACCAACTGCACCGAAGCCGATTCGGGACGCGCTTAACCATCGTCTGGTACAAGATGGCCTTGGCCCCCTCCAAGACTACTTGAAAAAAATTGATCCGCAAGGTTATGAACAGTTGGATGTCGAAAACCCACAACGTGTTATTCGCGCATTAGAGGTGTTCGAATCGTCGGGTCGTCCGATGTCTTCATTTTTGAAAGCGGAAACTGCCAAGCGACCTTTTAAATGTATTACCGTAGGCATAAACAGACCCCGAGAGGAGTTGTACGAATTGATCAATAACCGTGTTGATGTGATGATGGACAAGGGCCTGTTGGCAGAAGTGGAGCAGTTGTTGCCTTATAGGTCCAAGCCAGCGTTATTGACGGTTGGATATAAAGAGCTTTTTAGTTATCTCGATGGAGATCTAAGTTTAGTGGAGGCGGTCGCAAAGATCAAGCAAAATTCTAGGCGTTATGCGAAGCGACAGATAACTTGGTTTAAAAAGCACGGGAATACACAATGGTTTGCTCCTACAGCATTCGACCACATTATCCAATGGGTTGACGAGCAACTTTGACGGGATTTCTTAACATCCGTTTTAACGGGTTAAGCGAAAATCCGCTCTGCTCATTCATAAGAATGCACAGAGCGGATTGGGTTAAATGATGAAGTTCCAGCCGAACGGATCGTCGATTCGACCGTAGCGCAATTCATTTAAATAATTCAATACTTTGTTAGAAAATTCACGATTCTCAATCGGAGGCAGCGTGTAATCAGTGCCATTAAATCCGATTCGATCGATGTGGGTAACTGTCGCAGCCGTACCAGCAGCAAAGGCTTCACTGACTTCTCCTGATTCAATTCCATCAATCAATTCTTGCACGGAAACTAAACGTTGCTCTGTCTTAAAGCCCCATTTTTCTGCAAGTTCCATGATGGTTCTACGCGTGACACCGTGTAGGATTGTTTCGCCATGAGGTGTGATGATGCTGTCTCCAATACGGAAAATCAGATTTGCCGTTCCGGCTTCTTCTATAAAGCGGTGTTCCTTGGCGTCGGTCCACATAATTTGATCGTATCCTTGGTTGTTCGCAAGTTGTGTAGGATATAATGACAAGGCATAATTCCCCGCATTTTTGGAAAAACCGACCCCACCTTCGGACGCACGGACATAGTTTGTTTCGACTTTTAAACTGATGGGTTTGCTGTAATAAGCGCCCACTGGACACGTAATGATGGCGAATGTATACGATTTGGAAGGATGTACGCCCAAAGCCGCCTCAGTAGCGAACATAAACGGTCGGATATATAATGCCGTTCCTTCTTGATTAGGAACCCAATCTTTATCCAGAGACAATAATTGCTTCAACCCATCCAAAAAGATCTCTTGAGGTACCTCGGGCATACAGAGCCTGCTCGCTGAGCGATTAAAACGTTCCCAGTTTTTGTCGGGGCGAAAAATACTCACTCGGCCGTCAGGAAATTTATAAGCCTTAATTCCCTCGAATATGGCTTGTCCGTAATGTAGAGCAGACATGGATGGAGAGATAGAAAGGTCCCCATAGGGGACAATTTTTACATTTTCCCACTTGCCATTGTCAAAATTGGCGACAAGCATATGGTCGGACATAAATTGTCCGAACTTCAAGTTGCTGAAATCAACTTGAGGAAGCCGTGAATCCTCGATATTTTCCACGGTAATCTTGATGTGTTCTGCGCTGCTCATTATCAATTATAAAATCTAATACGTTGCAATTTAGTAAAAAATATATTACATGAGTAGATTATGTTGTCTGTTTTCCTAGTCATTAGTGTCTACTGTTTAAGATACTCTTTGCAAAAGGCAGTGCCCGTTTAGGCGCATTTACAGGTGTGTCGAATACGGAAGCATTTGGCCAGCTTATTGTACGTCTCACGTACATTAGAAAGGTAGTCGTAAGACGATCATCTATCTCTTGTTTACTAATGAATTAGGATGAACCAATAGTTTTACTAATGAAAAGAGAATCAGTTGATGCGGACACCCAGCCGAGAGAGGAAATAGGGGTGTGGCGGTTTATATTTGGTTTTTTTATTTTTCTGTATAAAACGGCTATACGTCCCTAGTTATAGATCAGAAGCGGGCGTGATTTTTAGGGATTACCGTAAGTATCAGGGAAATAAGTGTTAAAAAATGTTTGCGCTCATTTATCCGTTGTTGGGAATATGCTGGATAACAGCTAGTAGAGGCTCAATATAGCAGCGATCATTTGACAACCGGGGTACTTTGTTCTGTCCACCAAGTTTACCTCTCTCCTTCATCCAAGTATAAAAACTTCCTACAGGCGCGATATGCACG
The DNA here is from genome assembly GCA_019115805.1 of Candidatus Sphingobacterium stercorigallinarum. Taxonomy (GTDB): domain Bacteria; phylum Bacteroidota; class Bacteroidia; order Sphingobacteriales; family Sphingobacteriaceae; genus Sphingobacterium; species Sphingobacterium stercorigallinarum. The sequence goes on from DXCW01000228.1 coordinate 12,527, forward strand.
ACCGGAAAACCGAGTGCCATGTTCTTATAACGTTTCGCATCGTAATCCGAATTTGCTTGTCGCAACGTGTCGTCGAGCGTTTGACAGAACTTTTCGAAATCGTTCGGTAGCCGTTCAAATTCAATAATCCATTCGTGAGCCCCAGCGTCATTCCCTTTTAGGTATATAGGGCCGGCAGTATATTCTTGTATCGTTGCGTTCGTGGCTTGGCAGGCAATCCCCAGCGCGTACTCAGCGTTGTCGATAATGAGCTCCTCACCAAAAGCATTGATATAGTGTTTAGTACGGCCAGAAATTTGTATACGATACGGAGAGAGTGATGTGAATTTGATCGTGTCGCCAATTTTATAACGCCAGAGTCCTGCATTCGTCGAAATGATCAGCGCGTAATTTTTATGGAGTTCGACTTCACCTAAGGAAAGGGTCTTAGGGTGTTCTTGGTCTAAGTTTTCTGTTGGAAGAAATTCGTAATAGATTCCGTAATCGAGCATGAGCAATAAGTCATCAGAGTCGCTCCGATCTTGAAGCCCAAAGTAACCTTCTGAGGCATTGTAGTTTTCTAGAAAGTACATGTTGTCTGAAGGAATAAGTCGTTTGAACTGTTCACGATAGGGTTTGAAGCTCACGCCCCCGTGACTGTAAAACTCTAAATTAGGCCAGACCTCTAACAAGTTATCTTTTCCAGTCATCTCCAGTATTCGATTGGCCATGACGATATTCCATGTGGGAACGCCGGCAAGACTGGTCACATTTTCCTTAATGGTAATTTGTGCAATTTGCTCAATTTTCTCTTCAAAATTAGGATTAAGTGTGACCTCGATATTGGGTGTTCTCTTAAATTCTGCCCAGAAAGGGAGGTTTCGAATAAGGATTGAAGAAAGATCACCATAGTAGGAGTCGGGGCTGAAATTGTTGATTTGCGAAGAACCGCCTATGACCACAGATTTCCCAGTAAATATTTTGTTTTCCGGTTTGTTGTGACAATAAATCGAAAGCATATCTTTCCCGCCCTGGTAATGGCATTCTTCTAAAGCTTCCATACTGACTGGAATGAACTTGCTTCTGTCGGAGGTCGTTCCCGATGATTTTGCAAACCATTTGATGTCTGAGGGCCATAAAATGTTCTGCTCGCCTTTTATCATACGGTCGACATATTGCTTAATGTCGTCGTAATCTTGAATGGGTACGCGTCGCTTATACTCCTCGGGCGTGACGATGCTGCTATACCCGTAACTTTTACCCCATTCAGTCGCTTCCGCAGCGGAGATCAAGCTTTGAAACCACTCTTCTTGCACATCGTGCGGATACTTCATGAAAAGCTCGATCTGATGCATCCGCTTTTTCATTATCCATGTGAATAGAGAGTTAAGTAAAGCCATCGGGTACGATTAGAATTTTTTTCTGCGCAATTGAAAGTGACGACCTAGATAGAATTTTCTTGCCAGCTCGTTGTCTGCAATTTCCTCTGGTGTGCCAGTAAGCATGATTTTTCCCTCGGTCAATAAATAAGCCCGGTCCGTGATAGACAAGGTTTCTTGTACGTTATGATCGGTGATGAGAATGCCTATGTTTCTGGTCTTTAATTTGGCGACAATAGTTTGAATCTCTTCAACAGCAATCGGGTCAACTCCGGCAAAGGGTTCGTCAAGTAAAATGAAATTTGGATTGGCTGCGAGCGCTCGTGCGATTTCGGTTCTTCTCCGCTCACCTCCAGAAAGTAGATCACCTCTGTTTTTTCGGACCCTGTTCAATGAGAACTCTTGGAGAAGCTCTTCCAGTTTCTCCTTCCTTTCGGCAGCATTAGGGTAGTGTATTTCTAAAACGGCTAAAATGTTGTTTTCAACCGATAGCTTCCGAAAAACAGATGCTTCTTGAGCCAAGTATCCGATTCCCCGTTGGGCACGTTTATACATCGCGTCTTGGGTAATCTCGGTGTCATCCAAGTACACCCGGCCCTCGTTTGGTTTTATGAGTCCCACAATCATATAAAATGAAGTGGTTTTTCCAGCACCATTAGGGCCTAGCAAACCAACGATCTCGCCTTGTTCGACCTGAAAAGACACGTCATTAACTACGGTTCGTTGCTTGTACTTTTTGACTAAATGTTCCGCTCGTAGAATCATGCTTATTGATCAAATTATTGCAAAATATAGGGTTAAAATCTGATAGAACGAACATTGAGTTGTAAATTCTTTTTGCCACGCCAATGATTTTCTTCAACCGTAAAACAGAGATCAAACGTTTTTCCGCTGTTTATCTCTTCGCGGTGTGCGGCTAATCCGAACCCGATGCAGTCAAATATAGCAGAATCTTGTTGTTTAATCGAGAATTTTAAATGCGTATTTCCGACAACAGTAGCAGGGCTCGGGCAATGTACACGTTTACATAGAAAGACGGGAGACTCATTATCCGGTCCGAAGGGTTGGAATTGACGCAAAATACGATAAAACTTGGCGTCGATATCCTGGAGTTGTATCTCCAAATCGATGAGCACCTCCGGTTGAAGCATTTCGGGTTTAATACGCTCTTGAACGATTTCTTCAAATCGTTGTTGGAACAAGGGAACGTTCGATTTTGACATGGTTAGTCCAGCAGCATATTTATGCCCACCATATTGATCTAGCAAGTCGCTACATGCAGATAACGCTTCATACAAGTCGAAACCAATTACCGAGCGAGCGGAGCCTGAAACATGCCCGTTGGTACTCGTTAAGATAATCGTCGGCCGATAATGTTTTTCAATCAGTCGAGATGCTACGATACCGATGACGCCCTTGTGCCAATCTTCTTTATAAAGAACGGTAGATTTGCGCTGCTGTAAGTCAGTGTCTTCCGCTAATAACGCGAGTGCCTCAGTAGTGATTTTTAAATCATGATCTTTTCGGGTGTTATTCTGCGAGTCTATGTTTTTAGAGTATGTTTTTGCCTCCTCTAAATTTTTTGCAATCAATAGTTTTACGGCATCTTTGGCATGGTCAATGCGTCCAGCAGCATTAATCCGAGGGCCGATTTGGAAAATGACGTCCGTTATGGTGAATGGATTGCTGCGATGTGACGTTAAATCGATGAGGGCCTGTAGGCCATAACACGGGTTGTTGTTTAATTTTTTTAGCCCGAAGAATGCAAGTGTCCGGTTTTCTCCGGTGATTGGAACGATATCCGACGCAATACTTACGGCTACCAAATCCAAGTAGCGGTAGGCGAGTTCCATTTGCATTTGATTGCGGATTAAAAATGCTTGAATGATTTTAAAACCAATTCCGCAGCCCGACAACTCTTTATAGGGGTACGGACAATCGATGCGTTTAGGGTCGAGAACCGCTACGGCATTGGGAATGTCAGTCCCGGGCAAATGATGGTCTCCGATAACAAAATCAACCCCTTTAGATTTTGCATATTCGATCTGCTCAATCGCCTTGATTCCGCAATCTAACGCAATGATGAGGGAAAAGCCATGAGTAACTGCGTAATCAATGCCCTGCCGAGAAATACCGTAGCCTTCACTGTACCTATCGGGTATGTAGAACGCAATGCCCGAATGAAACTCTCGAAAGAAACTATAGACCACGGCGACCGCTGTAGTTCCGTCGACATCGTAATCACCGTATATGAGTATCTTTTCTTTTTGACCGATAGCCTCTTCAATTCGTTTGATTGCTTTGTCCATATCCTTCATCAAAAAAGGATCATGAAGGTGGTCTAAGGAGGGACGGAAGAAAAATTTCGCTTGATCAAAGGTGTGAATCTCACGATTGCTTAAAAGTTCGGCTATAATTCGGCTAACATTCAGTTCCTGTTGAAGTTTCCTGGATTTCTCTTCCTCCGATTTGGGTTTCAGTACCCACCTTTTTTGCATATCTTTGCCCTCTAAGTAACGTGTAAAGATACATTATCTCCATCTACTTACCTAATAGGAAAGTGGAAGAACTTAGGCTTTACGCTAACTGACAACAATACAAATATATACAAATGGCACGTGCATATTCTCTATTTGAAGGATCCTACTCGGTCGACGTTTCCAAAGAATTTATCCCATTCGATCCAGAAAAAGATGACCCTAAAGATCGACCAGGATCTTTGTTTATTCATGTGCATCCCTTTTTGATCGAGACTTCATCTGAGTTGATCGTGGTCGATACTGGCTTAGGTCATCGTCGATCGGATGGGGAATTAGTGATACATCACAATATTCGCTCATTGGGTTTTTCGCCTGATGACGTTACCTACGTTTTAATGTCGCACTTGCATAAGGATCATGCAAATGGTATGATTGACGAGGGAGATGAGCATTTAAAACTGGCCTTTCCAAATGCAAAATATGTGATTCAAAGAGACGAGTTTGCGCACGCACGAACGTCCAATTCCTCTTCGTACCGAAAAGAGATGCTAGACGTGTTGACCAATACGCCTAATTTGATGCTCGTTGATGGTGATGGTCATGTCAATGCAGAAATACGGTACGAGCGTTCTGGAGGTCACAGTGAGTTTCATCAGGTGTTCCATGTTGAGGCGGACGGGGAGCACTTCTTTTTTGGAGGTGATGAATTACCGGAGCCTGAGGAATTATTCAAGCGGTTTGTGGCCAAGTATGATTTTGATGGGAGGAAAGCTCGTGATTTGCGTGCGAAATATTGGGAGCAAGGAGCACCGGAAAATTGGACTTTTCTGTTCTACCATTCGAAAAATATAGCTGTAGGCCAGCCGCAGGAAAAAGGCGATGGTTCCTATAGAATTGTGGATGTCGAAAAGTCTGCGTAAATCGCTATATTTGACTACAATGTATACTAATTCTATTACATAAATTAATAAGAAACATGTCGATAGTTAGAGAGAGTGACCTTATTGGGATTGGGAAAAAATATCAAATAGAGACAGAGGCTGGCGACAATATGGTCGTTGTTATTCATGATGACGGCCGCAGAGAATTGTATCGTCACGAGGATGAAGACAATGAGACGCATTGTGTGATGACGATGTCCGACGAGGAATCTCGACAAGTTGCTGGAATTTTGGGAGGACTATCCTATAAACCGAAAGCGTTGGAGACCATCGAGGTGGCTTTAGATGATTTACGGATTGAATGGTACAAAGTCGGTGCATCTAATGATGGGGTGAACCGGAGTATCGGAGAACTGGAAGTTCGGCAGCGAACCGGAGCTTCGATCATTGCGGCGATCCGAGAAGAGGAGACGGTCATTAATCCTGGGCCCGATTACGTCATTATGCCAGGGGTGACTCTGGTCATTGCTGGAAAGCAGAAAAATATAAAACTTTTAAAAGAAATTTTACTCTAATATTAGGGATGACTCATGCATAATACGTTGATAATTGAAATTGGAGTCGCTATCATTTTAGTGGCCAGTGTCGGTTTGCTAGCCAATAGACTGAAGTTTTCTGTTATTCCATTCTTTATTGTCATCGGTATGGTGTTGGGTAATGATCATTACCCGAATGCGGTTGCGGAGTTCTTAACCAATCTAAATAATCCGGCGCTAACCGATTCTATAGATTCGATTTGGCGCTTCCTTACCTTTACAGAGAGCAAGCCATTTATTGATTTTATGGGAAGGCTTGGGGTGCTTTTCCTTCTATTCTATTTAGGATTGGAGTTTTCCGTTGGACGTTTGATCAAATCGGGGAAATCCATGGTGGCCGGCGGTGTGATCTATCTATTGATTAACCTGGCGTCCGGGCTGTTGGTAGGGTGGATGATGGACTTGCCATTTAAAGAACTGATGGTGCTCTGTGGTATAATGACGAGCTCCTCTACAGCCATCGTTGCGAAAGTCTTAACGGATCTGAAACGTACAGCTAATCCCGAAACCGAAGTGATCATGGGGATGATCATGTTTGATGATTTATTCGTCGCCATGCACATTTCCTTTCTTTCCGGTTTGATATTATCTGGGGGTGGGTCGGTATGGGCGGTGGTATGGACATCGCTTTTAGCACTGGCATTTATCTTAGGTATCTTGATACTAGGACGGAAATTGGTTCCGTTTATCGATAAGCTGTTGCACGAAAAGTCCTCAGAGTTGTTTATCCTCATTATCTTTAGTTTGCTTTTTATCATAGCAGGGCTATCCGAAACGATTCATGTGGCAGAGGCGGTTGGTGCATTAATGGCGGGTTTGGTGTTTGCGGATTCCAGATTTATAAAGAAAATCGAAGGAATGGTGTCGCCTTTTAAAGATTTTTTCGGAGCCATGTTCTTTTTCAGTTTTGGACTATCGATAGATCTGTATTCCTTAGGAGGTGCGGTAGGATGGGCTGTGTTTGCAGCGGGCATTACCTTGGTGGGCAATGTCGCAGCGGGTTATTTCGCGACCAGATTCTCCACTTTGCCCCCTAAAAACTCGGTGGATATTGGTTTTACATTATCCGCTCGTGGTGAGTTTTCTATTATTATGGCCAATATTGGGAAGGCGGGGGCCTTGATGCCAGTGATTCAGTCGTTTGTCGTGGTGTACGTACTGTTGCTTTCCATTGTATCGCCCTTATTGACCAAGGAGTCCAGAAATATTTGGAATGCCTTAGCTGGTACGCCAGAAGTGACAAAAAAGCCTAAGAAAAAGCTGAGTGACTTGGAGTCATCAGTGAAACCGAAAGATAGTTAGCGCTGCATTTACAGCGCTCGCCTTACCATTAATCGTCGTATCCGAAGCTTTTTAAGTAATTCTTTTTGCTGCGCCAATCTGGTATAACTTTAACAAATAGTTCAAGAAACACTTTGTTGCCTATAAATTCCTCGATGTCTTGGCGCGCATACGTCCCTACTTTTTTTATCATAGCTCCGCCTTTGCCGATAATAATGTTTTTTTGCGAGTCTCGTTCGACGATTACTTCAGCGGCGATTCGAGTGATTTGGGCGTCTTCTTTATATGATGTAACGATCACCTCGGTGCTGTAAGGGATTTCTTTCTCGTATAGCTTGAAAACTTTTTCACGAATGATTTCCGACACAAAAAATCGTAAACTCTTATCGGTAAGTTCATCCTTTTCGTAATATGGCGGGTGTACGGGAAGTTTGTCTTTAATGTATTCCATAATCGATTGCACATTGTAATCATGTAGTGCAGAAATAGGGAAAATGGCGTCAGGGCTGAGTTTCTCTTGCCAGTAAGCCATTTTGCTTTTGACTTCTTCCTCGTTGGATTTGTCTACTTTGTTAATGAGTACCGCGACGGGGGAATGCGTATTTCGGAGCTTTTCTAATACATCGTTTTCGTCATATTTCTCATGGATGTCGGTAACCAAAAGCAGAACGTCGGCATCAATGATTGAACCCATTACAAAATTCATCATGGATTCCTGCAAGTTGTAATTTGGTTTAATGACACCAGGTGTGTCGGAAAAGACAATTTGATAGTCTTCCTCATTGACTATGCCAATGATGCGGTGTCTGGTGGTTTGGGCCTTAGGCGTGATAATGGACATTTTTTCTCCAACCAAGGCGTTCATTAGAGTAGACTTCCCGGCGTTCGGTTTGCCAATAATACTTACGAATCCTGCTTTGTGCGACATTTTTTATGATTTAATTTGCTTTACAAAGAAACAAATAATATCTTTGTACTCCAATTCGGAAATACATCAAACTATTCAGTGCTGAATTTGAATAGTTTAAAAAAAATACATTGCGGGGTGGAGCAGTTGGTAGCTCGTCGGGCTCATAACCCGAAGGTCATCAGTTCGAGTCTGATCCCCGCTACTTTTAAAGGGAAGTCTAACTACAGGCTTTCCTTTTTTTGTTAAATCAGTCTGATCTATGCACTATTGCCCCTCCAATATACGGATCAAGTCTTCATTGATATAAAAAACTTCCCGTCCGTCTTTCGCTGCTATGAGTATTCGTGCTGCGACTAATTCATTCAAATATTTAGTTAATGTTGTTCTGGAAGATAACTGCAGGACATCACTCATCAATTTTGGGTTTATACCGAAAGTTTGGGAGGAATCATTTTTAAGCATATAATTTCATCACTCTGTAGAGGAAGAATTTGGTATCCCTTACGCCACGAAATACGCTTCTGAAAGCTTTGAGCTTTGCATTGAAAGATTCTGCTGACGCATTGGTGTTTCTGTTGTCGAAGTAGTGTAGGATGTACTGATGGTGGGCTGCAATAGACCTCGCTACACTCTCAAAGGATGATATCCCCGCATTCTCTACCTGGTTATGCCACAGTCCCAGTTTGGTAAACGCTATCTTTTTGTCCTTGCATTTGTTGAATATGTCACCCAAGTAGACCATGCTACCCATATCATCCTGGACAGAGAGTGAAGAAAATATACCTGCGGCTCGCCGGCGTACTGGCATTACTGACGGGACAAACTACTGCAAACATAGGGTCAAAGGTGTCGCTTTTGACAACACGGCGGAAGGTGAATGTCAGGAATTAGGACATCCGCTTCCTTGGCCGGCTGCTTGATCTATTTTTGATTCGCCGGAAAAGAGTGATCATACGTTGCAGATTAATCCCATTGCCGAGATGATCAATCCCGTGGGATTACAGCTTGTTGTCCGCGTGAGCTCCGTGTTTTTAGTGCGCAAGGTGTCGCTCTGTTTCTCGGTCTTTAGACTCTAGTGACGAAGAGCCCATCAGGAATTCGTCTACCTTTTTTGCGCATTCTCGACCCTCCGAGATTGCCCACACCACTAAGGATTGCCCGCGCCTAAGGTCGCCTGCTGCAAAAATATGCGGGATATTTGTTTGAAAACTACATTCGTCAGCGGCGACTTGTCCACGCTCCGTTAATTCGATACCCAATTCATCAAGTAGGCCTTCCTTTTGAGGATGTAGGAAACCCAATGCTAAGGTGACGAGCTCGCAGGGGATTTCGCGTTCAGTACCCGCGATTTCAACGAAGCCGCTAGGACGTCCTTGCGGATCAATTTCCCATTTTACGTCGACAACTTTGATCGCACGTAATTGATTTCGTTCATCTCCGATAAACGCCTTGGTATTGATAGCCCAGTGGCGTTGACATCCTTCTTCGTGGGATGAAGTCGTTTTCAGTAACATGGGATAGCTGGGCCATGGCATGTTGGCTGTTCGTTCGGTAGGCGGCAGGGGCAACAGTTCAAGTTGCGTAACGGATGTAGCGCCCTGTCTATTCGAAGTACCTACGCAATCCGATCCGGTGTCCCCTCCACCGATAACGACCACATTCTTCCCTTCGGCGCTGATGTTTTGGCCATCAGGCAGAGAGCCACTCAAGCGTTTATTCTGTTGTTTCAGAAATTCCATTGCGAAATGCACACCGCTTAATGATCTGCCCGGAACTGGGAGGTCGCGAGGAACAGTGGAACCCACTGCCAATACCACAGCGTCGTACTGTTTGAGCTCGTCGGTAGTTACGTTTTGGCCTACTTCTGCATTTAACCGGAAAGTGATACCCGACTCCCTAAGGAGGTCAATGCGTCTATCGACGATTGTTTTGTCCAATTTGAAATCAGGAATGCCGTATCTTAATAATCCACCCGCTTTATCGTCACGCTCGTAGACGGTGACTTGGTGTCCCGCCT
>DXCW01000229.1 GCA_019115805.1 Candidatus Sphingobacterium stercorigallinarum
CCCTAGACCCGTAACTCAAAGCGAGAGTCAAGGTGCAACCCGTATGGTGCTTGGTTTCTTCGATCGTTTGACTAAGGGTGCCTTGGCAGTGTTCGGGCAGATCAGCCGTTCGCCCTATGCTATTTACTCGAATGCGGTGTTTGTGGAAGGTGGGTAATTCTTGGTTCAAGGAATTGACAAGCAGCTCCATTAATGCATTGACTTCGGACTGTGGTCGGCTCCAATTCTCTGTGGAAAATGCATATAAAGTGAGATATGGAAGACCAATTTCGACAGCTGCTTCCAGCGCTTCTCGTACTGCGGTGACGCCATTCTGGTGTCCGAATACGCGCATTTCACCTTTTTCTTTAGCCCATCGTCCGTTGCCGTCCATTATAATTGCAATATGTTTAGGCAACTTGGATTGATCTATTTGTTCTTTGACACTCATTTGTAAACATAATTTCCCTATCATAGAGGCACTTCATTTCACCAAGTGATTTCGTGGATTTAGGCACCGCGTTTTCCTTAAATCGCCCGAGTTCACCGTTGTGTTGGCTAAGCTTTTATTAGCGCCCATTCAGCGAGGAAGCCCTTCCGCACGTCTGATAGATTTGCGATAAAGATACAGGTTTTGCTGTAAAAATACCCGATAAATCAACTAGTAGTTACGCACATCGATTCCCCATAGTAATTTTTCACGTAGTATGGTGAAATATTGATCGTTGGCTAAACGAATCAAATTAATGTTAAACGGAGCTTTGGTGATTAAAAGAGTTGTCTTTGTCGATAAAATCTGGTTTTTGGAATCGCAAGTCAGGATGTATTTTTCTGTTCGTGCTTCTATTTCCAGCTTTAATTGCATGTTTTCGTTAACCACAATCGGACGGACGTTTAGATTATGCGGGGATATAGGAGTAATTACGAAGTTGCCACTGCCGGGCATAATAATGGGGCCACCGCAGCTTAAAGAATAAGCGGTCGACCCGGTAGGAGTGGCGATAATTAGGCCATCGGCCCAGTAGGAGTTCAATAATTCACCATCTAAAGTCGTGTGAATAGTGATCATCGCGGAGGAGTCAGAACGAAACACACTGATGTCATTAAGTGCGAAATATTCACTTTGCTCAAATGTGCCGTCTGAGCTTTGCACTTGTAACAAGGCTCTCTTTTGAATCTGGTAATCTCCAGCAAGTATTTGGTCCAGCGCTTCTTGGATGTGATTTTTAGATACATTTGCTAAAAATCCCAAACGTCCAAAATTGATCCCAGCCACCGGTATTCCCGAATCTCGTATCAATGTAGCAGCGGAAAGCATCGTTCCATCCCCTCCGAGGCTGAGCATGAATGCAGTGTCTCTGGGTAGGTCCCGATGCGAATGAAATTCATGAAATGTATAGGGAAAGGTACACTGACGTTTTAAAAAATCGTAAAAAGGGGCGTAGATATAGACTCGAACCTCTTTTTGACGTAAATAATTGAATAGTTCTTCGACATACCCGATTACGGATTCGTTAAACTCTCTTCCATAAACAGCAATAGCCACCTCTTTCATGCATATTTGTTTTGCGCAAAGATGGGAAATTCTCCGCAATTACAGGTCCAAATAGTTCATTAAAAGATTGTATCGGTCTTGAATGTCATTCTGATCAGAACCATCATTAAAGGAGGATTTGACGATATAATCGTGTCGCCATAATGAAGCCAGGATAGACGAGATGTTGTTTTTATTTACTTTAATGGTTAGCTCTAATCTATTGGAATTCTCAAATACGCGTACGCCCGTGTTTAATATTTTGGCATTCTCCGATTCAATAAGGTGTGCTACATGTGCCACGCTATGATCCCTGTCTTCCATTTCGAGGACAATAATCGCACCCTGTTGTTGCATAGATAACGTGCTATTGACTGCTCTCAATAACTCTTTGGTGGTGAGTACCCCCAAAAATTCTTTTTGGCTATTTAAAACCGGTAGGACATCGTAAGCGTATCTTTCTAAGTACTGCATGGCATCGTATAGATGCTGATAATCGAACACGTATAAAAACGGGAATGTCAACTTGAGGTCTTGGACCTGCCGTGTAGCGTCCTCAGCGGACAGCAAATCTTCTTCGCTGACTAGACCCAGATACTCCTTGCCGTTGACGATGGGGAGTTGCTGTACATGCAGCTCGTTCACCTTTTCCAATGCGTAGCTCACCGTGTCGTCAGGACGGAGCTCCGTATATAGCGTGGATATGTTTTCTCCGATGAACATCTTAAGATATTTTAACTCAAGTTTAGTTAATAAGTTAACAAAAACAAAACATAGATAAGTAAAATTCGAAAAAGTACGAGCAGCCTATGTGCATTTGGCGATTCCGATAAACGCTGCGAAGCCCGAGGCGGAAAGGAAATAGGAGGGTTTCATCGAATTGATCGTCCAAATCGAAAAAATAAAAGTAGTTTACCTTACTTGAAAGGAATTATGTAATTTTACGCTTCATTACTATGAGTAGTAACTTTATGGACTTACAAGAAAAAGCTAAGTTTATTGAAATCCGGGAGGTCATACGTAAGAAAAGTCCGAAGTTAGCAAAATGGATACCTAAACCAATTTTACGGTATTTAGAGCGCACGCTGCATCAGGACGAGATCAATTATATCATGACCAAATATCACGATCGTTTTGGGCTTGACTTTGTTGATTCGCTATTGGATGAACTTGGCGTGGTGGTGGAACTCGAGGGCGTGGAAAATATTCCATTGGAGGATAGCGTTATCTTTGCGTC
>DXCW01000230.1 GCA_019115805.1 Candidatus Sphingobacterium stercorigallinarum
TCAGCATTTCGGAAGTATATTGCACATCAAACAAGCAAGCCTGGATGAATTATTAGCGGTTCCCGACGTCGGCCAACGCATTGCCCAAAGCATCCACTCTTATTTAGGCCAGACGGAAAATTGGAACGAAATCGAAAAGCTGAAAGAAGCCGGCTTGCAGTTCGAAACCATGGAGCAAGAAATCCACCGCGCGGGCAACCAGCTTGAAGGAAAGACTTTTTTAATCTCAGGGGTTTTCGCCGAATACTCCAGAGAAGAACTCACCGAACTGATCATCAGTCACGGTGGAAAAATACTGAGCTCAATTTCGGGAAAATTACACTATTTGGTGGCAGGAGATAAAATGGGTCCTTCGAAATTAGCTAAAGCAGAGAAACTAAAAATCCCAATCATATCGGACGGGGATTTATTACATATGATTGAACAACAAACCCTGTAAAAATCAACACATTAGAATGAAAGAGATTGAAGGAGCTGGTGTGGCACTTGTCACGCCATTTCATGAAGACGGAAAAGTAGATTACGCGACCTTAGAACGCTTGATTGATTACCAGATCGAAAGTGGAATAGATTATCTGGTTTCTTTAGGCACCACCGGCGAAACGGCTACGCTTACACCCGAAGAGCGCACAGAGATATGGAACTTCACCTCCAAAAGCGTGAACAAACGCATTCCTTTGGTTGCCGGTATTGGCGGCAATAATACAGCCGAAACGACCCGTCAAATCCAACAATTTGATACCTTGGATTACTGCGCCATTCTATCGGTTTCTCCTTATTATAATAAGCCTACTCAAGAGGGTATATACCAACATTATAAAGCGCTTTGCCAGGCCAGTCCCCTGCCGCTGATCTTATACAATGTACCGGGTCGTACCGGGGGCAACATTAGCGCTCAGACCAGCGTAAGATTAGCCCGTGACTTTAGCCAGGTTGTAGCGACGAAAGAAGCGTCCGGGAATTTCAGTCAATTTAGTGAAATTCTACGTGATGCGCCGGAAGATTTTATGCTGATTTCGGGAGACGACCCCGTGACCTTACCCATGATGGCATTAGGTGCCGCTGGGATTATCTCTGTGGTAGGCAACGCCTATCCTGAAAAAGTAAGTACGCTAACCCGTTTATGTCGCGCGAACAATTATGTGGATGCCCGCAAGATACACCAGGAATTGCTGCACTTGATTGACTTGTGTTTCACCGAAGGTAATCCTGCTGGGGTGAAATACATGCTGGAGAAGAAAGGTTTCGGGACGGCCCATTTGCGTTTGCCACTTACGCCTATAAGTGACGCGACGAAGAAGACCATCGACGCCGCAATGGAAAAATTGGTCTAGAAAAACTATACCGATAATCAAATAATTATCGGTATATTTATTTTCGTATTGTTTACTTATTTAATGTGACAGAAATGGATACAGCGCAAACATCATCTCCAAAGAAATCCTCTACTATGAAGCGCTTTTTGAGTTGGTTCCTACTCTTGGCCGTGTTGAGTTTAGGCGGGTTTGTTTATTTTAAATACTATTTCGTATTCGGTGAAGGTGTGAAGTCGGGTGTCTTAAACTATGCGGTTAAAAAAGGAAATATTTTTAAGACCTATGAGGGGAAGCTGATCCAGGAAGGAATTCGTACCCAGACCACCGGATCGGGCTTGTCGAGCAACGAATTTGAATTTTCGATTGAAAACGATTCCATATTTCATGTATTGGAATTGAATAGTGGAAAGGCGTTTGACCTGCACTATAAAGAATACCACGGTGTCTTGCCTTGGCGTGGAAACACACGATATGTGGTGGATAAAATTATTCAAATGCGGGAGCCGAAATCACCAACCATGTAATCCATACCCCACTCAGATCAAAGTTACCCCGTATCTTTATTTCTGAAAAAGATTGGATATTTAAGAATCGAAACCTATATTTGTGACGTGCCGCGATAGTGGTACGCTAATCAAAACCTTTTCGCTGAATAGGTCTTGATTTATAAAGAAGTGGCGAGAGACTGGCTCAATGACCCACTGGCAACCTTCAATGCAAATTGAAAAGGTGCCAAGTCCTGTCCGAGGTGATTTTACCAAGGAGCATATAAAGACAAGAGACTATGCATTCAATTTCTGTAAAACTAGGATTGCCCCATCAGATCGACTACACCATAGCGAGATCGCGCGCTAATTTGTGTAGTCCGCTGTTTTGTAGGGCTGAAACACGAATGTGTTAGCCTTTCATGATATCGTCCCCTATGGTATTGGGCGTCTATGAAAGGAGCAGAAACAATGGGTCCAGCTTGCAGCGGACAAGTCCATATGATATTTTCCAACATTAAAAACTCAAAAAACATGGCAAATACAGACAACCTAAAATTCGAAACCCTTCAGGTCCACGCTGGACAAGAAGTCGATCCCACAACCGGTGCACGTGCACTGCCTATTTATCAAACCACCTCTTTCGTGTTCGATAATGCGGAGCACGGGGCTAACCTGTTCGCATTAAAAGAATTCGGCAACATCTATACCCGCATTATGAATCCGACAACCGATGTGTTTGAGAAACGGATCGCGGCGCTAGAGGGGGGCGTTTCCGCTCTAGCCGTAGCCTCGGGCCAAGCAGCGCAATTCATCGCGTTGACCAACATCTTGGAATCTGGAGAAAACTTTGTCGCGGGTTCTAACCTATATGGAGGAACCTACAACCAATTTATGGTTTCTTTTAAACGATTAGGGATCGAAGCACGTTTGGCAGATGATTCGGATCCGGATAAAATTGAGGCATTGATCGACGACAAGACCAAAGCTATTTTTGTCGAGACTATCGGTAATCCAAGTTACAATATCCCCGATTTTGAACGCATTGCGTCGATTGCAAAAAAACACGACTTACCACTGATTGTCGACAATACCTTTGGAGCAGGTGGTTATCTGTTTAAGCCTATAGAACACGGCGCGAATGTGGTTGTTGAATCGGCTACCAAGTGGATTGGCGGACACGGCACAAGCATTGGTGGAGTGATTGTCGATGGTGGGAACTACAACTGGGGGAACGGTAAGTTCAAACAGTTCTCGGAACCTTCAGAAGGTTATCACGGTCTAGTCTTCGCAGACGTATTTGGCGAAGGTAGTCCATTCGGAAACATACAGTATACGATTCGCGCGCGCGTAGAAGGCTTACGTGATTTCGGACCAGCACTCTCGCCGTTTAATTCATTCTTATTGGTTCAAGGACTGGAAACACTTTCCCTGCGCGTTCAACGCCATGTCGACAACGCATTGGAAATTGCGCATTGGCTAGAGGCACATCCACAGGTCGAGAAAGTAAGCTATCCAGGATTGAAAAGCCACCCATATCATCAGAATGCTCAGAAATATTTAAAGAACGGTTACGGTTCGGTTCTTTCGTTCACCATTAAAGGAGGCGGAGAAAAAGCAAATCAATTTATCGACTCGTTGGAGCTCATCAGTCACTTAGCGAATGTCGGTGATACAAAAACGCTCATCATTCACCCTGCCGCCACTACTCATCAGCAGCTCAGTGAAGAAGCGCAACGTAAAGCAGGTGTTTTTCCTGGACAATTGAGAATCGCAGTGGGTATCGAGCACGTGGAAGACATTAAATCCGATCTATCGAACGCTTTCGAGAAAATAAAATAAAGTGCACGTCCACCTGTTGACCGTACAATAGGGAAGGTTTAACGCGCGGGGCAGCGAACAGCATGCTCCCGCAGCGCTTCACTCCCCTATTGTCGAGACGCAGTGGAAGACAGCGGAACCGAAAGTAAAGAACCGCTGTCATTCAATAATTTTAAACAACAATCACAGCAAAACCAGCAGTAATAAACAACATAGAAATGAGTGAAAAATTGACCATTGGGATGTTTGGATTTGGTGTAGTCGGCCAAGGGTTATATGATATTATTAAAACGAAAGATTTAAATCTGGAAATTAAGAAGTTCGTTATTAAAAATGCGGACAAGAAACGGTCTTTACCCGCTGAGCTATTCACCACGGATGCCGATGACATTTTAAACGACCCACAAATCAACACCATCGTCGAATTAATCGATGATGCAGACGCCGCCTTTGCGATCACTAAAAGAGCATTGGAATCCGGCAAGAATGTGGTGTCTGCCAATAAAAAAATGGTGGCTTCGCATCTAGAGGAACTGGCGGAGATCCAACAAAAACACGGCACGTCGTTATTGTACGAAGGAGCAGTATGTGGAAGTATCCCGATTATCAGAAACTTGGAAGAATATTACGACAACGAGTTACTGCATTCGGTCAGCGGTATTTTCAACGGATCGTCCAACTATATCTTATCGAAAATTTTCAACGAAAATCAGAGTTACCAAACGGCACTCAAAGATGCCCAAGATCTCGGTTTCGCAGAAACGGATCCCACGTTGGATGTGGGTGGGTATGATCCCAAATTCAAGCTGGCCATTGTGGCCTCCCACGCTTACGGAATTTATGTCAATCCCGACGACATTTTAAATTTAGGGATAGATACCCTTGGCGAGGCTGACGTCAGATACGCACGCGAAAAAAACTACAAAATCAAATTGGTACCACTCGCTCGTGAGACGGAAGATCAAAAAGTCGTGTTATATGTGCTACCCCGGTTTATTCAAAAAGGGGACTTACTCTATAACGTAGAAAACGAATACAATGGTGTGGTTGTCAAGGCCGCATTTGCAGACGAACAATTTTTTCTCGGCAAAGGTGCCGGCGGGCATCCCACAGGCTCTGCCGTGTTATCGGATATAACCGCTTTGCGGTACGGGTACAAGTACGAATATAAGAAACATTTAGAAGGTCAAGGGGTCTCGTATTCCGCAGACCATGAACTCCGGGTGTATTTCAGATATGAAGACGAGGATTTACTCGAAAAAATTCAATTCAATCAGGTCCTGGAACGTTTCCACAGTGCGGATCATAAATACGTCATTGGCACCATCGCTCTGCAGGAGATCATCGATAAGCGCGACCTTATCCACCATCAAGACAATTTCTTAGCGGAATTGCCATAACAGTACACAAATCGGGATTAAATAATCTCATTTTTTCCCGGTTTTTATACATTTTCAGTTGAATCACATCTTAAAACCAGAATACGCATTCAGTAAAACCTAAAAAACCAATTAAAAAATCGAATACACAGTCTTATCTACGCTTTTCACTCGGATTAACGCATAAAACTCCAGAACAACAGGACCGACGTCCCAAAACCCGCTACCCTAACGTTAAATTATTGTTAATCATTCGTCATACCCTTATTTTTTCCTTATATTCAGAATTGTCGACGATTTATAAACCCAAAAAGGACGAGCATTATGATGAAGAAATGGAATTTAATCGTCTTACTACAGACGGTTTGTTGGATAGCGGTCGCTGGGGAAACGGGAACAGCAGACAAGACGGATGAATCAACGATCACGTATTTAGTGATTGGCCTTTTGATTCTCTCGTTGGTGGTTTTTATATTATTTAACGGCCAGAAACGAAAATTTAACGACTAATAGGCTAGATTTATACGTTACCCGCATACAGAAAGGTCGTGTCCGAATGGATACGACCTTTTTTATATTGTCATCTCAGCGGCATTAGTCACGTTTTAATCCAAATTTTTCAATTTTACTGTACAAATGGCTGCGCTGAATATCCAGTTCATCGGCAGTTTTAGAAACATTCCAATTGTTTTTTTCCAATTTATACTTAATAAATTCACATTCGGAAAAATCTTTAAAATCCTGAAAGGACGTAAACTGCTCCATATCAAAGCCCTCTGCAGTCAAGCCAAGCGTGGCGTTTTCGCGGTGTGCAGGTCCTGCAGGATTTGCAAAGGTCATTACATCCGTTTCGCTAATTTTGCTATCGCATAAAATGATAAGCCGCTCGATCATGTTACGAAGCTCCCGAATATTTCCAGTCCAGGGGAGCGATTGCAAGGCTTTGATCGCATCTGGCGTAAAGGATTTCGTCGGGAGGCTATATTCGGCACAGATTTCCTCACAAAAAGCTTCGGCTAAAGTAGGGATGTCTTCCTTTCGTTCTTTAAGCGAAGGCACATTGATTAAGATGACACTTAGGCGATGAT
Organism: Candidatus Sphingobacterium stercorigallinarum; assembly: GCA_019115805.1. Taxonomy (GTDB): domain Bacteria; phylum Bacteroidota; class Bacteroidia; order Sphingobacteriales; family Sphingobacteriaceae; genus Sphingobacterium; species Sphingobacterium stercorigallinarum. Next base: position 6,090 of record DXCW01000230.1, read on the forward strand.
ACAAGTCCATCCGAAAATTTCCTTCCTCTATCTCCTGTAGTAAATCTTTATTGGTGGCAGCGATAACCCGCACATTGACATCAATTTCTTTTTCGCCACCCACTCGGGTAATCTTGTTCTCTTGCAGCGCCCGAAGTACTTTCGCTTGGGCCGACAAACTCATATCACCGATCTCGTCTAAAAACAATGTTCCGTTATTGGCCTGTTCGAATTTTCCGATTCGCTGCTTCACGGCCGAAGTAAACGAACCTTTTTCGTGACCAAACAACTCCGATTCGATTAATTCCGAAGGAATCGCAGCACAATTGACCTCGATTAGTGGCGAGGATGCACGCGAAGATTTTTCATGAAGCCAGCGCGCGACCAGCTCCTTCCCCGAACCGTTCGCACCGGTGATTAACACGCGAGCTTCCGTGGGCGCTACTTTTTCTATGGTATCTTTGATCAGCGCAATACCCGAAGAATCTCCCAGGATCTCTTTGGTTTTTGAAATCCGCCGTTTTAACACCTTTGTCTCCTTCACTAAGGATCCTTTTTCCAGCGCATTCCGCACGGTTATCAGTAAGCGATTTAGATCAAGAGGCTTTTCCAAGAAGTCGAAGGCGCCTTTTCGAGCCGCCTCCACAGCGGTTTCGATCGTCCCGTGTCCGGATATCATAATGAAAGGAATGTCGGTAAACTCTTTCGCTGCCGTAAGCACCTCCATACCGTCCATCTTATTCATCTTGATATCGCATAAGACCAGGTCTATCTTCTCTTTCTTCAGCAGTTTGAGTCCGTCGGCACCATTATCCACATCCAGGACTTTGTAGTCCTCGTATTCCAAAATATCCCTTAATGAACTGCGGATAGGACGTTCATCATCCAAAATTAAAATTGTCGTCATACGTTCAGTAATCGTTGTTAGGTAAAAAGAAGCAAACCTTATAAGCCGGATTCTGTTCCCCCATCTGGGGCTTCTATCATTTATCTAGGTCTGCATTCGCATGCAAACTCCATCAACCTACCCATTGCAAGCACCCGAAGGTAGAAAACGAGCAGCTTTCGATTCTTGCAACCTATTTGGTCTTTCAACATACGAGGTTTACCGAAATGCATGTCACCATGCAAGCCCGTGAGCTCTTACCTCACGTTTTCACCCTTACCTTAAAAAGGCGGTATATTTTCTGTGGCACTTGCTGTCTATTTTATTTCTAAAATAGCCTTCCCGTTAGGAAGCGTATTGCTCTATGTTGCCCGGACTTTCCTCTCCATCCTTTAACAGGCTGCAGCGATAGAACCGGTTTGCTTCATGTAGCAAATTTACAAAAAATCAATGCATTTCCATCCTTACTTCTGCGGCTTATATACAAGTCTCGTTTCGGTGCATTCATGCGGCGATAAACAGACACCCTGTAAATGAACCGGTTTATGGCAAATCTCACATTCTAGGTGGAGCAATCTCACGTTCAGCTGTCGCATCTGATTTCCGTTTTACAGCAATTACTTCTCCAACATCTGTTCTTCTTCTTCGTAATAAGGCTATTTCCAGGTTGAACCGAAAGGTATCCACTCCGAAAACACGCCTCCCTTTGGTTATATTATCCTCACCAAGCATCTATTGCGTCGAACATTTTACTTTCTGGCAATAGTTACCTATTTTCATTTCTACATTCAACGCGTTTATGGAAAGCAAAATACCTACAGCAGTCCTGTTCCTATTTTCTATGTCTATCCTATTATTTATTACGTCTTCGATAGGGCTCGCTGTCCTATATCACGACTTGGATGACCGTATCATTACCCATATCGATTTTTCCGGATCCCCAGATAACTGGGGCGATAAAATTCATTTAATTTATGGCTTATTGGTGAACGTTGGTACGTTACTGATCTTGTTTTTTCTTATCAGACATCCGAGATACGCTAATTATCCCGTAACACTAAATGACGAGAACAGAGATTCCGCTTACTTAAAAATGCGTTACTTTTTGAGTATTCTCGCTGTTTTGACATCGCTATCCTTCCTGTGGATGATAGGCATTCAACTCTATTAATCCGCCCCGCTTTCCACGAAGTGTCGCTGTTTTGAAGTCTCCACGTGCACGAAAACGCGGTTGATAAAAAGCACCATATGAATTGCTGAGCGACTGACACTATACACTGAAACGTATAAAACATCTATCGCGGTGTAAAAATGACGGCCACGATCTATATGGGCGTCAGTCACCGACCACAATTCAATAATTTTGTCGGAGGGCATGCATTCGTGCAAACTAAGGACGCCAATTACTTCTCGTTTTATCGGATAGATGAATATAGGGAAGAAAAACTAGTCATCTGTAAAGGCGCGAAACCTCAAGATATTGAACGTGATGAGAATGCCGTTGCTTTCTATACATCAAAAGTTTCACTGAAGTACCCCTTAAAATACAACGGAAATGAAGCAGAAATAATCGATATCGAAGTGTCCCCGGCATCGTGTCGTCATCGATATCCGCACGACGAACTACAGATCTTTGCTTTTTTGTGATTAAAACACCTATTGAGGGATAGATGCTACTGAAATGAGCTATACGACGGATTCAAAGAAAGCTGATGTCCGGACATAAACAGACCACAACGATCAAAATATTTTCTCACGCGACGACAAGGAATTGGAGAGGATGCCGATTGGCGTACAAATTGCTCCTGATTTTCCGCCTGTAGCCTGCATCTTCGCTGGTCTGTTATAAATCTTGCGCGATCGCGTAACCGGCAGACCAGGCCCATTGGAAATTATAACCTCCCAACCAACCGGTAATATCGACGGCTTCTCCTCCAAAATAGAGACCAGGAAATTTTTTCACCTCGAGCGTTTTTGGATTCAACTCATCGGTAGCAATTCCTCCCCGCATCACCTCGGCCTTATCGTATCCCTTATCTCCTGCCGCTTTGACCTGAAAACGATGAATGCATTCTGCGACGTGCTTGGCATCAGCTTTTGATAACGAGGCAATTTTTATATCGGTAGGAAGAAAGGTAGCTAAAGCCTCGACGAGTCTTCGCGAAAAAAAATCCCCCAGCAGCTGGCCGATCGTACGTTTTCCTCCACTATTGCGTTCGGCTTTGATCTGCTCGGCAATATCTGCGTTCGGTAATAAATCTACCGAGAAAACTTCTCCAGGACGCCAGTACGATGAAATTTGAAGAATAGCCGGACCGCTTAAGCCCCAATGGGTGAATAAGATGTTTTCTTCAAATGAGGCGCGCTGATTCCATACTCGAGCAAAAACGGTATTTCCCGATAGCGATGCATACCAAGAAGCTTGATTTCCCGTAACGGTAAGCGGCACTAAAGCCGGTGCCGTCCGCACCACATTTAGATCCAATTGCCGGGCCACACGCAACGCAAAATCCGATGCACCCAGTTTCGCTACCGGCAGCCCGCCACTGGCAATGACCACTTTTTTTGCACGCAGTTCCCGTCGCCGGCCCTGATAATCCACATCAATTCTATACACCTCGCCCTCGACATGGAACGCTTCTGCCCGCGCATTGAGCCAGACGTCCTGATCGGTCTGGTCTAGCAAATTTGAAAATACCGCTACGATGTCTTTCGCCTTGTTCGTTGATGGGAACAGTTGGCCTAACGTTTTTTCTTTACCCTGGATCCCCCCATATCGTTCAAAAAATGCACAGGTATCCTCCACAGTCCATTGCGAAAAAACACCATGTAGAAAATGAGGATTTTCCGACACAAAGTTATCGATTGAGGTATAAAGATTGGTGAAGTTACATCGCCCCCCTCCTGAAATAAGAATCTTTGCGCCGACACGGTCATTTCCCTCGATGACCAAAGTGCGCTTCCCCAGCATACCGGCTTGCGCTGCACACATCAGTCCACAGGCACCCGCACCGATAATTACCGCATCATATTCCATTAGGATATCAACTCTCCCGTAACCGGAATGGTTCGCTTCTCGTGCCAGGATTGCTCGGCGAGCTCTAAAATACGAATGACATCTCGAGCCTGTTCTGCGCGCACCA
>DXCW01000231.1 GCA_019115805.1 Candidatus Sphingobacterium stercorigallinarum
ATTCCGGGCTTATAATAATGTCAACTCGCATTATTCCACCGCTACGCTAAGACAGTACTTCATGTTGGGCTTGGTCTATAAATTCCTTAAAACAGGTGAACCTAAATAAGCCCTCGCCTGATCGCTTATCCATTGAGGAGCTATTCCTTTAAACGAGATTGGATCCGCTGCTCTAGGTATTGATCTTGGATGTCAATGGAATCGGGGTATGTATACACTCTTCCGGACAGCGCGTTTAAATCGATTTGCTGTACAAAAGGCTGATTCCCATCTCCAATTCCCAACAGCAACACGCGTTGGTTATCTAACCAGACGACTTCCTCTACCCGGTAACTCGGTCCGAAGAAAGCAATTCGGGTCACAGAATCCGTTTTTAAATCAACCAGATTGATCTCCTGATCGACACTGAAATCAATGTTATCCTCTTTTCCTAAACTCCACAAATAACTATCCATATCGATATAACGACTGCTGTCTGGTGCGTACACTAAAAAATTGGCGTAAACAGGGTCAAAGTCCCTATCATGAATCGTCTTTACGGTGCCTTTTATCGGTGAGATACGCAGCGAGTCCTTCGCTGTAAATCGAGAGGATCGGAAATTGGAGTCGTGTTCTTGGTAAAACCGTTGCCAGGTTAAAAATGCAGAGTCGGGTTGCTCTATCCAGCTCGGCTGATCCAATTGTTCGACCGACGAAGCATCATCCTGCTCCGCATCGGACTGCTCATCTTTCGGGTTTTGATGGCGGCACGATTGCATAAAAAACATCAACACCAAGGCGGAGAAAAGAAACGTACTGGTAATGGTGAAATAGGAATGGCGTATCATTTTGAAGGTTTCGTGCTGGTGAACAGTGATTTTAGCAGCAATATTCCTGCCGAACTCGAATCCCTCGAGCACCCATTCGGAGCGACTGGAGTGAAATCGTTTTTTTTCTATCGAAAAATAATCACATTTAAATCGTAAATTAGATCATATGGCTGCTACATTTCTAACCGACGAACAGACCTTACAAGATATCCAAATACGTGACTCGCGAAACCGATCGATATTTGACTTTTTTGATCAGGCCGTCACCGAAGGTGGGCAGCATTTTTTACACCAGCTTTTCTATTCTCCACAACTCGATGTACAGGTCATCATCGAGCGGCAAGAAAAAATTCGTCGTCTGACGTGCGTAACGGAGGTTCCATTTCCATTTTACCGTGTCATCTTGAAAGATTTAGAAAAATTTGTAAAGCGTGCACATTCCGGTCTAAGGTCTTCAGTGGGGTTAATGGATATTTTCGGCGTCCGCACGCCCATCTATTATTACAAAAAGCGATCGATCATCGAGGCCTGTGATTTCCTGGTTAAACTTCACGCATTTTATATCCAAATCGATCATCCCGAAAAGTATCCGGATATTCAAGAGTCGATCTCAACACTCCGTAGCTGTCTATCAAAACTGTTTAAAGATAAAGAGTGGGACGCCGATAAGTTAAAAGTAAACATTTTCACGATCGATCAATTCGATCGCTTAGTCCGCTATGAACTGGCCGCTCAAATCAAGCAGATCATCAGTGATTTTTACGAATTAGACGCCTATTTAGCCGTCGCCAAGGTCGCCACCGCTCACTCATTTTGCTATCCCGAGGTGTATCCTAAGAATCACACCGGAAAGATCATCCTGAACGGCGTGCGACATATTTTCCACGCGACGCCGGTCACGAACAACGTAGAAATCAGCAAAGATAAAAAGTTATGGTTCTTAACCGGAGCAAACATGGCGGGCAAATCCTCGCTTATCAAGTCGATATCCGTCATCTTATATCTGATGCAAATCGGCTTCCCTGTGCCTGCCGAATCGGTTCAGTCCGATCTCATTGACGGCTTATTTACCAGCATTAACCTTCAGGACAATCTGGAGTTGGGATACAGCCATTTCTACGTCGAAGCCATGCGGTTGAAAACCATTATGGACCAAATCGAACCGCAGTCCAATGCACTGGTTATATTAGACGAATTATTCAAAGGAACCAACCTCAAAGACGCCTCAAACGCTATCCTTCAAGTGATGAGTAGTCTGGCTGAAATCGATGGCCCTTATGTCATTGTGTCTTCCCATATTACCGAATTGTCTGTCCCATTAAAAAATATCCCTTCGATTCAATTTTATAAGATGAACATCGAGAGCGACGATAAAGGGCACCCCATTTTTACGTACAAACTTTGCCCGGGTGTTGCTGAAGAAAAAATCGGAATGTGGTTACTCGAGGAAAGCGGGGCGTTTGCTGCTATTAACCGGTTGTTACCCCACAGAAACGACTCCTAATCTGTAGCTGGGATCGGTCGGTTTTTCTTTGCAGCTCTTCGCCTAAAAATTTTCAGTACCTCATCGATCAGCAAAGGCAGAATTCCCAAAGCCAAGACCATCAACCAATCCTCTGCCCCCAGCCATTGCAATTTAAACGCTTCGCGCATAAACGGAATATACAGCACCAACACCTGGAGGATAAATCCCAATAATACGGCACCTAGCAGGTATTTGTTGGATAAAAAGCCCACGCTAAATATCGATTTA
>DXCW01000232.1 GCA_019115805.1 Candidatus Sphingobacterium stercorigallinarum
TCCAGACTTCTCGATATCCGTCACCTGCGCTAAATCCGCGTTTCACCGTTTCTCTGGCCATTTCCTTCACTTCCGTAAGCAGGGTATCTTGGGCGACTACCTTGGCCAGCTCATGATTGGAATTTGTGGACTGCTGACAGCTTATACAGCCGATCAAAACCAGCCCTAAAATCAATTTTCTCATTTTGCGATCTGTTTGGTTTCACCTGGATATTCGGTGCCACCCCATTGCACATTAGGCTCTGGTCCCATGATCAATTCGAGCTCTCCCCCTTTTAAAAGTTCGGAGGCCGGAAACCAGAACTGATTCCAAGTTTCTCCATTCAGTTTGGCTTCTTGCACATATTTATTTTCCCTTGATGTGTTCTTGGCAACGATCCGAAACTGCTTACCCCTTCCATATTGTTCACCTAAATCGATCTCCACCGATTCAAAAATGGGACTGCCAATCTCATATATAGGTACCGATCTGGCGCCGCCATCTACCTGAAATAAACCCAAAGCGGCCATCACAAACCAACCGCTCATCTGACCTTGATCCTCATCGCCCAGATACGCGTTCGCCAGGTCGAATCCATAGTAACGATCTATAATCGAACGGCTCCATTTCTGTGTCTGCCACGGCTCGCCTACCCAATTGAATAGAAAAGCGAAATGCATGGATTGTTGATTCCCTTGAACCACCGGATAATCCCAGTACTGATCTCCCGGCGCATTATAACGCAAGGGTTCACTGGCCTCAAATCCACAGGTTAAACGATCTATAAAACGTTCCTTACCGATCAAATCGGCCAGACCGGGCACGTCTTGGGGTACAAAAAAGGTCATTTGCCAGGCATTTGCCTCCACATAATGCCGATTCCCACCCGAAGTGAAGGGGTCGAAGTCTTCCTCCCACTTTCCATCACTGTAGCGCATCCGCGCGTAGCCTGTTTCTTTATCGATCGCGTTTGTCCACCAGTTACCCCGTTCGTTGAACTGTCGGTAGACTTCTTCTTTCTCCATTGATTTGGCTAATTGCGCCACCGTCCAATCGTCATAAGCATACTCTAATGTGTTGGAAAACCGGCCTTGATCGGCGGGTACAAAACCGTATTGCAAATACGGCTCTAAATCGCGATTTCCGGCTAATCCCTCTCCCACACGCTCAGCAGGCGTGGTTTGCATCTTATAAACAGCCTCAAACATTTTTTCGGTGTCGTAATCGCGAATTCCCATTTGATAGGCACTCACTAACAAAGGTATTTCGTGTTCGGCGACCATCACGGGTACATACTCCATACCTGCAGGGCCTTTTGCCAACCAGCCGTTGGCATCATACATACCCAACTGCGATTTCACCCAGCGTGAGCTCCATTCTGGAGTGACTAAATTCCAAAGTTGATTGAGATTCCAGAAGGTATTCCAAAACGCATCACAACCCAAAGCCACCGCATCTGGATCGTCAAACTGTTGGACGATCTCGGTTGCATCCACCCAACGTCCGTCGACATCACTGAACATATTTCGACAATACGAACGGTATAAATTGGTATAGAAGCGAATTTTTTCACGCCGATCATTGCTACTGACGCGTACGCGCTCTAGAATCGCGTTCCAAGCCTCCTTATTATACTGTCGTACCGCCTCGAAATCCCAGCCAAAGGGTTGCACAATTTCCTCCTCCAAGTTTCGTCTAGCTCCCTCGATATCGACATACGATATCGAGCTGCGCACTTGCACAACGGGGTTGTCTTTGGTGTCGAATTCCACGAAATAGCCTAAAGACTCGGGATCCGACGCGGAAATTTCGGTTTCCATTAGCACCTCCTGATCTACCCAACCTCCAAAATTTTCGATATCTCGGTCAAACTCCAATACAAAATAAATCACATAATCTTGATCACTTTCTTTTGACCAAACCCCTTTTGACTGTTGTTTACTAAATCCTTCGATGCGACGATCACTGATTTTAGTGATGCGGCTATCTAAAATATCGTAACGGTATTCCGCTGGGATCTGTAAATCAATCATTACCCGGCCATGCGCTGTGTTATCATAAGTATACCGTTGGAAGCCGCATCGGGTCGTCGCAGTAAGTTCCGCGGTAATGTCGTAATCGGTCAGCTGTACTTTATAATACCCGACATCCGCGATTTCACTACGTTTATCGAATGCCGAACGGTAGGATAAGCTATCCTTTTTAAATATCGATTGATCGCCTATTTTGGTTTTCAGCGCACCGGCTGTGGGCATCAGCCCCAAACCACCCATGGTCCATTCGTGAATGTGCGAGAAGGTACCTATGCTTTCGAAACTAGGATCGTATCCAGACTGCCAGCCCGAGTTCTGATTATCCGGACTCAATTTAACCATGCTGAAGGGCATCCAAGGACCGGGAGCAATCATCCAGCGCGAATGGGCAGTTCCCATGCGGGTATCAATGTAGTCCGCTGCATGTTGAACGCGCTGCGGAGCGCGTTCAATTTTCCCGGCGATGACTTCCCGTCCATCGATTTTAACGCGATAGTCGCTTGTTTTCGGTTCCGTAACAGCGGGCATCGGCGCCTCCAAAACATACCGACCTTGCTCCAAGGTCTGCTGAAGAATACGCTGTTGATCTAACCACAACTCCACGTTAGGTTTTCCTTCAAGATGTTCCAGGTCGATCAGTAAAGGCTGAATGGTTTCGTCCAATTGATAATTCCCGGCCTCCACACTCCGAACGTATGCGCCTCGATGATCAGCCTGAAGCACGGCATCGCTCGGGCCGACCAAACGAATCTGATCGAAAACTAACCAGGATCCTTCCAAGGTCGTGAAACTGATTTGATTCCCACCTACGTTGATATCTGTGGACGTTAAGGGGATTTCAATCGAATACGGTTCACTTTGGCTATAATCACCGCGGAGTGCCTGATCACCACTTCCCCCAGGCACATGGTATCGCCACGACTTATCGTTTACCGTAACTTTAAAATATGGAGGGTGTTGCTCATTCGCATCTAAAACGTCAACAACCAGTTTCCATTCCGATTCCGATGGAATTTGTTCCATCGTGAATAACATATTCAGGACATGGGTACGGATACCCGCCGTAGAACTGGTCCCACCCCAACCATCATCCGGACCGGGAAGAATAAAAGGGAAGTCGACTTCGGGCTCCGATTTACCAATCAGGTAATACCGATCCTCCCATCCGAAATCATGGTCCAAAAACTTCTCGTACTGTCCATCAGACAACGCGAACTCTGCTGCACTACGGTCGGCCTGGCCGATCTGCCAGACCACCACCGAATCCTTCGTCTGAAAGCTACTAAACAAGGCGATACACCCGATCAAAAGGAGATTAATAATTTTTTTCATTTCAAACTTTCCTATTTCATTTTTCGTTTCATCAGGCTATTCACTATAACCTGGGTTTTGTTCAAGTTCGGGATTTCGTTGCATTTCATCATCTGGTATGGGATACAACAAATGCTTTTCTTGATAGGTTCCCCCAAAACTATTCTGATAGCCGACCACATCCACAAAATGAATATCGCCGTCATCACCAACCGGCATTTTACGCGTCCGCTGAATGTCCGACCAGATATGAAACTCAAAGGCGAGTTCCCTTAACCGTTCCTTCCATACTTCTTCTACGAACTGTTGAACACTCAATCCACTCAATTGATTTACGATGACCTGTCGATCCGATTTCCAGTGGGCTCTGGCCCGAACATCCGACAAATAGCCCACCGCCTCGGAGGTTACCCCTTCGGATTGTGCAATGGATTCTGCGGCAACCAGCAATACATTGCTGTACGTAAATACGGGCAAATCTTTATCGGAAGTCGCCGTCTCAAATGCAGCCGTCTCGTCAAACCAAAGGTGTGGAGCCGTTTGGAATCGCAGTGTCGTACCGTCTGCTGTAGTATAGCTTGAGTGGAAATACTGTCCCTCCTGAATCCGAAGATCTTCCGATTCATCATACAAACCGAGCAATCGATTTGTTGGTGCATATGCATTATTGGCAATGGCGTAGGCTAATTCAGGTGAGACCGTTGTCGGGAATGCCCATTGAGCGTATCCGGATTGCGAGATGCCTATTTTGTACTCAAAGTAATAAATATGCTCCCGCGGCAAATTGTCCGCCAACCGTGCTTTATTATAGGCACTCGCTTCGGGAACCGATACGCCATCGGCGTTTTCGTCGTGTGTGGTCAATGTGTATAACCCGCTTTGAATGACCGTGCGCGCGCTAGCGGCCGCATCTGCATAATGATCCTCTCGTAAAGGAAAACCACTCATCGTCAAATAAACATCGGCTAACAAAGATTCAGCCGCCCCTCTGGTGATGCGATTCTCATTACTGCCCATGGTGCTTTCTGCCAACCGATCAGACTCGGTGGCAAATTGGAGATCATCCACAACCAATTGGTACACGTCAGCTATCGGGCTGCGGGGCACATACAGGCCATCGAGTCCCTCGTAAGGCGCCGTCACCAAAGGCACATCTCCAAAATATCGAATAAGGTAAAAATAATTCAATGCCCTGAAAAAATGAGCCTCTGCCAGCAATTGATCCGCCTCTTTCTGCGAAAGCCCCGGGGTGTCCGGAATGTATTTAATGGCATTATTCGCCCGAGATATCCCGAGGTATAAATCCCGCCAAATCCCGCCCAGGAAGCTTGACATATTCACTGGATTGAGCGTCAATTGCTGCGCATGTTGCACGTGGACTTCCTGCCCCTTGTATTCGTTATCGATCAGACCTGAGCTATATGCGCCTAACATAATCCGAGAACCCGAATAAACACCACCACCAAATAAAGAAGGCAGTCCAGAACGGTATAATGCGTTCACCGCATTAAACGCGTGATCGGGATTTTGAAAGAATTGACTGGGTGCAATTTCGTCCTTCGGGATTTCCGTTAGAAAATCAGAACATGATGTGGCCCATAGGGTACTGAATACTATGATGGAAAATAACTTTTTCATAATAAAATCGATTAAAATTGAAAACTCGCGCCTAGTGTGAACGTTCGTGGGTTTGGATATTGATGAAAGAAGATATTTTGTCCCCATTGATCGCCGCCCCAGGAAGTGGCTTCAGGATCGTAGCCTTTAAAGGTTGAGGAACTGATTAAAAAGGCATTCTGCACACTTCCGTAGACGCGTAATCCCTTTAATTTCAAATGAGCCAGTGTTTCCTCTCCAAATTGATATCCCAATGAGATCAGATTTCCACGGATATAAGAACCGTCAGCAACCCAATGATCATCCACTTCACTATTTTGTCCCGAATACGGTCCATTACGAATCTGCTGGATCATGGTATGCGGATTTGCTTCCGTCCAGCTTTCATATAACGTACTGGCCAAACCATTTGAATACCCCGTACGGTCCTCCATAGAGTGCATAAATTGCTGTAGAATATCGACACCGAAAACGAACTGCACATCGACGCTCAAATCAAAGTTTCCGTACCGGAAATTATTGATCCAGCTTCCCATCCAATCGGGTAACCCTTTTCCAATAATTTGCCGGTCGTCACTGCGTTTGGCTGTGCCGGGTATGGCGCCAGATTCTTCCGCCTCATCGACTCCCCAAATTCCTAACCGACGGTATCCCCAAAACGAGCTCAACGGTTGCCCCACGCGTAGAATCGTCTGACTCCCCGACACCCAATTGGGACCGGGAAATATATCTTCCCCATTTTCACCGAGCGCCTCTATTCGGTTTTTATTAAAGTTCGCATTGAAGGTCGTTTGCCAATCGAATTGATCTCGGCGAATCGGGCTGGCGGAAACCATCACCTCAATACCCCGATTGGAAACCGAGCCGATATTATCACGGACCCCCACAAAGCCTGTTGAAGTCGGAACCGGTTTGTCAAGCAACAGGTCGGTCGTCAGCTTGTAATAATAGTCAAAGGAAACGTTCAACCGCCGCTGGAATAATGCCAAATCAAATCCCACATCAAATTGATTGGTTTTTTCCCATTCTAAGTTGGGATTGGGTAGGCGATTCACGAAACTTTGTGAAACGCGTGAACCGTTAATCAACGTCGTATTGGTGGATATGGTACCTAGCGATTGATAAGTAGGTATCTCAGTGTTTCCTGTAACTCCGTAGCTGCTTCGCAATTTGAGTTCGTCAAGGGCATCGACCTGCTGTAAAAAAGGTTCCTCAGACACGACCCAGCCGATGCCTGCCGATGGAAACACACCATACTTGTTATGATCTCCAAATCGTGAAGATCCGTCAATCCGGCCTGTCAACGTGAGTAGGTATTTATTTTTATAGCTATAGCTTCCGCGAAGAAAATAAGAGTTCATCGCCCAACGGTCGTATGAAGAACCCGGCTGCCCGGGCTGACTAGCGGATTGTATCGCGTTAAAACGAAAGAAATCATCAGCGAAGCCTTCTGCTGTTATCCAGTTGTCCTGATACACCCGCTCTTGCCAACTCAAGCCCAACACCGCATTAATTCGATGATCATCTAACTCCTTATTATAATTTAAATACGTTTCCTCCTGCCAGTAAAAAGAACGTTGATTTTCCAGACGAGCAAAGCCTAGCGGCGCGGAAATATTGATTAAATCGGTCGGTTGGTAATCTTGAACGTTGCTGTCGTGTTTATCGAACCCGAACTGCGTCCTTAAATCCAATCCAGGTAAAAGATGGAAGGTCATATACACGTTTCCGAAAAGTTGCGTTCTGTTGCGTAAGCGATCTTCTGTTTCCAGCACATGTACCGGATTGGGGATAGCCTCAAAGCCAAACGGATCATTGATCATCCCACTGTTCGACCAGGTTCCATCGGGAAATTTCACTGGAAAAATAGGCGGCATTTCCAGCATCGATCGACGGGGCATTTGATATCCCCCACCCTCATCGGTTTGATTTTCCCGCGTATGATTCGCCAAAACGTTCACGCCTAATGTCAGCCAATCGGTAGGTGAGGCATCATAGGCGAGCTTTCCATTGAGGCGGCGCAAGTCGTTTCGCAACATAATCCCCCGCATGTCCGCATAATTTAAAAAGGCACCAAAGGAAGATTGTGTTCCTTTGGTTTGCACGGAAACTTGATGGTTGTGTGAGATGGCTGTCCGAGTAGCTTCGTCCTGCCAATCGGTATCATACAACGGATTCCCTTCAGCGTCGAATAATCTGGGATCATCTCGAGTAAACGCTGGGATTACGCCGGTGCTGTATTTGGAATGATTCGCAAACCCTTGTTCCAGCACGTCCATAAATTCGTTCGCATTCAGCACATCTAGTTTTTTAGCCAGGGTGCCGCTACTGACAAAGCCCTCGTATCCCACTACCGTACCTTCCACATTTGCTCCGCGTTTGGTCGTCACCAATACGACTCCATTTGCCCCTCTGGCCCCGTATATTGCCGTTGATGAAGCGTCCTTCAACACTTCCATCCGCTCAATGTCGTTGGGATTCAGAAATTGAATGTTTTCCATCACCACGCCGTCCACTACAAACAACGGATTGGACGAAGAGTTAATCGTACCCAAACCTCGAATCAAAATACGTGGGCTTCCGGAAGGTGATCCAGAGTTCAAAAAGACGTTCACCCCAGCAACCTTACCTTTAAGCCCCTGCAATGCATTGTTTACAGGTGCTTGCAAAAGCTCTTCTCCGGAAACCACACCTACTGAGCCGGTCAAATCCGATTTTCGCTGCGTACCATAGCCGACCACGACCACTTCATCGATGGATTCATCGGAAGGTTCGAGAACCACCTGTAATTCTCGCTGGTTCGAAATGACGATTTCCTTCGGCGAATATCCCAGGTAGTTAAACACCAATACACTCCCCTCATTCGGCAGATCAATTTCAAAGAACCCACTCCTATCAGTGACGGTTGATTGATTCGAATTTTTCACGGTGATACTGACGCCGGAAAGTCGGGGGCTCGACGACGTCGAATCCGCTCTGCTTACCGTTCCTGTCACTTTGATTTGCTCCTGGCTAAACCCCGTGCCTATGCCGAGAAATAGCATAACGCACATAAGGAGCAACAATCGGAGCGGTAGAACCTGTAGTACATCACTTTTTTTAAGAAAACACATAATATTTTATAATTGGTAGAAAATAAAAAATCAATATAAACACATCGGATAGCACCGGATTGACCGAAAGCCAACCTCACAATCACCTACAAATGAATAGATAACAAATGTACGTATGTCTATACATATACAAATATGTAAAACTTTTTTAGGAAAACAGCTATGATGCTTATTTTTTTTCTTTTTGGTTTCTTTCTTGTTTCCGCTCGCGATACGATAATCCCTTCTCATTAAAACGGCACATGGGGTGTGAGCCGATTTTCGTGGCCGCTGTGATATCTCCGCAGGTACAACAGGGAGCGCGTAAACTCCTTCCGGTTTTTTTACGTGTAGAAGCTATAAGTAACCAAGAGCAAGCGTGATTTGACCGGTGATGGACTCCCCCCACTTGCATCAGGAGATGCTTTTGCCAGGCACGTAGGAAGTCACCATCAGACCAAAACAGAGGTCAACGTGAACTTGGTGTATAGGCTGGTTGATTCGCATTGAGATGCATTCAAAATCAAACAAGCCGCAGTAATCTCTTCTTTTTAAAAAAAATGGTATATTTTTGAACGGAAAGAGTGGTACCCTTTTCAATTGAAATAACAGCCGTGCATGCTGTTTTGACCGGCACATAAAACCCAACGGAATTGGAACTTAAAATTGATCATAAAAGCCCTATCCCCTTACACGTACAAGCCGAACAGCTCATCCGGCAACTGGCGCAAAGTCCCGACTATCAGCATGGGAAACTCCTACCCAATGAAGTGGATTTAGCAAAACGACTTGCTATTTCACGAGCCACGCTTCGCCAAGCCATAAACAAACTGGTGTTTGAAGGCTTATTGGTCAGAAAAAAAGGAGTGGGCACCCGGGTCGTTAAAAAGAAATACAGTTCCAGATCGAATAACTGGCTGAGTTTCTCACAAGAAATGGCGGCCCGAGGAATCCCTGTTCGAAATTTTGAGTTACACATCTCTTGGGAGAAGCCGGATGAAACCCTGCAACGTTTCTTTGAAATCGACGGTGAAAAGAAGGTGCTGAAATTAGAGCGGGTGCGCGGTCAGGAAAGCGGTCCTTTTGTATATTTCATTTCCTATTTTCATCCGCGTATCGGACTCAGTGGAGAAGAAGATTTCAAACGGCCTTTATATGATATTTTGGAACATGATTTCCACATCGTTGCGGATTTGTCGAAAGAAGAAATCAGTGCGCTAATAGCAGATAAATTCTTGGCTGAAAAATTGGACGCCGCTCCTGGAGAAGCCATCTTGTTTCGTAAACGATACGTATTTGACCAGGCAGAACGTCCTTTAGAATATAATTTGGGGTATTACCGGGCGGAAAGCTTTATCTACACGGTAGAGAGCCGCCGGCAGGGTTAAGTCGTCGGTCTCTTTCTAGTCCTTAATAACCGTAATAGAGATAAAGCGCTCCATAGGTCCAATTATTCCCCTGAATGCCCGGAAAATTAAACCGGTCCATCATCAATGCCAGATACCTTGCGGGATAGCCCTCAGGCATTTCGACCACGTTGGGCCAAACCCGCGTATTGGACGTCTCGTCCCAAGGCGGTAAATCCATATTCAATGTGCCTAGTTCTGTTAGATCGGGATACGAATAAATAAAAATATCCCGCTGATCACTCCCCGAAAAACAATACAACTTTCCAGCTATGCGCTGTATAGACGTTCCCGTGGAATTGTGTGCAACAGGTCCAGCTATTTGGCGATATCCGTGATCCCAGTGGTCCGATTCTAGCATCACGGCTTTATAACCGGCGTCTCGGTTTTCACAGGTTAACATGCGCCACTTACCCGCTTGCGAATCGTACAACATGTGGGCATCTTCAATGTCCCCCACCTGCCCCATTTCCCGAGCATTCATGATGGAAAAACCAAATCGAGGATCTTGTTTACTCTCTATAACGAGTAATTCTTTTTCTTCATTTTCCAAATCGGCGTATGCACTGAATCCAGTAGTCACCCCGCGCCAAACCGAATCGAGTCGATCGTAAAAAAGATGGGACGCTACTTCATTGCGCAATAATCCGTCTTGACGATCAAATACAATCGCGCCTTCAAAGCGAATATCAAAGGCTGTAGGATCCATACTGAACACTCCTTGTAAGTGATGGGGAAGTGCACGCCCCCGCATCGTCATGGTGTACCACAAACGTCCTTGATCCAGAAGTGGTGTGCCGTCTTCATAAGTGATGGCCCGGATATCGGCTAAGCCCGTACCGGTGGTCAAATCTACTGCAGCTTT
>DXCW01000233.1 GCA_019115805.1 Candidatus Sphingobacterium stercorigallinarum
AATTTGCTGTTCTCATAGCCTGTCGGAGCAATATTAAGCTCATCTAAATAAATGTGGAGGTGATTGTCAACTTGATTGACTTCTAAAATTTGAAAGTATTCCAAAAGCCCTTCGGGCATCAATAGGGATAGTAATTTACGTTCGGCTTCTTGCAAGGGATATCTGTATTAAAGATGCTAAACTAGGAAATTTTTAGTATTCCCCCCAAGAATTCAGCTTGATCCTTTTTACGTTTGATCGGTGCTGGTGAAAAAAGTGGAAATGAAAAAAGGCTGTATCTACAGCCTTTTTATGTGTTGCCCGACCAGGATTCGAACCTAGACAAACAGAACCAAAATCTGTCGTACTACCATTATACTATCGGGCAAACTTTCATAGATCGTAAGGGAGTAACCTTCCTTTTGACGTTGCAAATATACGCGGACTTTTCTTTTCTGCAAATTAAATCAGGCTAATTTTTTCATTTCAGCTGATTTTCAATCATATATTTTTTTAGAATGTTCTCGTCGAAATGGTTTTCGAGCATAAAATGGCTTTTTCAGTCCATAAAAAAGAAAGTATTTATCCAATTATAGTTTGTATTCCTTATTTTCGAAGCAGATTTTTTGAGAGAACCTTCGAATACTGAATATGAACTATAACAAAATCAATAACCTGTTGGGGTGGGCTTGTGGATTCATTGCGACACTGGTCTATATATTGACATTGGAAAAGACGACCAGTTGGTGGGATACGGGCGAGTTTATTGCCTCCGCCTTCAAATTACAAATCGTCCACCAACCGGGCGCGCCGTTGTTCCTGATGATCCAGAATCTGTTTTCGAATCTGGCGATGGGAAATGTAGAGCGTATTGCGTACTGGATGAACGTGGGATCAGCAGTGTGTAGTGGTTTGACCATCACCTTTCTGTTTTGGACGGTGACCGCGTTGACAAAAAAAGCGTATACGAGTTTGACAAACGGGAAAGACATTCCGCAGAGCACATTGATAAAAATAATGGGTTCAGGAGTGGTTGGGGCTTTAGCCTATACCTTTACCGACACGTTTTGGTTTTCTGCGGTTGAATCTGAGGTTTATGCCATGTCATCTTTATGTACAGCGGTCGTCTTTTGGGCGATCTTAAAATGGGAAGTGCGCGCGGATGAACCCGGTGCCGACCGTTGGTTGGTATTGATAGCTTATGTGATGGGGCTTTCAATTGGTGTACACTTGTTGAACTTATTGGTGATTCCTGCGATTGCGCTCGTTATCTATTTTCGCAAGACGACTCAAGTTACCGGCGCTGGAGTGGCAAAGGCGTTGCTGCTAGGGGTGCTGGTGTTGGCCTTTGTCTTGTGGGGTGTGATTCAATATCTGATTAAATTCGCCGCTTATTTTGACCTGTTTTTTGTCAATCAACTTGGATTAGGTTTCGGATCGGGTGTCACGGTATTTGCCCTGTTGGTGATCGGTGCTTTGGTTTACGGTATATGGTATTCAAAAAAGAAACTCAAGCCAATCTTGAATGTCGCTTTGTTAAGCGTGTCTTTTATCATTTTTGGATACAGTTCCTTTGCGATGATTTTGATTCGTGCCAAAGCTGATCCTACCTTAAATAATAGTGATCCTGATAATGCGTTTACCTTTTTAAGTTATTTGAACCGGGAGCAATATGGTGATGAGCCTTTGTTGCACGGTCGTTTTTTCGATGCGCAACCTACGGATGTTTTTGAATCCGGCAAGGTGTATCGCAAGGATGGTGATCGCTACGCCGTCGCCAAGAAGAGATACGATTACGAATGGAGTAGAAGCACATTGTTTCCGCGTACGCACTCCGATAGGCACGAGTCGTTTTATCGAGATTATTTAAACCTCGGTCCCAATGATCAGCCGACTATGGTTGATAATTTGAAGTTTTTCTTCGGTTATCAAATCGGACATATGTACAGTCGCTATTTTATGTGGAATTTTGTGGGAAGGCAAAATGACCAACAAGGGCACGGATCGTTCACCGAAGGGAATTGGATATCTGGAATCAAACCGCTGGATAATATTCGACTGGGTGGGCAATACGATTTGCCGACCTCGGAAAAAGAAAATGCAGCGAGAAATACGTATTTCTTTCTGCCGCTCATTCTAGGGATTTTAGGAGCAATGTGGCAGTTTAGAAAACAACAGCGCGACGCGTCCGTGGTGGCTTTGTTATTCTTCTTTACCGGTTTAGCAATCGTATTGTATTTAAATCAGACGCCGCTCCAGCCACGAGAACGAGATTATGCGTATGCGGGCTCTTTTTATGCGTTTTGTATTTGGATTGGAATGGGGGTGATCTGGCTCTCCGAATTACTATCCAAAAAAGTCAATGCGAAAGCGGCTGCTATTGGGGCAACAGGGGTGTCTTTGTTAGCCGGACCGGTATTGCTTGCCAGTCAGAACTGGAACGACCACGATCGCTCGGAGAAGTTTTTAGCACGAGATATGGCTAAAAACTACTTGGAATCCTGCGCGCCGAATGCGATTCTATTCAGCTATGGGGACAACGATACGTACCCGTTGTGGTATGTGCAGGAAGTGGAAGGGTTCCGGACCGACGTGAGAGTGGTCAATTTAAGTTTGCTGAGCGCTGATTGGTATATGCGCCAAATGATGAAAAAAGTGAATGATGCGGAGGCGTTGCCGATTAATATCGATCCAGAGAAAATTAAAGACGGTGTGCGTGATGTGATCTATTATAGCGATATGAATATACCGAATCATGTCGATATTGAAGATTTGTTAACGATTATGTTGTCAGATGATCAGCAATATAAAGTACAATTACAAAGCGGGGATTGGGCGAATATTCTGCCGACTAAAAAAATGCAGTATCAGATCGATCGGCAAGCAGTAATACAGAATCAAGTCGTACCTGAATCTTGGCAGGATGCGATCGTGGATACGATGAAATGGGACTTCAGTGGTGGGATTGTCTCGCGAGCAGATCTTTCGATTATGGCTGTCTTGGCGAATAACAACTGGGAGCGTCCCGTGTATTTTACCAGCACGACGCCTGAAGATAATATGCTTGGGTTGGGTAAGTATTTGGTGTCTGAGGGCTTCGCGCTCCGCTTGATGCCGGTAGCCTTAGCAGAGGAAGGAGAAGTGTCAGGACCCATCAGCGATGTGGAAGGCACCTACGATAATATTATTAATAAATTCCAATGGGGTAACATTGCTAACGCCAGTTACCTCGATCCGGACTCCTACCGCTATATCAGTATGTATGCAGGGACTTTGTTCGGAGAGACCGCGCAAAATTTATTGGCGATAGGTCGTGATGAAGATGCCAAGATATTGGTTAATAACGCTTATGATAACTTACCTAAAAAGACGTATCTGATGTCCGAAGTGTTTTCTTACACGAGTTTGTTGGATGCGATGTATCGTACGGGCGAAGCGGAAAAAGCAAACGAAATTACGAAGCGTAATTTGCAGTTCTTGCGAGAAAGCATGGCATATTATACCAGTATCGCTGAGACAAAACCGAATCTAGAATATAGAAATATGCGTTTCGGTCTAGCGGCCATTCAAAACTATCAGCGGATATTGGAATCGGCGGATCAGAAAGAGTTATTGGATGAGGTTAACCAACTCTATCAAACATACAGTAGTTTGTATCAGGGAGGAAATTAACAAAAAAGGCAGCTCAGCTGCCTTTTTTGTTAATTTTTTGCCCGATGCGCTATTCGTGATTTCCGAAAAAATGCCGTAAATTTGGCGAAACAGAACCGTACATGAAACAATCGATACTACTTAAAGGTCCGAAATTTCAGATTACGCTTAAACGATTGTCCCAACAATTGATTGAAAATCATGGTGATTTTTCAAATGCCGTGATTATCGGAATTCAACCTCGAGGAACGTACTTAGCGCAGCGTTTAGTGAATGAAATTCAAGAAATGACCGGGATAGAAGTGCCGTTGGGTACGTTAGACATTACTTTCTATCGCGACGACTTTCGTTTGAAGGGCGCCACTCCGTTATTGGCTAATCGGACAGTCATTGATTTTATAGTAGAGGAAAAGGACGTGATTTTTGTGGATGATGTTTTATGGACAGGGCGAACTATTCGTTCTGCCATGGACGCGATTCAAGCGTTTGGAAGGGCTAGAAACATCGAACTGATGGTGTTGGTCGATAGACGGTTCTCCCGGCAAATTCCAATTCAGCCCGATTATATTGGCATACAGGTCGACTCCATCGACTCTCAAAAGGTGATTGTGAGCTGGACTGAGATCGATGAAGAAGATAGTATTGTATTGATCACCGAGAAAAAATAAATATCGTTATTTAAGTTACATGTCAACATCCGAACAACTTAGTACGCGCCACCTTTTAGGTATCAAAGATCTCAACGAGAACGATATTGAACTGATCATGGATACGGCGGCCAATTTCAAAGACGTACTGAATCGCCCGATTAAAAAAGTACCTTCATTACGAGATATTACGATTGCCAACGTGTTTTTTGAGAATTCAACGCGTACCCGACTCTCGTTCGAACTTGCGGAAAAACGTCTGTCAGCCGATATCGTCAATTTCTCTGCGTCGTCTTCCTCGGTAAGCAAGGGAGAAACGTTAATTGACACGGTAAATAATATTCTGGCCATGAAGGTGGATATGATCGTCATGCGTCATCCCTATGCTGGCGCTGGTGTCTTTCTAAGCCGTCATGTGGATGCCCAGATTGTGAATGCAGGGGATGGCGCGCATGAGCACCCCACCCAAGCGCTTCTGGACTCCTTTTCTATCCGGGAACGTTTAGGTGACGTAGCGGGGAAGAAGGTCGCTATTATTGGCGATATCTTGCACTCGCGCGTTGCGCTCTCCAATATCCTTTGCTTGCAAAAGCAAGGTGCGGAAGTGATGGTTTGTGGACCTACGACATTAATACCCAAGTATATAGATTCTTTAGGTGTTCGAGTTGAGCACGATCTAATGAAGGCATTGGCCTGGTGTGATGTTGCCAATATGTTGCGGATTCAGTTGGAGCGTCAAGACATTGCGTATTTTCCATCGCTACGGGAGTATTCCATGTTGTATGGCTTGAATAAGCAAATTTTAGATCGATTGGATAAAGAAATTGTGATCATGCATCCAGGCCCGATTAACAGAGGGGTAGAAATTACGTCTGATGTAGCTGATAGTTCCCACTCGATCATTTTAGATCAGGTCGAGAATGGCGTAGCCGTGCGTATGGCTGTACTGTATCTGCTAACGGGTAAACGTGGATAAAGCCTTTTACGGCACAATAAAAAAGCGAGAATTGGAACAGATCCAATTCTCGCTTTTTTATTCATAGGAGACTCCAGGTGGTTTCTATTCGTTATTTTTTAAGATGCGAGAGGCACTCGGCCTGGTTTTAGTGGGAAGGGTCTGGACGCGTTTAAATC